>NZ_VMLY01000001.1:0-347855 GCF_013276905.1 Streptococcus sp. 3109 | reverse complement strand
CGTGGTTTGAAGAGATTTTCTAAGAGTATCAACTATTATGCTTTACAAACTAGTGTGAAGTGGTATATTATAGATGAAGCTACTAGTAAGTATTACAAAATAGATAGAAGGGGGAAGGGATGAAAGAAACTCAACTATTAAAAGGTGTTCTTGAAGGTTGTGTCTTGGATATGATAGGTCAAAAAGAGCGATATGGTTATGAGTTGGTTCAGACTTTGCGAGAGGCTGGATTTGATACTATCGTTCCAGGAACTATTTATCCTTTGTTGCAAAAGTTAGAAAAAAATCAATGGATAAGAGGCGACATGCGCCCGTCGCCAGATGGTCCAGATCGGAAGTATTTTTCATTAACGAAAGAAGGAGAAGAGCGTGTCTCAGTCTTTTGGCAACAATGGGATGATTTGAGTCAAAAAGTAGAAGGAATTAAGAATGGGGATTAAATCATGAAGAAAATGAAGTATTACGAAGAAACAAGCGCTTTGCTACATGAATTTTCTGAGGACAATCAGCAGTATTTTGAGGAACTGTGGGATAGTTTTAATCTTGCTGGATTTCTCTATGATGAAGACTATCTCAGAGAGCAGGTTTATTTGATGATGTTAGATTTCTCAGAAGCAGAACGAGATGGCATGAGTGCAGAGGATTATTTAGGTAAGAATCCTAAAAAAATAATGAAAGAGATTCTCAAGGAAGCACCACGCAGTTCTATCAAGGAGTCCCTTTTAACACCAATTTTTGTCCTAGCGATATTACGTTATTATCAACTACTAAGTGATTTTTCTAAAGGTCCTCTCTTAACAGTCAATTTGCTCACATTTTTAGGGCAACTTCTTCTTTTTTTGATTGGATTTTGGCTTGTAGCCACAATCTTACGATGGAGTTTAGTCCAAGATTCTTCTAAAATGAAAATTGGCACTTATATTGTCGTTGGGATTCTTGTCCTTCTAGTTGTTCTGGGATATGTAGGAATAGGAAGTTTCATACAAGAAGGAGCATTTTATCTTCCTGCTCCCTGGGATAGTTTCCTTGTCTTTACGCTTTCTCTAGTCATCAGTATTTGGAATTGGAAAGAAGCGGTCTTTCGTCCCTTTGTCAGTATGATTGTTGCCCATCTTATTGTAGGCTCTCTGCTCCGTTATTATGCGTGGATGGGCATTTCAAATGTTTTCCTTACAAAATTCATTCCTTTAGCTGTTCTTTTTATTGGCATTTTTCTCTTGTTCCGTGGGTTTAAGAAGATAAAATGGAGTGAAATATAGTCAAAAAGCCGTTGCAAAGCGGTTTTTTGTTATAATGAAGGGAAGAATGTTAGAAATTAAAGGAGAAAAATTTGATGAGATACATAACTCTTGGTCAAGATGACAAAGAATTATCAGAAATTGTTCTCGGAATGATGAGAATAAAAGATAAGTCTGTAAAAGAAGTTGAAGAGCTTGTAGAAACAGCACTTTCTGTTGGAATCAATGCTTTCGACTTGGCTGATATATATGGTCGTGGTCGTTGTGAAGAACTGTTAGGTCTTGTCCTAAAAAATCGTCCAGATTTAAGAGAAAAGATGTGGATTCAGTCCAAATGTGGCATTCGCATAGAAGAATTTACCTATTTTGATTTTTCTAAGGACTATATTATAAAATCAGTAGACGGTATTTTGCAAAGATTGAAGATTGATCATCTGGACAGCTTGCTTCTTCATCGACCAGATGCTTTGATGGAATCTGACCAAGTAGCAGAAGCCTTTGATCTTCTTTATAAACAAGGTAAGGTTCGAGATTTTGGAGTTTCTAATCAAAATCCTATGATGATGGAGTTGCTTAAAAAAGATGTCAAGCAGCCGTTAGCTGTTAATCAGCTACAATTGAGTGCGGCTTTTACTCCAGGATTTGAATCAGGTTTTCATGTTAATATGGAAGATAGTCAAGCAGCTATGCGAGATGGCAGCATTTTTGAATATTGCCAATTACACGATGTGGTCATTCAAGCATGGTCTGTCTTACAATTTGGGTATTTTAAAGGGAATTTTGTTGGAAATGAGAAATTTCAAGCTTTAAATCAAGTACTTGATCGTTTAGCTATTAAATATGGAGTAACCTCTTCAACTATTGCCATTTCTTGGATATTGCGTTATCCAGCAAAAATGCAGGCAGTCGTAGGTACCGCAAATCCTAATCACTTGAGAGAAGTTAGCCAAGCGGCAAACTTTAGCTTAACAAGAAAAGAATGGTATGAAATTTATCTTGCAGCAGGGAATAATTTGCCGTAAGTAGAAGCAGATGTAAATAAATCACAGTCAAAAAGCTGTTGCAAAGCGGTTTTTTTGTTATAATGAAGGGAAGAATTATTGATTTTAAAGGAGAAAAACATGACATTTGAAGAAATTCTACCTGGGTTAAAGGCTAAGAAAAAATATGTACGAACTGGTTGGGGAGGTGCTGAAAACTATGTCCAACTTTTTGACACTATCGAGCAAAATGGGGTTGCACTTGAAGTGACACCTTATTTCCTAATCAACGTTTCTGGGGAGGGAGAAGGTTTTTCCATGTGGAGTCCGACACCTTGTGATGTTTTGGCGACGGATTGGGTAGAAGCGCATGACTAAACGTGTACTCATTACAGGAGTGAGTTCAGGGATTGGTCTGGCTCAAGCTCGACTCTTGTTAGAGAAGGGCTATCAAGTTTATGGAGTTGACCAAGGTGAAAATCCACTCTTAGAGGGTGATTTTCACTTTTTACAGAGAGATTTGACCTTGGACTTGGAGCCTATTTTTGACTGGTGCCCTCAGGTAGATATTTTGTGCAATACTGCTGGAGTGTTGGATGCTTATAAACCCCTATTGGAACAATCAGCGCAGGAAATTCAAGAGATTTTTGAAATCAACTATATGACTCCTGTTGAGTTGACTCGCTATTACTTGACACAAATGCTGGAGAATAAAAAAGGTACCATTATCAATATGTGCTCCATTGCTTCGAGCCTAGCAGGTGGCGGTGGACACGCCTATACTTCTTCGAAGCACGCCTTGGCAGGCTTTACCAAGCAGTTGGCTCTAGACTATGCTGAAACCGGGATTCAGGTATTTGGTATCGCTCCAGGAGCAGTCAAGACAGCTATGACTGCTGCGGACTTTGAGCCAGGTGGATTGGCTACCTGGGTTGCTAGTGAAACACCAATCAAACGCTGGATTGAACCAGAGGAAGTAGCAGAGCTTAGTCTTTTCTTAGCAAGTGGAAAAGCGAGCGCCATGCAAGGACAAATTTTGACAATAGATGGTGGCTGGTCTTTGAAGTAGGAGGATCTGATGGAAATCAAAAGACACTTTGGTGTCTACGCTGTTTGCTTTGAAAATGGGAAGTTACTCTGCATTGAAAAAACGAGAGGCCCTTATCAACATCGGTATGACCTACCTGGAGGCAGTCAGCAACTTGGTGAAGGCCTGACGGAAACGCTGACTAGAGAAGTTATGGAAGAGACGGGATTTACTGTTAGAAGCTACTCTAATCCTCGAATCTACGATGTTTTCGTCAGGGAAGAGTTAAAAAATTTTATGGTTCACCATATCATGGCCTTGTATGATGTTGAAATGAATGAGAGTGCACCTCAAGTTACGATTTCGGAAGCTGTGTCTGATGGTGCGAACGATTCACTTGGATATATTTGGATAGATATTCAAGAGATAACAGAAGAAAATGCATCGCCATTAGTCTTGAAGGTTAAGTCTGAATTATTAGGATTTACAGAACTGGGCAATACTTCTTACATGAATTGGAAGGTGAAGTAGGGGGATAATGGAACTATTTAAAACATGGAAGAAAAATATGGTTCTCTATGGTCTTAAATCTCAAATTGGAACTGTCTACCGAAACAATGATAGGGCAACAAGCTTTTATGATGTTGGGAATTTTCTATACCTAGCAGGGGAGTTGGATTCCAGATTTTGGGAAGATTTTGTTAGAAAATATGGTTTAGATTATAAGATTATTATTTCAGAAAATACTAATTGGCAAGATTTTCTGCATCGGAAAGTGGGGCTAAATTCTTTTACTCGCTATTCTTTTAAAGATAAGGCAAATTTTCAAGTCAAATTTCTAAATGATCTAGTTACTCATTTAGAGGAAGGCTACAATATTGTGCCTATTGATAATCATATTTATAACTGCTTTTCTACGGAAGAATGGTCACAGGATTTACAGGGGGATTTTGAGTCCTATCAGGATTTTGTTTTAAAAGGTGGATTTGGCTTTGTGATTCTTAAAAATAATGAACTGATTGCTGGGATTTCCTCAGGGTTAGTTTACAGTGAAGCAGTTGAAGTGGAAGTTGCAACTAGACCAAACGAACAAGGAAATGGATTTGCTAAAAAGCTTGGTGCTGCAATGATTCTAGAGAGTTTAAATAGAGATATGTTTCCACTTTGGGATGCTCATAACGAGGCTTCCAAAAAAGTAGCAGAATTTTTAGGATATGAGTTAATTGGACCTTATGTAGCTTTTGAACTAGAGAAAAGTGTCATATAATGATAGCTGATATTATATCTTTTAAGATGAGGTGAATGGACATGCAAAATTAACTTGCTCTTAGTGGCGAAAAAATTCTTGAAAAAGTTTATCCTCAACTATTTCACTACATTGGAATGATTCGTGGGGAATACTTGTTGAGAGAGCTTAATCAAAACATCCTATTACCCAGTTGTCAGCAATTTGTAAAAGATTATCTAGAGACTATCTGCTCCCTGTACTCAAATGAAGAAGTTTGGTATCGTTTTTCTGAATTAACGAATATAGAAGCTAATTGTCTAAAGGGGACTAAAGAGTATTTTGATGAACGCCATCCTTTGTTTGGTTATAGAGGGACTAGGCGTTTACTGGCGTGTCTGGATGAATTTCAGGCTGAAGCACATGTCGTTACAGAAGTTTATCAAATCAATCCCAATCTGTCTGTTATCTTTCCTTTTGTCAATGATGCCGATCAATTAAAACAAGCTATTACAGTATTGCGTCGGCATGGCTTTACTGGGAAAATTGCCACGATGATTGAATTACCGTCAGCATATTTTGACTTGGACAGAATAATGGAAACGGGCATTTTAAAGATTGTAGTTGGAATGAATGATTTGACTTCTTTTATTTTTGCCACTGTGAGAAACAGTCAATGGCATGATATGGAAAATCCAATTATGTTAGATATGTTGAGACAGATGCAGAATAAAGCAAGAAAGAACAAGATTGATTTTGCTGTAGCAGGCTATCTGAATACTTCTTTCATACAAAAAATGAATCAGATGGGTATCGAATGCATTCTCCATTACAGCTCTATTCCGGAGATTTTTGATTTAGAAATTGACCATCCAGACCACCTCAAACGTGTAAAAGAAGAAAGTAAAAAATTACAAAGGAGAAACCCATGACACCGCGAGAAATGTGGAATGAATACAAACAAATCAATCCTTCTATCGGAGATGAAATCGATGCTTGGGCTTTTGGAGTGGAAGCCGATCTCTTGGCAGATTTGGTTTTAGAAGGAGAAAAGACGGCAACAGCTTCAGCCTACGACCTCTACGCACTAGAAGATGAACCCCTTCCGCAAGAAGGGACATTTGATGTCATTTTAGACAGTCAAAATCAGGCTGTCTGCATTGTCGAAATTACAAAGGTTTCCGTTCAGTCCTTTAATCAAGTTTCTGCTGACCATGCCTACAAGGAAGGCGAGGGAGACAAATCTTTAGCCTATTGGCGTCAGGTTCATGAGGACTTTTTCACCGAGTGGATGAGGGAGGCAGGACAGACTTTTACACCTGACAGCAAGGTTGTTTTAGAAGAATTTCGCAAGGTCTACCCTCTGTAGACTGTTAGACGGAAGAAAGTTTTGGAAATCGCTGTCCAATCCTTTTTTCTTAGACAAAACATGATATAATAAGTTTGTTTGAAGAAGAGCAGCAGCTCTTAAACTTAGAATAGGAGAAAACTATGCAAGCAGTTGAACATTTTATTAAGCAATTTGTTCCTGAACATTATGATTTATTTTTAGACTTGAGTCGTGAGACCAAGACTTTTTCTGGGAAAGTGACCATCACTGGTCAAGCACAGAGTGACCGCATTTCCCTTCATCAAAAAGACTTGGAAATAGCTTCTGTAGAAGTTGCAGGGGTAGCTCGCCCATTTACTGTTGACCATGACAATGAAGCCCTTCATATCGAATTGGCTGAGGCTGGTCAAGTTGAAGTGGTTATCGCTTTCTCAGGAAAAATCACAGACAACATGACAGGGATTTACCCTTCTTATTACACAGTTGATGGAGTCAAGAAGGAAGTCTTGTCTACTCAATTTGAGAGCCATTTTGCGCGCGAAGCCTTCCCATGTGTGGATGAGCCAGAAGCCAAAGCAACTTTTGACCTCTCTCTACGTTTTGACCAAGTAGAAGGTGAATTGGCCTTGTCTAACATGCCAGAAATCGATGTTGAAAACCGTGAGGAAACAGGTATCTGGAAGTTTGAAACAACACCTCGTATGTCTTCTTACTTGTTAGCCTTTGTTGCGGGTGATTTGCAAGGTGTAACGGCTAAAACTAAAAACGGTACCCTTGTTGGTGTTTACTCAACCAAAGCCCACCCACTATCTAACCTTGATTTTTCACTGGACATCGCTGTTCGCTCTATCGAGTTTTACGAAGATTACTATGGAGTTAAGTACCCAATCCCTCAATCTCTCCACATCGCCCTTCCTGACTTCTCGGCTGGTGCTATGGAAAACTGGGGTCTTGTGACCTACCGTGAAGTTTACTTGGTTGTCGATGAGAACTCTACATTTGCTAGCCGTCAACAAGTTGCCCTTGTTGTGGCCCATGAATTGGCTCACCAATGGTTTGGGAACCTCGTAACTATGAAATGGTGGGATGACCTTTGGCTCAATGAAAGCTTTGCTAACATGATGGAGTACGTCTGTGTGGATGCTATTGAACCAAGCTGGAATATCTTTGAAGATTTCCAAACAGGTGGAGTACCTCTTGCTCTTGAACGTGACGCGACTGATGGTGTTCAGTCTGTTCACGTCGAAGTCAAACACCCAGATGAAATCAATACGCTCTTTGATGGCGCTATCGTCTATGCCAAAGGAAGCCGTCTCATGCACATGCTTCGCCGTTGGCTAGGAGATGCTGATTTTGCTAAAGGTTTGCACGCTTACTTTGAAAAACACCAATACAGCAACACCATTGGTCGTGACCTTTGGAATGCCCTTGGACAAGCATCAGGCCGTGATGTCGCAGCCTTCATGGATTCTTGGTTGGAACAGCCTGGTTACCCAGTTCTTACTGTCAAAGTTGAAAATGATGTTTTGAAGATTTCACAAAAACAATTCTTCATCGGTAAGAATGAAGACAAGAACCGTCTCTGGGTTGTGCCACTCAATAGCAACTGGAAAGGCTTGCCTGATACACTTGAAACTGAAAGTATCGAAATCCCTGGCTACGCAGCTCTTCTTGCTGAAAACAAAACGGCACTTCGTCTCAACACTGAAAATACAGCCCACTACATTACAGACTATCAAGGAGACTTGTTAGATGCTGTTCTTGCTGACCTAGTTGAGCTTGATAACACAAGTAAACTGCAAATCGTTCAAGAACGTCGTTTGCTTGCTGAAGCAGGGCACATTTCTTATGCTGACTTGCTTCCAGTTCTTGATAAGCTTGCTAAGGAAGAATCTTACCTTGTCGTTTCAGCTGTTTCTCAAGTAATTTCTGCCCTTGAGCGCTTTATCGATGAAGGAACAGAAGCTGAAAGAGCCTTCAAAGCCTTGGTTGCTAAATTGGCTCGTCATAATTATGACCGTCTTGGTTTTGAAGCTAAAGATGGCGAATCAGATGAGGATGAATTGGTTCGTCAGTTGGCTATTTCTATGATGATTCGATCAAATGATGCAGAAGCTAGTCAAGTCGCTAGCCAAATCTTCGAAGCTCACAAGGATCAGCTTTCAGGACTTCCAGCAGCCATTCGCTCACAAGTTCTGATCAATGAGATGAAACATCATGAGACCAAAGACTTGTTAGCACTTTATCTTGATACTTATACGCACGCAACAGATGCTGTCTTTAAACGTCAGTTGGCAGCCGCTCTTGCCTATAGTAAAGATGCGGACAATATCCAAACCTTGATTGCTGCTTGGAAGGACAAATTTGTGGTGAAACCGCAGGACTTGTCTGCTTGGTATTACCAATTCCTAGCTCACCAAGCAACTCAGGAAACAGCTTGGTCTTGGGCGCGTGAAAACTGGGCTTGGATTAAGGCAGCTCTTGGAGGAGATATGAGCTTTGATAGCTTTGTTATCCTTCCTGCTCATGTATTTAAGACTCAGCAACGCTTGGTGGAATACAAGGAATTCTTTGAGCCACAACTTTCTGATCTTGCTCTCAGCCGTAACATCGGTATGGGAATCAAGGAAATTGCAGCGCGTGTTGACTTGATTAACCGTGAAAAAGCTGCAGTGGAAGCAGTCGTTCTTCAATATGGAAAAGCTTAAACGTTCGTAAAATAATAAAAACTCAACTTTCTCTCTTAAAGTGAGAGGGAGTTGAGTTTTTTTTAAGGCAAATTTGGTATAATGGTTTTAATAAGGAGGAGTTTCTCATGATAAAAATCTTATTAGTTGAGGATGACCTAGGCTTGTCAAATTCAGTATTCGACTTTTTAGACGATTTTGCGGATGTCATGCAGGTATTTGATGGGGAAGAAGGTCTCTACGAAGCTGAAAGTGGTGTCTATGACTTGATTTTGCTCGATTTGATGTTACCAGAAAAAAATGGCTTCCAAGTCTTGAAAGAATTGCGTGAAAAGGGAATTACGACTCCAGTTCTGATCATGACCGCCAAGGAAAGTTTGGATGACAAGGGACATGGATTTGAACTGGGAGCGGATGATTATCTGACCAAGCCTTTCTACCTAGAAGAACTCAAAATGCGGATTCAGGCCCTTCTCAAACGTTCAGGTAAGTTTAATGAAAATACGCTATCTTATGGAGATATTCTCATCAATTTATCAACCAATACCGTTAAGGTTGAAGATACTACTGTCGAATTGCTGGGGAAAGAGTTCGATTTACTAGTTTATTTCCTTCAAAATCAAAATGTTATTTTGCCTAAGACGCAGATTTTTGATCGTCTATGGGGATTTGATAGTGATACAACGATTTCAGTTGTCGAAGTCTATGTTTCAAAAGTCCGTAAGAAATTAAAAGGAACCACTTTTGCAGAGAATTTACAAACCTTGCGCAGTGTTGGGTATATTTTAAAAGATGTTCAATAAACTAAAAAAAACATGGTATGCGGATGACTTTAGTTATTTTATCCGTAACTTTGGTGTCTTCACTCTGATTTTCTCTACCATGACTCTGATTATTTTGCAGGTCATGCACTCGAGTCTCTATACTTCAGTGGATGATAAGCTCCACGGACTGAGTGAAAATCCTCAGGCAGTTATTCAGCTTGCTGTAAATAGGGCAACAGAAGAGATTAAAGATTTAGAAAATGCCGCTACAGATACTAGCAAGACTGAGATAAAACCCAATGTCAGTTCCAATACGGAAGTCATTCTCTTTGATAAGAATTTTACCCAACTCCTTTCTGGAAATCGATTTTTGGGCTTGGATAAGATTAAGTTAGAGAAAAAAGAACTAGGCCATATCTACCAGATTCAAGTTTTTAATAGCTATGGACAAGAAGAAATCTATCGCATGATTTTGATGGAAACGAATATCAGTTCGGTTTCAACCAATATCAAGTATGCTGCTGTCTTGATTAACACCAGTCAGTTGGAGCAGGCCAGTCAAAAGCATGAGCAATTGATTGTGGTCGTGATGGCTAGTTTCTGGATTTTGTCTTTACTTGCCAGTCTCTATCTAGCTAGGGTCAGTGTTCGTCCTTTGCTTGAGAGCATGCAGAAGCAACAGTCCTTTGTGGAAAATGCCAGTCATGAGTTACGAACTCCACTTGCAGTTTTGCAAAATCGCTTAGAGACCCTTTTCCGTAAGCCAGAAGCAACCATTATGGATGTGAGCGAAAGCATTGCATCGAGTTTGGAAGAAGTCCGAAATATGCGTTTTTTGACGACAAACTTGCTGAACTTAGCTCGGAGAGATGATGGGATTAAGCCGGAGCTTGCAGAAGTTCCAACTAGTTTTTTCAATACGACTTTCACAAACTATGAGATGATTGCTTCGGAAAATGATCGTGTCTTCCGTTTTGAAAATCGGATCCATCGTCCGATTGTGACGGATCAACTGCTCTTGAAGCAGTTGATGACTATCTTATTTGATAATGCTGTCAAGTATACTGAAGAGGATGGTGAAATTGATTTTCTTATCTCGGCGACCGATCGTAATCTTTATTTGCTAGTTTCCGATAATGGAGTCGGTATTTCGACAGAAGATAAAAAGAAAATTTTTGATCGTTTTTATCGAGTCGACAAGGCTAGAACCCGGCAAAAAGGTGGCTTTGGTTTAGGATTGTCCCTAGCCAAGCAAATTGTAGATGCGCTAAAAGGAACCATTACTGTTAAAGATAATAAGCCAAAGGGAACAATCTTTGAAGTGAAGATTGCCATTCACACACCATCTAAAAAGAAAAAATAAACATATCGCTCCAGACGGGGCGATATGTTTATTTTTTAAGTTTTCGTTTGATAATAGAGCGTTGGACTTTTAAAACAAGTAAGCTGGATACTATTGCTGCAGGTAAGGCGAGCACAGTTGTTAATTTTAATGATAAAAAGATAAAACTAAAGATAGCAATGCAGATACAAAAAACAGCGATATTGACAAAAAATAAAATTTCTTTGAGATTGCTATCAGCTTGTGCTTCAGGTGTATAAGCTTGATAATGAGGAAGTTGCTGGTTTAATTCTTCTTGATAGTCTACTTCATAGGATTGTAATTTTCTTACGGGCATGATTCTCTCCTTAACAGTACATACCTATTTTATCATTTTTTCAGCAGAGAATTATTACAGAAAGGTTACAAAAAGAATAAGGTCCCTTTTCATTTTCAAAGAATAGCTGATTTTGGAGAAATATGGTATAATTTTTCCTATGGAAAAGATTATCATTACAGCAACTGCTGAAAGTATTGAACAAGTTAAACAATTGCTCGAAGCTGGCGTAGACCGTATCTATGTCGGTGAGAAAGATTTTGGCCTTCGTCTACCAACGACCTTTAGTCATGACCAATTGCGTGAAATCGCTAAGCTGGTTCATGATGCTGATAAGGAATTGATTGTTGCAGTCAATGCCCTTATGCACCAAGACATGATGGATCGTATTAAGCCCTTCCTCGATTTCTTGGAAGAAATTAAGGCCGATTACATTACGATTGGGGATGCAGGCGTTTTTTACGTGGTCAATCGCGATGGTTATTCATTTAAGACCATCTATGATGCTTCAACCATGGTGACAAGCAGTCGTCAGATTAACTTCTGGGGACAAAAGGCTGGCGCATCTGAGGCTGTTTTGGCGCGTGAAATTCCATCGGCTGAACTCTTCAAAATGCCAGAGATTTTAGAAATTCCTGCTGAAGTTTTGGTGTACGGTGCTAGTGTCATCCATCATTCTAAACGTCCACTTTTGCAAAACTACTATAACTTTACGCATATCGATGATGAAAAGACGCGCAAGCGTGACCTCTTCTTGGCAGAGCCAAGTGACCCAGAGAGCCACTATTCCATTTTTGAAGATAATCATGGTACCCATATCTTTGCCAATAACGACCTTGATTTGATGACTAAATTGACAGAATTGGTGGAGCATGGTTTTACCCATTGGAAATTAGAAGGACTTTATACTCCAGGTCAAAACTTTGTTGAGATTGCAAAACTCTTTATCCAAGTGCGTAGCTTGATTCAAGAGGGCAACTTTAGCCATGACCAAGCCTTCTTGCTGGATGAAGAAGTGCGTAAACTTCACCCTAAAAACCGTTTCCTTGATACAGGATTTTATGACTACGATCCTGACATGGTTAAATAAAGTAAATGATTCGTTGAGAGAAGAAAGATGCAAACATTTCTTCTCTCAATTTTTCTTATTCTCCAATATTTTCAAAAAATAAGTAGGCTAGGATGCTCTATTTATTAGGATTTTTAAGAAAAGTGACCTTCTTGAGTTTGAAAATTATCCTATGTTTGCAGGTGCCAAATGGCCCTTTTTTTGGTATAATTTTTTATAATGAAAACGATTGGTAATCGCTATGTTGTGGTGGATTTAGAGGCAACTAGCACAGGTAGTAAGGCTAAAATTATCCAAGTGGGAATTGTCGTGATTGAGGACGGAAAAATCGTCGATCACTATACGACGGATGTCAATCCACATGAACCCTTGGATGCTCATATCAAAGAACTGACAGGATTGACAGACCAACGTCTGGCGCAAGCACCTGATTTTTCGCAAGTTGCTAGAAAAATCTTTGACTTGGTGGAGGATGGGCTTTTTGTAGCCCATAATGTTCAGTTTGATGCCAATCTTTTGGCGGAAAATTTATTTTTTGAAGGCTATGAACTAAGAAATCCTCGTGTTGACACGGTCGAATTGGCCCAAGTCTTTTTCCCTGAACTGGAAAAATATAGTTTGCCGATATTGTGCCGAGAATTAGGAATTCCTCTAAAACACGCTCACACAGCCCTTTCAGACGCCCAAGCTACAGCGGAATTACTCTTATTTCTACGGGAAAAGATGGCCCAGCTTCCGAAAGGTCTCTTGGAACGCTTGCTGGAAATGGCTGACGCTCTCTTATATGAGTCCTACCTGGTTATTGAGGAAATTTATCGCAACCAATCTATCCTTAGTTCTCCAGACTTGATTGAAGTTCAAGGGCTATATTTCAAGAAAACTGCAGCTCCCAATGAGCCACGAAAACTATCTCAAGATTTTTCTAAAAATATTTCTTTGTTGAACCTTGAAGTGAGGGAGGAACAAGAAAGTTTTGCTAAAGAGGTTGGCTTGCTATTGAAAGATGAGCCTGTCTCTCTGATTCAAGCGCCGACTGGGATTGGGAAAACTTATGGCTATCTCTTACCCGCTTTGTCCCAAGTGGAAAATCGTCAGATTGTCCTTAGTGTTCCGACAAAGATTCTTCAAAATCAAATCATGGAAGAAGAAGGTAAACGTCTCAAGGAAGTATTTCATACAGATATTCATTCTTTAAAGGGACCACACAATTATCTGAAGTTGGATACCTTTTATCGTTCCTTGCAGGAAAATGATGAAAATCGCTTATTTAGACGTTTTAAAATGCAACTCTTGGTCTGGTTGACTGAGACAGAGACAGGGGATTTGGATGAGATTGGGCAACTCTACCGTTATCAACATTTTCTAACAGATCTTCGTCATGACGGAAAGTTATCTTCTAAAAGTTTATTTGTAACAGAAGATTTTTGGAAACGTAGTCAAGAAAGGGCAGAGACCTGCAAGCTTTTAGTGACCAATCATGCCTATCTTGTAACCAGACTGGAAGATAATCCTGAATTTATCAGTGACCGTTTATTGATTATTGATGAAGTTCAAAAGATCTTGTTGGCTCTAGAAAATCTGCTTCAAGAGCCCCACGATATCCAGTCTATTATCGCTTTGCTTGATAAGGCTTTAGTAGGAGAAGAAAACAGGATTCAACAACGAATACTAGAAAGTATTCGCTTTGAGTGCTTCTACTTGATAGAACAATTTCAGTCTGGAAAATCTAGGAAAAATATCTTAGATTCTCTTGCCAATCTCCACCAGTATTTTTCAGAATTAGAGGTAGAAGGCTTTGAGGAGCTGGTTCGCTATTTTACAGCTGACCGAGATTACTGGCTTGAAGCAATTGAAACGAGTCAAAAGAAAATTCAGATTTCTTCTACAAAATCAGGCCGTATTCTCCTATCTTCTTTAGTACCTAATTCATGTCAAGTCTTGGGAGTATCGGCTACTCTTGAGATTAGTCAGAGAGTTTCTTTGGCAGACCTTCTAGGCTATCCTGAAGCCAAATTTGTTAAGATTGAAGCTGGTAAAAAACAGGATCAAGAAGTGGTCTTGGTCAAAGATTTTCCCCTGGTAACAGAAACCTCCTTAGAAGTCTATGCCAGAGAGGTAGCTGCTTTACTAGTGGAAATTCAAGCTTTCCAGCAACCGATTTTGGTTCTCTTTACTGCTAAAGACATGCTTCTAGCAGTATCGGATTTACTTCCAGTTAACCACTTGTCCCAGTATAAAAATGGGGATGTTCATCAGCTAAAGAAACGCTTTGAAAAAGGTGAACAACAAATCCTGCTTGGTGCAGCAAGTTTCTGGGAGGGAGTTGATTTTTCAAGTCATCCTTTTGTGATTCAAGTTGTATCAAGACTTCCTTTCCAAAATCCCCAAGAACCCTTGACGAAAAAGATCAATCAGGAACTGAATCAAGAAGGGAAAAATGCCTTTTATGATTATCAATTGCCGATGGCTATTATTCGTTTAAAACAGGCTTTGGGAAGAAGTATGAGACGTGAACACCAACGTTCCTTAACCCTCATTCTGGATAGGAGAATTGTCGGAAAACGATACGGCAAGCAAATAGTGACTTCTCTAGCAAAAGAAGCGAGTGTTACAACGATTGCTCAATCTGAAGTTAATGAGGCTATTGATAGATTTTTAAATGAACTTTGATAAATAGTATTGTATGAAAGTATAAGGTTAGTGTATATGAAACGTTCTCTCGACTCTAGAGTCGATTATAGTTTGCTCTTGCCAGTATTTTTTCTACTGGTTATTGGCGTGGTGGCTATCTATATAGCCGTTAGTCATGATTATCCAAATAATATTCTGCCCATTTTAGGGCAGCAGGTCGCCTGGATTGCCTTGGGGCTTGTGATTGGTTTTATCGTCATGCTCTTCAATACAGAGTTTCTTTGGAAGGTGACCCCCTTTCTATATATTTTAGGCTTGGGACTCATGGTTTTGCCGATCGTCTTTTATAATCCAAGCCTGGTTGCATCAACGGGTGCCAAAAACTGGGTATCAATAAATGGAATTACCCTATTCCAACCGTCAGAATTTATGAAGATATCCTATATTCTCATGTTGGCTCGTGTGATAGTTCAATTTACAAAGAAACATAAGGAATGGAGACGCACGGTTCCGCTGGACTTTTTGTTAATTTTTTGGATGATTCTCTTTACCATTCCAGTCCTAGTTCTTTTGGCACTTCAAAGTGACTTGGGGACGGCTTTGGTTTTTGTAGCCATTTTTTCAGGAATCGTTTTATTATCAGGGGTTTCTTGGAAAATTATTATCCCAGTATTTGTGACTGCTGTAACAGGAGTTGCTGGTTTCTTAGCAATCTTTCTTAGCAAGGACGGACGAGCTTTTCTTCACCAGATTGGAATGCCGACCTACCAAATCAATCGGATTTTGGCTTGGCTCAATCCCTTTGAGTTTGCCCAAACAACGACTTACCAGCAGGCTCAAGGGCAGATTGCCATTGGGAGTGGTGGCTTATTTGGTCAGGGATTTAATGCTTCGAATCTGCTTATCCCAGTTCGAGAGTCGGATATGATTTTCACGGTCATTGCAGAAGATTTTGGCTTTATTGGCTCTGTCCTTGTTATCGCCCTTTATCTCATGTTGATTTATCGTATGTTGAAGATTACTCTGAAATCAAATAACCAATTCTACACCTATATTTCCACTGGCTTGATTATGATGTTACTCTTTCATATCTTTGAGAATATCGGTGCCGTAACAGGTTTGCTTCCTTTGACTGGGATTCCCTTGCCTTTTATTTCGCAAGGGGGATCAGCTATTATCAGTAATTTGATTGGTGTTGGCTTGCTTTTATCGATGAGTTACCAGACTAATCTAGCTGAAGAAAAGAGCGGAAAAGTTCCATTCAAACGGAAAAAGGTTGTATTAAAACAAATCAAATAAGGAGAAAATCATGGTAACAGTAGCAGTTATGTTAGCTCAGGGCTTTGAAGAAATTGAAGCCTTGACAGTTGTAGATGTCTTGCGTCGCGCCAATATCACTTGTCATATGGTAGGATTTGAAGAGCAAGTGACAGGCTCGCACGCAATCCAAGTAAGAGCAGATCGTGTCTTTGATGGTGATTTATCAGACTATGACATGATTGTCCTTCCTGGAGGGATGCCTGGTTCTGCACATTTGCGCGATAATCAGGCTTTGATGCAAGAATTGCAAAGTTTCGAACGAGAAGGGAAGAAACTGGCAGCTATTTGTGCGGCGCCAATTGCCCTCAATCAAGCAGGGCTATTGAAAAACAAGCAGTACACTTGTTATGACGGTGTTCAAGAGCAAATCCTTGATGGTCACTACGTCAAGGAAACAGTAGTGGTAGATGGTCATTTGATAACCAGTCGAGGTCCATCAACAGCCCTTGCCTTTGCCTACGAGTTGGTGGAGCAATTAGGAGGAGACGCAGAGACTTTACGAACAGGAATGCTCTATCGAGATGTCTTTGGTAAAAATCAGTAAAACGGGAGTTATTCTCTCGTTTTTCATGTGGAAAAATCAGGGAAATCATCGCTTTTTTCATAAAAAAATGCTATAATGAAGGGTATGAAATATCACGATTATATCTGGGATTTAGGTGGAACTTTACTGGATAATTATGAAACTTCAACAGCTGCCTTTGTTGAAACATTGGCACTGTATGGCATCACACAAGACCACGATAGTGTCTATCAAGCTTTAAAGGTTTCTACTGATTTTGCGATTGAGACATTCGCTCCCAACTTAGAGCATTTTTTAGAAAAATACAAGGAAAATGAAGCCAGAGAGCTAGAACACCCGATTTTATTTGAAGGAGTTTCTGACTTATTGGAAGATATTTCAAATCAAGGTGGCCGTCATTTTTTGGTCTCTCATCGAAATAATCAGCTCTTAGAAATTTTAGAAAAAACTTCTATAGCAACCTATTTTACGGAAGTAGTGACTTCTAGCTCAGGCTTTAAGAGAAAGCCAAATCCTGAGTCTATGATTTATTTAAGAGAAAAATATCAGATTGGCTCTGGTCTTGTCATTGGTGATCGGCCGATTGATATTGAAGCAGGTCAAGCTGCAGGACTGGATACCCACTTGTTTACCAGTATCGTGAATTTAAGACAAGTATTAGACATGTAAGAAAAAGGAATAAGATGACAGAAGAAATCAAAAATCTGCAGGCACAGGATTATGATGCCAGTCAAATTCAAGTTTTAGAGGGCTTAGAGGCTGTTCGGATGCGTCCAGGGATGTATATCGGGTCAACTTCAAAAGAAGGTCTTCACCATCTAGTCTGGGAAATTGTTGATAACTCAATTGATGAGGCCCTGGCAGGATTTGCCAGTCATATTCAAGTCTTTATTGAGCCAGATGATTCGATTACTGTTGTCGATGATGGGCGTGGTATCCCAGTCGATATTCAGGAAAAAACAGGCCGACCTGCTGTTGAGACAGTCTTTACGGTTCTTCATGCTGGAGGAAAATTCGGCGGTGGCGGCTATAAGGTCTCAGGTGGTCTTCACGGAGTAGGGTCATCAGTAGTTAACGCCCTTTCCACTCAATTAGATGTTCATGTCCACAAAAACGGTAAGATTCATTACCAAGAATACCGTCGTGGTCATGTTGTCGCAGACCTTGAGGTAGTCGGAGATACAGATAGAACTGGAACAACGGTTCACTTCACACCAGACCCAGAAATCTTTGCTGAAACAACAACCTTTGATTTTGATAAATTAAATAAACGGATTCAAGAGTTAGCCTTTCTAAATCGCGGTCTTCAAATCTCCATCACAGATAAGCGTGAAGGTTTGGAACAAACCAAGCACTATCATTATGAAGGTGGGATTGCTAGTTACGTTGAATATATCAACGAGAACAAGGATGTTATCTTTGATACACCAATCTATACAGATGGTGAGATGGATGATATCACAGTTGAGGTAGCCATGCAGTACACAACGGGTTACCATGAAAATGTCATGAGTTTCGCCAATAATATTCATACCCATGAAGGTGGAACGCATGAACAAGGTTTCCGTACAGCCTTGACACGTGTTATCAACGATTATGCACGTAAGAATAAGTTACTGAAAGATAATGAAGACAACTTAACAGGGGAAGATGTCCGTGAAGGCCTGACTGCAGTTATCTCAGTTAAACACCCAAATCCGCAGTTTGAAGGACAAACCAAGACCAAATTGGGAAATAGTGAAGTGGTCAAGATTACCAATCGCCTCTTCAGTGATGCTTTCTCCGATTTCCTCATGGAAAATCCACAGATTGCCAAACGTATCGTGGAAAAAGGGATTTTAGCTGCTAAGGCTCGTGTAGCTGCCAAGCGTGCGCGTGAAGTCACCCGTAAAAAATCTGGTTTGGAAATTTCCAACCTTCCAGGTAAACTAGCAGACTGTTCTTCTAACAATCCTGCTGAAACAGAACTCTTCATCGTCGAAGGAGACTCAGCTGGTGGATCAGCCAAATCGGGTCGTAACCGTGAATTTCAGGCAATTCTTCCAATCCGCGGTAAGATTTTGAACGTTGAAAAGGCAAGTATGGATAAGATTCTAGCTAACGAAGAAATTCGTAGTCTTTTCACAGCGATGGGAACAGGATTTGGGGCAGAATTTGATGTTTCGAAAGCCCGTTACCAAAAACTCGTTTTGATGACCGATGCCGATGTCGATGGAGCCCACATTCGTACCCTTCTTTTGACCTTGATTTATCGTTATATGAAACCAATCCTAGAAGCTGGTTATGTTTATATCGCCCAACCACCAATCTATGGTGTCAAGGTTGGAAGCGAGATTAAAGAATATATTCAGCCAGGAGCAGATCAAGAAATTAAACTCCAAGAAGCTTTAGCCCGCCATAGTGAAGGACGTGCCAAACCAACCATTCAGCGTTATAAAGGTCTGGGTGAAATGGATGATCACCAATTATGGGAAACAACCATGGATCCCGAACATCGCTTGATGGCCAGAGTTTCTGTGGACGATGCTGCAGAAGCAGATAAAATCTTTGATATGTTGATGGGGGATCGAGTAGAACCTCGTCGTGAGTTTATCGAAGAAAATGCTGTCTATAGCACGTTGGATGTCTAAAAAATTGGGAGAAGTAGTTCCCTTGGTCTAAAAAATATGATATAATCATTACGATTGTTTCAAGTAAAAAAGGAGTTTGATATGTCTAATGGACAACTAATTTATTTAATGGTTGCAATTGCAGTCATTTTAGTTCTGGCTTATGTAGTGGCAATCTTTCTACGTAAGCGAAACGAGGGAAGATTAGAGGCGCTAGAAGAAAGAAAAGAAGAACTATACAATCTTCCAGTAAATGATGAAGTAGAAGCTGTAAAAAATATGCACTTGATTGGACAAAGTCAAGTGGCTTTCCGTGAATGGAATCAAAAATGGGTCGATTTATCTCTCAACTCTTTTGCCGATATTGAAAATAATCTCTTTGAAGCAGAAGGCTATAACCATTCATTTCGTTTTCTCAAGGCCAGTCATCAAATTGACCAAATTGAGAGTCAAATTACTTTGATTGAAGAAGATATTGCTGAAATTCGCAATGCTTTGGCAGACTTAGAGAAGCAAGAATCTAAAAATAGTGGTCGTGTTCTCCATGCTTTGGATTTATTTGAGGAACTTCAGCATAGAGTTGCTGAAAATTCAGAACAGTATGGTCAAGCCTTGGATGAAATTGAAAAACAATTAGAAAATATCCAATCTGAATTTTCACAATTTGTAACCTTGAATTCATCGGGTGACCCTGTGGAAGCCGCAGTGATTTTGGATAATGCTGAAAATCATATCTTGGCTTTGACACATATTGTTGATCGTATACCAGCAATTGTAACAACATTATCTAAAGAGCTACCAGATCAACTAGAAGATTTAGAAGATGGTTATCGTAAACTAATTGATGCTAATTATCATTTTGTTGAAACGGATATTGAAGCACGTTTCCACTTGCTTTATGAAGCATTCAAGAAAAACCAAGAGAATATTCGTCAGTTGGAATTGGATAATGCCGAATATGAGAATGGACAGGCACAAGAGGAAATCAATGCCTTGTATGATATTTTTACTCGAGAAATTGCTGCTCAGAAAGTAGTGGAAAATCTACTTGCAACTCTTCCAACTTACCTTCAACATATGAAAGAGAATAATATTTTATTGGGAGAAGATATTGCACGTTTGAGCAAGACCTATTTACTTCCTGAGACAGCTGCAAGCCATGTTCGTCGTATTCAGACAGAATTAGAGAGTTTTGAGGCAGCTATTGTTGAGGTAACTTCAAATCAAGAAGAACCAACCCAAGCTTATTCAGTTCTTGAAGAAAATCTTGAGGATTTACAAACTCAACTAAAAGATATTGAAGATGAGCAAATTTCAGTTAGTGAGCGCCTGACACAAATTGAGAAAGATGATATCAATGCACGTCAAAAGGCCAATGTTTATGTCAATCGTCTCCATACTATCAAGCGATACATGGAAAAACGCAATCTGCCAGGTATTCCACAAACTTTCTTGAAGTTATTCTTTACGGCAAGCAATAATACCGAGGATTTAATGGTTGAGTTAGAACAGAAAATGATTAACATTGAATCTGTTACCCGAGTTCTTGAAATTGCAACGAATGATATGGAAGCTTTAGAAACGGAAACTTATAATATTGTACAGTATGCAACCTTGACAGAGCAACTCTTACAATATTCTAACCGCTATCGCTCATTTGATGAACGCATTCAAGAAGCATTTAACGAAGCTTTAGAGATTTTTGAAAAAGAATTTGATTATCGCGCTTCATTTGACAAGATTTCTCAAGCATTGGAAGTGGCAGAGCCTGGTGTAACCAACCGCTTTGTTACCTCATATGAGAAAACACGTGAAACGATTCGTTTTTAATAAAAGAAAAAGATTTGATTGTGTGAGGAGCAGAATCAAATCTTTTTCTATAGTAATATCGTGAGCAAAAGATTTCAAAATGATAAAAACGCATAATAGCGGGTGTAAAAACTCTTGCTACTATGCGTTTTATTATGGAAAGACTTATTGGACTTTCTCTCAAATCGAGTTTTTACTCAATTTCCTTACTTGATTGGGATTGAAATTCCAATCAATTTCTCTGAGTAGAGTGTCTTGATATTGGCTTCATCAATAGAGTCCTTATCAATTTTACGTTTCAAGAAAAATTCTTGAATGGTTTCGATTTCAGGCTCACGAATAGCACGGTGTTTATTTGAGATGAGGATTTCATAGTGAAGCGGCGCTTGGGTAAAAATAACATCAGTATTTCCTGCTGAGTAAACCTCAACAAGGGTTGCATCTGTACTTTCTAGCTGGCTTTTTACAAGTTGCGAGTGTGAGTTTGTCGTATTGATAAGCTTCATAATATTTCCTCCGATTTTCTAATTCTATTATAGCACTTTTTGAATAAAGTCGCTTGATTTATACTCAATGAAAATCAAAGAGCAAACTAGGAAGCTAGCCGTAGGCTGCTCAAAACACAGTTTTGAGGTTGTAGATAAGACTGACGAAGTCAGTGACCATATCTACGGTAAGGCGACGCTGACGTGGTTTGAAGAGATTTTCGAAGAGTATTAGCCAATCTTATGCTGTTTTTTCCAAGATTGGATGGCCCATTTATGGCTACCACGTTTAAGATTTTCAATAGCCTCATCAATAGGGAACCAAGCAATATGATTAAAGTCTTCTAGTGGCTTTTGCACTTCTTTGAAAGAAGTCGCTTCATAGAGGTAGGCAGGATTGTAGTAGTAGGTATCACGGTGACGAGAGTAGAAATATTCGTCAGCTTGTCCGTAATAGGTACCAATTTCAGCAGTGAATCCAAGTTCTTCAATCAATTCACGTTTTAGGGCTTCCTGATGATTTTCCCCTGCTTCAATTTCGCCACCTGGTAAGAACCAAGCACCATTAGGAGCTTGAACTAAAACTATTTGTTTTTGTTCAGCGTCAGGAATAACTGCATATACTCCATAGCGTGCAACATAGTCTGTATTCGCTTTTTTTTCTCCGAAAGTTGGGTTTGCCATTGCATTTTCCTCATTATCTAGTATCGTTATTATTATCATAATGGACAAAGGGCAAGCTGTCAAGAAATTACAGTTATTTTAGTAAAAAAGAAGCAGAAAATTTTCATTTTCTACTTATTTTATATAGTATTTATTTTTCTGTTTCAGAAGCTTTCACTTCAGCTTTTTTGGCAGACTTAATTTGAATCTTGCCCTTGCTGGTCATAACTGCCTTGAGGTCTTTTTCGCTTGGATTTTCAAGGTAGTAGTCAGTGATTGCGTCCTCAATATAGTCTTGAATAGTCCGGCGAAGTGGGCGTGCTCCCATTTTTGGATCATAACCGAGGTCAACCAATTTTTCCTTGACTTTGTCTGTCACATCGAGATGGATATTGTTGCTAGAGAGGCGCTTATTAACATCAGCTAGCATAAGCTCGACGATTTGAAGGAGGTTGTCTTTGCTGAGAGCTTTGAACTCGATGATGCCGTCAAAACGATTCATAAATTCTGGGCTAAAGAAGTTGCCGAGTTCACCGAGAACAGAGTTGGTACGTCCTTCGCGCGCTGCCCCAAAACCAACGCTAGCTTCGGCCTTACCTGTACCTGCATTTGAAGTCATGATGATGATGGCATCCTTAAAGCTGACGGTACGTCCTTGCCCATCTGTCAAACGACCATCATCCAAGACCTGGAGGAACATGTGCATAACATCAGGGTGAGCTTTTTCCACTTCATCGAGAAGGATGAGAGAATATGGATTGCGGCGAACTTTTTCAGTTAATTGACCAGCCTCATCATAGCCAACATAACCTGGAGGAGCGCCGACCAACTTAGCCACACTATGTTTTTCCATGTATTCACTCATATCAAAGCGAATCATACTGTCAGCAGAACCAAAGAGTTCGATAGCTAGTTGTTTGGAAAGTTCTGTCTTACCGACACCAGTTGGTCCGACGAAGAGGAAGCTTCCGATTGGGCGGTTAGGTGTACCGAGACCGACACGATTACGGCGAATAGCCTTGGCAATCTTATCGACAGCATCATCTTGTCCAATAACATGAGACTTGAGATCTTCGGCTAGATGGATGAGTTGAGATTGTTCTTTCTCTTTCAAATCACCAACAGGGATATTGGTTTTCTGCTCAATAATGTGCTCAATAGTTTTCTCGCTGATGATAGGAGTATCTTGGTCTGTGACCTTTTTCTTTTGCATTTCTTTATACTTGGCAATCTGGTCGCGGAAATAGGCAGCCTTCTCAAAATCTTCTTCTCGTGTAGCTTGAGATTTGAGATTTTCAGCCTCAATCAAGCGCTGATCAATGACTTTAGGATCCACAAAATTCAAGGTCAAGTTCATCTTAGAACCTGCTTCATCTAGGAGGTCAATGGCCTTGTCAGGTAAGAAGCGGTCTTGAATATAACGATTGGAAAGAGTTGCAGCTGCTTCAATTGCAGCATCGGTATATTGAACGTGGTGATAGTCTTCGTATTTCTTTTGAATTCCTTTGAGGATAATGATTGTTTCGTCCACCGTTGGTTCATCGACTTTGACAGGCTGCATACGACGCTCTAAGGCAGCATCCTTTTCAATGATACGGTATTCATTGAGGGTAGTAGCGCCGACAAGTTGCAGTTCTCCACGAGCAAGGGCTGGCTTGAGGATATTTCCAGCATCCATATTACCATCGCTCGCAGAACCTGCACCGACAATTTCATGGATTTCATCGATAAAGAGGATAATATCCTCACGTTTGCGAATTTCTTCCATGAGTTTTTGCATGCGTTCTTCAAATTGTCCTCGGATACCTGTTCCTTGAACCAAGCTAACCACATCCAAGCGGATGACTTGTTTGCCTTGGAGTTTATGTGGAACATCGCCATCAACGATTTTCTGAGCTAGACCTTCGACAACGGCCGTTTTTCCGACACCTGGTTCACCGATAAGGACAGGATTATTCTTGGTTCTACGATTGAGAATCTCGATGACACGGATAATCTCATCGTCGCGCCCGATAACGGGGTCAATGTCTCCACGACGGGCAATCTCAGTTACGTTGATACCAAATTCTTCTAGCAGGCCTTTTTCTTGGCTTGGGGGCGGAGTTTGAGCAGATCCACGATTTTGGGAACCATAACCGCCGTTTCCACCGTAACCTCCACCTGATTGGGTTGGGGGAATAGGAGGAGTATTGCTAGAAGGTCTGAAATTGTTTAGATCATTGAAGAAATCACCAAAAGGATCGAAATCACGATTGTTCAAATCTGTCATTCCTTTAAAGAGACTGTTATTAGGATCTGTTTTGATAATCTTGTAGCAGTTTTGACAGAGGTCAATTTGTTTTTGTTTTCCATTGAGATTGGTGTAAAGATGAATTGTTGAGTCGTTGATTTTACAGTTTTGACAAAGCATACATCTACCTCATTTCTTTCTTTAGCCTGACCTGTTCAAAGGTCAAAAATAGTCAAATTCCTATACTCTCATTATAACAGGATTGGGGTGTAAAGCAAGTAAAAAGATTGAAGCTTTGAGAAGTTGTTACAATGAAAATTTTTGTGAATTTGGACTAAAAAAAATCCTATTTGTGAGACAAAAAGGATTTTGGTTAGACATGCAGGGGCAATCCCAGCTTGCTTTAGATTAGTAGAGGAGTTCGTAAATCTCCATTGCAATTAAGTCAATGCTATCAAAAGTATAAGTTTCGCGAGCTTCTACATCACGAAGGGTAAAGATTGATCCGTTTTCTTCGTCGTGGCTGTATGCAACTTCTGCAACAACAACTCCTTCGCGTTCAAAATTACGTTTTAAATTTCCGCCATCGTTTGCCATTGCTTCAAGGCGGTTGATGATTCTAACCAAATGTGATTCCATTTTGATTCTCCTTCATTTCTTATCGTTACTATTTTACCATAAAGGAGGCCAACTTGACTAGAAAAAACTAAGATTTCTCGCTAATTCTGCTAGTTTAAAGATTTTTAAATAAATTGGATAAAAGATTTGAATTTTAATTCAATGCATGTTATAATCATACAGTACTCTATTTTAGAAAGCAGTGTGACTATGAATTTTTCTTTTTTACCTAAGTATTTACCTTATTTTAACTATGGGGCTGTTGTGACGGTTCTCATTTCTATCTGTGTTGTCTTTTTGGGAACTATTTTGGGTGTTGTCTTGGCTTTTGGGCAACGTTCAAAGTTTAAACCGCTTGTTTGGCTGGCCAACTTGTACGTTTGGATTTTCCGCGGGACACCGATGATGGTTCAGATTATGATTGCCTTTGCTCTAATGCATATCAATGCTCCGACTATTCAGGTTGGAATTTTGGGTGTTGACCTTTCTCGTCTGATTCCAGGGATTTTGATTATTTCTATGAACAGTGGTGCTTATGTTTCTGAGACTGTTCGTGCCGGAATCAATGCAGTTCCAAAAGGTCAGCTAGAAGCGGCTTATTCGCTAGGGATTCGTCCTAAAAATGCGATGCGGTATGTGATTTTGCCACAAGCAATCAAAAATATTTTGCCAGCATTGGGGAACGAATTTATCACCATTATCAAGGACAGCTCCCTCTTATCAGCTATTGGGGTTATGGAGTTGTGGAACGGTGCTACAACAGTTTCTACAACAACCTACCTACCTTTAACACCACTTTTATTTGCAGCCTTTTATTACTTGATTATGACTTCTATTTTGACAGTAGCCTTGAAAGCTTTTGAAAAACGTATGGGACAAGGAGATAAGAAATAATGACAGAAACCTTGATAAAAATTGAAAATTTACATAAATCCTTTGGAAAGAATGAAGTATTGAAGGGCATCAACCTCGAGATTAAAAGAGGAGAAGTTGTTGTTATCATCGGTCCTTCGGGGAGCGGGAAATCTACCTTGCTTCGCTCTATGAATTTGTTGGAAGAAGCAACAAAGGGGAAGGTTATCTTTGAGGGAGTCGATATTACGGACAAGAAGAATGACCTGTTTGCCATGCGTGAGAAGATGGGCATGGTTTTCCAACAATTTAATCTCTTTCCTAATATGACTGTGATGGAAAATATCACCTTGTCACCTATCAAGACCAAAGGTGAGAGCAAGACAGTGGCTGAGAAGAGAGCCCAAGAGCTTTTGGAAAAAGTTGGTTTGCCAGATAAGGCAGACGCTTATCCACAGAGTTTGTCAGGTGGTCAGCAACAACGGATTGCCATCGCGCGTGGTTTGGCTATGGAACCAGATGTTTTGCTCTTTGACGAACCAACTTCAGCCTTGGATCCTGAGATGGTAGGTGAGGTATTGGCTGTTATGCAAGACCTTGCCAAGTCAGGAATGACCATGGTTATCGTAACACATGAGATGGGATTTGCCCGCGAGGTGGCAGATCGTGTTATCTTTATGGCAGACGGTGTGGTTGTTGAAGACGGAACACCTGAACAGATTTTTGAACAAACCCAAGAACAACGGACTAAGGACTTCTTGAGTAAGGTTTTATAATCTATTTTAAAATTTCAAGACAAGATTAGTGAAAAGCTCAACCAGAGCTTTTTCTTATAGTTTGAAACTATAGGATTGCCTAGGAAAGAAGTGTTAGAGGGTACTAGCAGTTTTTGGTATAATGGAAGATATTTGAAAGAAAAGAAAAGAGAAGTGATATGACACAGATTATTGATGGGAAAGCTTTAGCTGCCAAATTGCAGGGGCAGTTGGCTGAAAAGACTGCAAAATTAAAGGAAGAAACAGGTCTAGTGCCTGGTTTGGTAGTGATTTTGGTTGGGGACAATCCAGCCAGCCAAGTCTACGTTCGCAACAAGGAGAGGTCAGCTCTTGCGGCTGGTTTCCGTAGCGAAGTAGTGCGAGTTCCAGAGACCATTACTCAAGAGGAATTGTTAGACTTGATTGCCAAATACAATCAAGATCCAGCTTGGCATGGGATTTTGGTTCAGTTGCCATTACCAAAACATATCGATGAAGAGGCGGTTCTATTGGCTATTGACCCAGAAAAGGATGTGGATGGTTTCCATCCTCTAAATATGGGACGCCTTTGGTCTGGACATCCAGTTATGATTCCATCAACACCTGCAGGAATTATGGAAATGTTTCATGAATATGGGATTGACTTGGAAGGTAAAAATGCGGTCGTCATCGGTCGTTCTAATATCGTTGGAAAACCCATGGCCCAGCTTCTTTTGGCAAAGAATGCTACAGTGACCTTGACTCACTCACGCACCCATAATCTCGCTAAGGTGGCTGCAAAAGCGGATATTCTTGTAGTAGCAATCGGTCGCGCCAAGTTTGTTACTGCTGACTTTGTGAAACCCGGTGCGGTAGTCATTGACGTTGGGATGAACCGAGATGAAAATGGTAAGCTCTGTGGGGATGTGGATTATGAGGCAGTTGCCCCACTTGCTAGCCATATTACGCCAGTCCCTGGAGGTGTCGGTCCTATGACCATTACTATGCTGATGGAGCAAACTTATCAAGCAGCACTTCGGACATTGGATAGAAAATAAGAGAAAAATCGCTGAAGAGAGTGTATTTTCTATAGCTATATCTGAAATGGCAGAAATGAGTATTAAATTTTAGAAATAAGTTTATAAAAGGAGGTCTGCGCCTCCTTTTTGTTGTATAATGGAGTGAGGTGATTAGATGATTTTAAAAATTTATAATGGGGAATATAGTTTACAATGGGATGGAATATACTACTTATCACTAATTGATTATCCAAATATTCAAGAGTGGGAATTAGAAAAAATTGCTAAATTTATAGCTTACGAAAAACTTCATAAACGTCAAACAAGTATTGAGTGTGCTGATTTTTGTTTAAAAAAAGAAATTTTAGATTACATCTATCAGCATCCCTTTCTGCCACCATTTACCCCTACAGATAAAAGAGTAGCCTCGACTTATGATCTACATAAGAGGTTAGTGACTTCGGACTACTGTAGTCATACTACGACTATAGATGCAGCGATTTCTATCTTTAAAACAGGTCAGCTCTTATCTGCTGTGAAAGCCTTTGGGCGAGATGCTGAGGAGTTGGTTTTGGATAGTAGAAATGCTGCATCGGATCCGATAGATTATTTTGACTATGTCATGTTAGGGTGGTCAAATACAAGTTCTGGTTATCGATTAGCGATGGAGCGTTTATTAGGTCGAGCTCCTTCAGAGAAAGAATTACAAGACAAGTTTATTCCTGGAGTGAGTTTTCATTTTATCTATACAGATTTGATTAAAGTTACTGGTTATATTTTTGATGGCTACCATGTTGCAAAAATTAAGGACATGTTGAATTTATTTAGTGAGTTGTATATTTGTATTATTCCAACTCATAATAAGAGCCAATTTGAAAATATTATTCCAACTAAAATACAAGATAGGGTGCATTATCTTGACTATGCTGGAGAAGACTTAGAAGAGTGGACTAAGAAAGTCTATCAAGTTGTTTTAAAACAATCAGATAAAGGATAGTTGAGGAAAAACGATGAGAGTGATTGAGCAAGCATTATTAGAAAAAGTCATTATAAAACGTTCTCGTACAAGTCATAAAGGAAACTATGGTCGTCTGCTGTTGCTTGGTGGGACTTATCCTTATGGTGGCGCCATCATTATGGCTGCTTTGGCAGCTGTTAAAAGTGGGGCTGGTTTGGTGACTGTTGGAACAGATAGGGAAAATATCCCAGCTTTGCACAGTCATTTACCTGAGGCTATGGCCTTTTCTCTTCAAGACCAGCAATTGTTAAAAGAGCAATTGGAGAAGGCAGAAGTTGTCTTGCTGGGGCCTGGTTTACGAGACGATACTTTTGGAGAAAATATAGTAAAACAGGTCTTTGCTAGCTTAAAAAAGAATCAGATTTTGATTGTAGACGGAGGGGCCTTAACTATCATTGCTAGGATAAGTTTGTCGTTTCCGTCTAACCAGCTTATCCTAACTCCCCACCAAAAAGAATGGGAAAAGCTGTCTGGTATTGCTATTGAAAAGCAAAAGGAAGCTGCAACGGCTAGTGCCCTAACTTCCTTCCCTCAAAGAACAATTTTGGTGGAGAAAGGCCCAGCTACTCGTATTTGGCAAGCTGGTCAGTCTGATTATTACCAGTTACAGGTTGGCGGTCCCTATCAGGCGACTGGGGGAATGGGAGATACGCTTGCTGGAATGATTGCAGGATTTGCAGGCCAATTCCGACAGGCCAGTCTCTACGAACGTGTGACAGTAGCGACCCATCTTCATTCAGCTATTGCCCAAGAACTAGCTCAAGAACAGTATGTGGTTTTGCCAACGGAGATTAGTAATTGTCTTCCTAAAGTAATGAAAATTATTTGTCAACAAGAGAGGGTAAGCGAAGATAAATTTGTTTAAAATAGACAGAGAAACCTACTTCCTTCTCTTGATTTATGATTCTTGAAATGCGCCTGCTTTAATGCTAAACTAGACGTATCAAAGTTAAGGTCTTGTTTTTGGAACTGGAAAGAGATGAACAAATCAAATACATAAAAGATAAACTCATTTTTATTCGTTTGGTAAAAAGAAAATGCATATTTTTAAAGAAAGATTGATGAAAAATGTAGATTTGATGTTTTTACTTGAATAAAAAGCGGTTTCATAGTAGAATAAGAACTGAGAATGATGGAGGTAAATCGGTGGAAAATCTGAAGAAAATGGCAGGTATCAAGGCTGCTGAGTTCGTGAGCGATGGAATGGTCGTTGGACTTGGAACAGGCTCGACTGCCTATTATTTTGTCGAAGAAATCGGTCGTCGTATCAAGGAAGAAGGATTGCAGATTACAGCTGTAACAACTTCTAGTGTGACCACTAAACAGGCAGAAGGCCTTAATATCCCGCTCAAGTCTATTGACCAAGTAGACTTGGTTGATGTGACGGTTGACGGGGCGGATGAAGTTGATAGTCAGTTTAACGGAATCAAAGGCGGTGGTGGTGCTCTTCTGATGGAGAAGGTTGTTGCGACACCATCAAAAGAATATATTTGGGTGGTGGATGAAAGCAAGCTGGTCGAAAAACTAGGTGCTTTTAAATTGCCAGTAGAAGTGGTTCAGTATGGTGCAGAGCAGGTCTTTCGTCATTTTGAACGAGCTGGCTACAAACCAAGCTTCCGTGAAAAAGACGATCAACGTTTTGTGACCGATATGCAGAATTTTATCATCGATCTTGCCTTGGATGTCATCGAAGATCCAATTGCTTTCGGACAAGAATTGGACCATGTCGTTGGTGTCGTAGAACACGGTTTATTCAACCAAATGGTGGATAAGGTCATCGTTGCTGGACGAGATGGGGTTCAGATTGTAACCTCAAGAAAAGAAAAATAGAAGGGGGCATAAGATGTCTAAATTTAATCGTATTCATTTGGTGGTACTGGATTCTGTAGGAATCGGTGCAGCACCAGATGCTAATAACTTTGTCAATGCAGGGGTTCCAGATGGAGCTTCTGACACACTGGGACACATTTCAAAAACAGTTGGTCTGAATGTGCCAAACATGGCTAAAATCGGTCTAGGAAATATTCCTCGTAAAACTCCTCTTAAGACTGTAGCAGCTGAAAGCAATCCAACTGGATATGCAACAAAATTGGAAGAAGTATCTCTTGGTAAGGATACCATGACTGGACACTGGGAAATCATGGGACTCAACATTACTGAGCCTTTCGATACTTTCTGGAACGGATTTCCAGAAGAAATCTTGACAAAAATCGAAGAATTTTCAGGACGTAAGGTCATTCGTGAAGCTAACAAACCTTACTCAGGAACAGCCGTTATCGATGATTTTGGACCACGTCAGATGGAAACTGGAGAGTTGATTATCTATACTTCAGCTGACCCTGTTTTGCAAATTGCTGCCCACGAAGATATTATTCCTTTGGACGAATTGTACCGTATCTGTGAATACGCTCGTTCAATTACTCTTGAGCGCCCAGCCCTTCTAGGACGTATCATTGCTCGGCCTTATGTAGGTGAACCAGGTAACTTCACTCGTACTGCAAACCGTCGTGACTTGGCGGTATCTCCATTTGCACCAACTGTTTTGGATAAATTGAATGAAGCTGGTATCGATACTTATGCTGTTGGTAAAATCAACGATATCTTTAACGGTGCTGGTATCAACCACGACATGGGCCATAACAAGTCAAATAGCCATGGAATTGATACACTATTGAAGACCATGGGCCTTGCTGAGTTTGAAAAAGGATTCTCGTTCACAAACTTGGTTGACTTTGATGCCCTTTATGGCCACCGTCGTAATGCTCATGGCTACCGTGATTGTTTGCATGAGTTTGATGAACGCTTACCTGAAATTATCGCAGCCATGAGAGAGAATGACCTCCTCTTGATTACTGCGGATCACGGGAACGACCCAACTTACGCAGGAACAGACCATACTCGCGAATATATCCCACTTTTGGCTTACAGTCCTGCTTTTAAAGGAAATGGTGTCATTCCAGTAGGACATTTTGCAGATATTTCAGCGACTGTTGCCGATAACTTTGGTGTTGAAACTGCCATGATTGGTGAAAGTTTCTTAGATAAATTGGTATAAGATGACGAGATATGCTTTACTTGTTCGGGGCATTAATGTAGGTGGGAAAAATAAAGTTGTTATGGCGCAGCTTCGGCAAGAATTGACAGAGTTGGGAATTGAAAAGGTTGAAAGCTACATCAACAGTGGCAATATTTTCTTTACTTCGACAGAACCAAAAGCTCGATTGGTTGAAAAATTAGAGACTTTCTTTGCAGTCAATTATCCATTTATTCAAAGCTTTTCTTTACTGAGTCAAGAAGACTATGAAGACGAACTTGAGAGTCTACCAGCTTGGTGGAATGAAGACTTGGCAAGAAAAGACGTTCTCTTTTACACGGAGGGTTTGGATGTGGAGCAAGTCATCACGACAGTTGAGAGTTTAGAGATGAAAGATGAGGTCGTTCATTTTGGAAAACTTGGTATTTTCTGGGGGGAATTCTCTGAGGAAACCTACTCTAAGACTGCCTATCACAAGTACTTGCTCAAGATGCCTTTCTACCGCCACATTACTATTCGCAATGCTAAAACTTTTGACAAAATCGGTCAAATGCTAAAAAATAATAGAGGAGACACACAATGACATTTTTAGATAAGATCAAGGAAACAGCTACTTTCCTGAAAGAAAAAGGAATCCAAGCGCCTGAGTTTGGTTTAATCCTTGGATCAGGGCTTGGAGAATTGGCAGAAGAAATCGAAAATCCAGTTGTAGTAGACTATGCTGAGATTCCAAACTGGGGCCGCTCTACAGTAGTTGGTCACGCTGGGAAATTGGTATATGGTGAACTGGCAGGTCGCAAGGTCTTGGCTCTTCAAGGTCGCTTCCATTTCTACGAAGGGAACCCTCTGGAAGTGGTGACTTTCCCAGTTCGTGTCATGAAAGTTCTTGGATGTGAAGGTGTCATTGTAACCAATGCAGCTGGTGGTATTGGTTATGGCCCTGGTACTTTGATGGCTATCTCAGACCATATCAATATGACGGGGCAAAATCCATTGATGGGTGAAAACTTGGATGACTTTGGTCCACGTTTTCCAGATATGTCTAAGGCCTACACACCAGAATACCGTGCTACTGCCCATGAAGTGGCCCAAAAACTTGGTATCAAGCTTGATGAAGGTGTCTATATCGGCGTTACTGGTCCAACTTATGAAACACCAGCAGAGATTCGTGCCTATAAGACACTGGGAGCAGATGCAGTTGGTATGTCTACGGTTCCTGAAGTGATCGTGGCAGCCCACTCAGGCTTGAAAGTTCTAGGAATTTCATGTATTACTAACTTTGCGGCTGGTTTCCAAGAAGAACTCAACCACGAAGAAGTTGTAGAAGTAACCGAACGTGTCAAAGGTGATTTCAAAGGCTTGCTTAAAGCTATTCTTGCTGAATTGTAAGAAAAAAGATTTAAAAGGGGGAATACCTCTACCTTTTCATAATTGACTATTCGGAACAAAGAAGAAACATAGGTAGACTATGGGTTTCTTCCTACTCTTGTAACTGAAAGAGTCTGATAGTTAGCATTGTGAAAGACAAGATTCTAGGATACTAGCATTAGCTTCCTAGCCAAGCAGACTAGTATGATAAGAAGAGATAAGAATGAATTTACTTTCTGAATTTCTCAGTCTTATCATATATAGCACAATGAGATTTTGCTTGAGTCTGCTTACAAATAAACGAAAAGAAAGATAAGAAATAATGAAAATTGGTCAACGAATTATGCGCTTTGGCATAAAAAAATTAAGTATCGGAGTTGTATCTGTTGCAGTCGGCTTCGCATTTCTAGCTCCAGCTGGAATTTCAGCCAATGAACTAAAACAATATGTAACATCTGAAGTGGCAACAAGAGTGCTAGATTCTAAGGAGGAATTGAGAGAGCCGGAAAATGTTGCTCCAAAACTAGAAACTCCTCTTAGAGAGGAGCCAAGACTAACTCCTCAAACGCTTCCAGAAGCAAGTGAAGTTCTTGAAAACAAAAGGGAAGAGTCAAAAGTAGAGATAACAGAGCCAGCTCAAGACTCACCTATTCATGCTCCTGTAGAAGAAACTAAAGAAGAAGTTGTGACAGAAAAACCAACAAATACTCGTTCTTTAACAGCAGAAGATTTGGTGAAGATTTCCAAAGGGGAATTGCATTTAGAAAATGATTTGATTGATGAATCTCTCTATGGTGAAAAAGTTCTTGATTTGGAAGGGGATGATGACCAAGATGGCATCAAAAACAAAGATGAACTTTATGTGTACAACAAAGATGGTAAGGATTATCTAGGATATAACAGTCATCCCTTGCTAGCAGACAGTGATGGGGATGGTTTGTCAGATGGAGAAGATGACAATAAGAAAGAATGGTATGTCACAGACCGTGATTCTTTTCTCTTTATGGAGTTAGCCTATCGAGACGATGATTATATTGAGAAAATTTTAGATCATAAGAATCCTTTCCCTAGTCTCTATCTTGACCGTCAAGAATACAAACTCATGCACAATGAATTGGCTCCTTTCTGGAAGATGAAAAAAGCCTACCATACAGATAGTGGTCTGGATGCTTTCTTATTTGAGACCAAGAGCGACCTTCCTTATCTCAAAGATGGAACGGTGCACATGTTGGCTATTCGTGGAACGCGAGTTAATGACGCCAAGGACTTAAGTGCAGATTTGGTTTTATTAGGTGGAAATAAACCAGCTCAAGCGGATGATATCCGCAAGGTTGTTGGGGAATTAGCTAAGGATACAAGTATTACCAAGTTGTATATGACAGGTCATTCTCTTGGAGGCTACCTAGCTCAGATTGCAGCGGTTGAAGCTTACCAAAAATATCCTGACTTTTATAACCATGTATTGAGGAAAGTGACGACTTTCAGTGCGCCTAAAGTGATTACTTCCAGAACTGTTTGGAATGCTAAGAATGGTTTCTGGGATGTTGGTTTGGAAAGCCGTAAATTAGCTGTTAGTGGAAAAATTAAGCATTATGTAGTTGATAATGATAATGTTGTGACTCCATTGATTCATAATGATCGTGATATTGTTACATTTACAGGTAATTCACGCTTTAAACACCGTTCTCGTGGCTATTTTGAAAGTCGAATGAATGATATTCCTAACTTTAATATTGGTAAACGAGCTACCTTGGATAAACATGGTTATCGTGATCCGAAATTGGATAAAGTGCGATTCTTTAAGAAACAGGCTCTGCCTCAATCTTCTAGTCAACCAAGCGCTGAACCAATGGAAAATATTGCCTTAGGGAAACAGGTTACTCAAAGTTCGACAGCTTTCGGAGGAGATGCTAGAAGAGCTGTGGATGGCAAAGTTGATGGTAACTATGGTCACAATTCTGTCACTCATACCAACTTCCAATCCAAGCCTTGGTGGCAAGTAGATTTGGCTAAAGAAGAAACCATTCGCCAAATCAATATTTACAACCGAACAGACACTGCCCAGGATAGATTGGCAAACTTTGATGTCATTCTTTTAGACAGTTCTGGTAAAGAAATTGAGAGAAAACGAATAACATCTCTTAAAGATGTGTCAGCACAAATTGCGATTAACCATAAAAAAGCGCGCTATGTTCGGATTGAGCTAGAAGGCTATAATGCCCTCAGTCTTGCAGAAGTCCAAGTATATCGTGCTGAGAATATCGCTTGGAAAAAACAAGCTAAGCAAAGTTCTACTGATTTTGGTGGAGATGCTAGTCGAGCCTTGGATGGCAATACCAATAGTAGTTATAGCCAGCAATCAATTACCCATACAAAATTTGAAAACCAGCCTTGGTGGGAAGTTGATTTAGGTCGTACAGAACAGGTAGGACTTGTTCGCCTTCATAACCGTGGGGATGGCGAGCTTTCTAAACGTCTGTCAGACTTTGATGTGATTTTATATGATGAAAAAGGGAAAGAAGTTGCTAGACAGTATGTTTCTAAACTTGACGGAACGAGCTTGGATGTTCAATTAAATGGGAAATTGGGACGCCGTGTTCGTGTGCAACTACGTAAGAACAATCAAGCCCTCAGTCTTGCAGAAGTAGAAGTTTTCCGCTTTATCGCTACGAATGGTGAGACAGCGACACAAGTTTCTAAGCCAGTTCAACCAATCAGTCAGACGCCTGTGAAAGATAAAACATTGACAATTCAACATAGTGGAGCTTACATTGCTCGCTACTCTATAACTTGGGAAGAAGTTACAGTAGACAAAGATGGAAACCAAGTTGTTCGTAGTCGTTCTTGGGAAGGAAACGGTCGCAACCAGACTGCAGGTTTTGTCCTCAACCTCCCAATCAAAGAAAATATGAGAAATCTGCGAATTAAGATTGAAAAGAGAACAGGTCTTATCTGGAATAGATGGCAAACAATCTATGAAAATAGACCAATTTTAGCTCAACCCCACCGTAAAATTACCCATTGGGGAACAACATTGAATTCTAAGATTTCTGATGACGATGTCTTGTAATCTGATGATACAATGACAGTTAGATAATTTAGTTTATAATATAACTACCTGAGTTTGTCCGGAACTCAGGTAGCTCTCTGTGAAAGAAAAAAATAAAACAGAAAGGTAGAGCGCGTGTTCTAATTTGAACACGAGCAGAAATTCGTACCTATAAGATGCTTGGAACAGATGTGGTCGGAATGTCAACTGCTCCTGAAGTTATTGTTGTAGCCTACTCGGGTTTGAAACTTCTAGGAATTTTATGTATTACTAACTATACTACTGGTTTCAAAGAAGAGATTAACCACGAAGAGGTTATAGAAGTGACTGAGTGTGTTAAAGGTGATTTTAAAGGCTTACTTAAAGCCGTTTTTGCTGAATTATTACTATGTTAAAAGAATTGAGGAGTATTTTTCTACATTATCTTTTAAAGATAATAGAGGAGATAGCTTTTGGTCAATCAGAGCATCAAACTGTATTCTTGACAGATGGAGTTTCCTCGTCGCGGATAGGATTAAGTTTAATAATCGTGGGTGCCAGCTCATCCTTGGTCTGGTATTTCTTGCAAAAAAAATCACAGATTTTTTCCATTAAAGCGCAGATGAAGGATGAGACTTCACAATACAAACTTCATTTTTTAAAACAGCTATTTCATTCAATTTGGCAGATTATTGCAGTTGTAGGGGGAGCACCTATTGGTAAAGAAGCTGCGCCACGAGAGATTGGGACTCTATTTGCAGGACCAATTGGAAAAATATGTTCTCTCTCTCTAAGAAGGATCAAATTTTTCTCCTTGCTTGTGGTGCTGGTGCTGGTTTAGCAGCTGTCTATCAGGTTCCATTAACAAGTGTCTTCTTTGTTTTTGAAACTCTAGGAATTGCTCTATCTATTAAACGAGTTGTCTTAGTCGGTTTGACTACCTATGTCTCAACCTATACAGCAGGCTTGGTTATTTCAGATCAGGCTCTCTACCAGATTCCAGCCATCGCATGGTCATTAAAGGAAATGTGGATTATTCCCTTGCTACTTCTTTTCTTAACCCCACTAGCTTGGTTTTTTGGTTGCTTAAGTAAAGAAGTGTCTTCAAACAGGATAAAAGATAAACGAGTACTTCTCACATTGCCTACAGCTTTTCTTTTTCTTGCTGGGTTGGCAAGTTATTTTCCACATCTACTTGGAAATGGACGTATGATGGCTCAGGAAGTATTGAATGCTAGCAATGGTAAAACAGTATTCCTCTTGTTTATCCTAAAAGCACTGGTCGTTCTTATTACTCTGTGGGCAGGGACCTATGGTGGTACTCTTACGCCATCTTTTGCCTTGGGGATGGCTGGAGCTGCTCTCTTTGGAATGATTCTAGGTGGGGATAACCAGCCAAGCATTTTGCTTTTGGGATCGGTTTGCTTTTTGTCTGTGACCTTGAGGGCTCCCTGGTCTGCAACTGGATTAGTAATAGGGTTCACTGGGCTAGCTTTAGATTCTCTTCCGTATCTCTTAGTAACAGCTGTTTTAGCCTATGAATTTGCAAAAATATTAGACCGTTTTTCTTGGGCTAACATACTGTGTCAGAAGTCAAAGAATAAAGAATAGAGTAATAAGATAGAGAACGATCGTTTCTTCTAATCAAAGATTTATCTTAAAAGATTAAAAACTATTGTCAATTTATCAATAACTGTTTGAAATAAAAAAGAAGTAGGCTTATCGGAGTCATGATTGAATCCGATTTTTCCTAGCTATGAAATATAAAAAAAGAAAGGTAGAGCGAGATGTTCTGATTTGAACACGAGCGGAGAACTTTTCTAAAAACTTAGAGAGGGTAGTTTGGTTTTGAATTGAACCCGTGCTATTCTCCTATTTGTCATCAAAATTAAGAAAGAAAGGAATTGAACCCACCCTAAAAGCAGTGGGAAAAAGATAGTTGGTCTAACGAGCATCGCTCACTGAACCCAACTCCTATTTTCCCTTTGCTTTTTGACGGGTTTGGTATCTTTCTGATTATAAATTTTAGAATAAAGAAAGGATGGGTTAACTGTATTCATTGAACTGAATACGGGCGGAGAACTGTGTAAAAAAGATAAACTGTCTAGCATCTGCGATGCGTCGTCAGTTTCCTATTTTTACTTTGTTCTCTGTCGCCCTTTATATCTTAACTATGTCTATCCATATTGCTGCTCAGCAGGGTAAAATTGCTGATAAAATTCTTCTTCCTGGGGATCCTCTTCGTGCTAAGTTTATTGCGGAGAATTTCCTTGAAGATGCTGTTTGTTTTAACGAAGTACGTAACATGTTGGGTTATACTGGTACTTACAAGGGTCACCGTGTATCTGTCATGGGAACTGGGATGGGTATGCCCTCTATTTCGATTTATGCGAGTGAGTTGATTGTTGACTACGGTGTGAAGAAATTGATTCGTGTTGGAACTGCGGGTTCTTTGAATGAAGATGTACACGTTCGTGAATTGGTTTTGGCGCAAGCAGCTGCAACTAATTCAAACATCGTCCGTAATGACTGGCCACAGTATGATTTCCCACAAATCGCTAGCTTTGACTTGCTGGACAAGGCCTACCATATCGCCAAAGAACTTGGTATGACAACCCACGTTGGGAACGTTTTGTCATCTGATGTCTTTTACTCAAACTACTTTGAAAAGAATATCGAGCTTGGTAAATGGGGAGTTAAGGCTGTGGAAATGGAAGCGGCAGCTCTTTACTATTTGGCGGCTCAGCACCATGTTGATGCTCTTGCTATCATGACCATCTCTGATAGTTTGGTTAATCCAGACGAAGACACAACTGCAGAAGAACGCCAAAATACCTTCACCGATATGATGAAGGTTGGTTTGGCAACCTTGATTGCAGAATAATTATAGCCAAAAAAGGAAGCCCTTCTTTATGAATTGGAGGACTTCCTTTTCTTATCCAGAAATTGATCTAGTTCTTTCTGATTTCGAAGAATAGTGACTTTATGTGAGTATTCTTGGCAAAGTTTTTGGTAATTCTCTTTTTGAGCTTTAGTCCGCCCATCCCAGAGAATCCAACGAATAAATTCCCAGTTGAATTGCTCGGGGCATCCCTTAGCCATACTTTCTCTGACTTTTCCTCGGTATTTAAGATAACGCTTAAAGGCCCGAAAGAGACAGGTAAATGGTGAAAAATTGAGAAAGATGATTTGGTCAGATTCCTGCATTCTTTCCTCATAGAAACACCAAGAATAATTACCATCGATGACCCAAGCTTCATGCTTGGTGAGAAAATTTTTCATCTCGGTTAACATCCAATCACGGTCACTGTCTTGCCAACCAGGTTGAAATTGGAGTGTGTCCATGTGAAGTTTTGGGATGGAGTAGTAGAGAGATAACTTTTCAGCTAGCGTTGACTTACCAGCACCAGAATATCCGATAATTGCGATTTTCATTTTCTACCCTTTCCTATTTGGAGACAAAAAAACAGCCTCTATGGACTGTTTCTTATTTAGCAAGTTTAGCTGAAAGACGAGCTTTATCGCGGCTTGCTTTGTTTTTGTGAATCAAACCTTTAGTTTCTGCTTTATCGATAGCTGAGCTAGCAGCACGGAAAAGTTCTTCAGATGGGTTTGCTTCGAAAGCTTTGATAGCAGTACGCATAGCTGATTTTTGAGCTGAGTTCTTTTCGTTTTGTTTAACGTTCAATTCAGCGCGTTTGATAGCTGATTTAATGTTTGCCAATGTTCTTACCTCCATATTTACTAACTATACCATTATATCTGAAAACTTACGTTTTGACAAGGGAAAATTACTTTTTTAAGTAAATTTCATCGATTTCATGGTTCTTACTTTTATGTAGAATCACTTCCGCACGATTTCTGGTTGGTTCAATATAATTTTGTAGATTTGTGAGATTGATACTGGTCCAGACCTGATGGGCAAAGGACTCCACTTCCCCAATCGGCATTTGTGTAAAACGATAATAGTAGCTATTAGGGTCATTTTGGGCTAGGCTCAGCATTTTCAAGAAACGGTCCAGATACCAACTCTCGATGTCATCGACTGCAGCATCAACATAGATGGAAAAGTCAAAGAAGTCAGTAATGTAGAGACGCTCGTTTTGTGGATTTTGAAAGACATTGATTCCTTCAACAATCACAAAATCAGCAGCTTTGACGCTTTGCTTTTCCTCGGGTACGATGTCGTAGACTTCATGAGAATAGACAGGAATATCTACATCTTGTCCATTTTTGATGCGGTCCAAGAAGTTGAGAAGAGCTTCCATATCATAGCTTTCAGGAAATCCTTTACGATTTAAAATCCCCTGCTCAATCAAGGTCTGGTTGGGATAGAGAAAGCCATCAGTTGTAACCAACTCAACACTAGCATCAGTTACAGTTCTAGAAAGCAGGATTTGAAGTAGGCGACTGGTTGTGGATTTTCCAACGGCAACACTCCCAGAAACCCCAATAATAAAAGGCTGAGATTTACTTTCACGTTGGAGGAAAATTCCTTTTGAAAAGGCTAAATCTTCCTTAGTTCGCTTGTAAATCTGAATCAGATGAGCCAAGGGGAGATAGATATCTGTAACGTCTTGAAGACTGATTTGGTCATTAAAACTCTTGATAGATTCCAATTCTTCTTCTGTCAAAGGAGGTGTTGTCTTTCGATGTAAAGATTGCCAAGTCTGGCGGCTGATTTTTTCAAAATGTAAAAATTCGTTGGTCATTTGTTTTCCCCTAGATATTTTGTCTATCATACCATAAAAAGCTAAAAAAATAAAGCGGTTTCTTGAATGTGGTAAGTCAATAGTATATAATATAAGTAGATAGAGGATGAACAATTTATTGATGAAGTAGGAGCTGCTTTATAGCTGACTTATCAGCTATAAAGGGGGCTTTGGGGTTTATAACTTATAGGAGGTGTACTATGAAAATCTTGAAACCTTACCTATTGGAACTCTGTTTTATTTTAAGTTTTGCCTTACCTTTTATAAAAGGAGTCAATGCGGATAATGGTAGACGCTTTGTGGAAATCTATTACGGTTTTACTTTTTTGATGGAGCATGCCATTATAACAACTGTCTTTATCTGTTCGCTCTTGATTGCTTGGCTACTCAAAAAACGGTGGACGAAACGACTTGCTGCTGGAAGTTATCTATTTTTGATTTTGTGGATTGCGACAGAGGGTTATTTCTTCCGCATGTCGATAGAAGATTTGCTACGACTTTGGACAAGTTCAGAAATCTTGACACAAACTTATCAGTTGGGTTTTTATTTAAACATTTTGTTGGGAATCCTATTGATAGTGAAATATTTAAAAGTAAAGAAATAGCGCTGACAATGCGTCTGATGATAGACAATAAACTTTGTGTTATGTGTTTTATCGTGGCAATGATAACTGTAGTCCTAGATGAAATACAATTTGCTTATAAAAGTTGAAAGAGATTGAAGGGGAGCTATTGTAAAGCAACTTCCTTCAATCTTTTTGTCTCATTCTGGATATGTAAACGATTTACAATTTAAGTCAAATTATGGTAAAATAGTTTCATGAGTAAAATGTATTATGCAGAAAATCCTGACGCTGCTCACGATATTCATGAGTTGAGAGTAGAATTGTTGGGAGAAAAAATGACCTTTTTGACGGATGCAGGTGTTTTTAGCAAAAAGATGGTTGATTTTGGAAGTCAACTCTTGCTCAAGTGTCTTGAGGTCAACCAAGGAGAGACAGTCCTAGATGTAGGCTGTGGTTACGGTCCATTAGGATTGTCCTTGGTCAAGGTTTACGGAGTTCAGGCGACCATGGTTGATATCAATAATCGTGCCTTGGATTTGGCGCGACAAAATGCTGAACGAAATAAAGTAGAAGCGACGATTTTCCAGTCCAACATCTATGAACAAGTTGAAGGGAATTTTGACCACGTCATTTCTAATCCTCCTATCCGTGCAGGAAAGCAAGTGGTTCATGAAATCATTGAGAAAAGTAAAGATTTCTTGGAAATTGGTGGTGATTTGACAATCGTCATCCAGAAGAAACAAGGGGCTCCAAGTGCTAAGTCTAAGATGGAAGATGTGTTTGGAAATTGTGAAATCCTTAAAAAAGACAAGGGATACTATATCCTTAGAAGTGTGAAAGAATGAGAGCAGTTGATTTAATCCAAAAAAAACGAGACGGTCAAGAACTGACTTCGAGTGAAATTGAATGGTTAGTTGAAGGCTATGTGTCAGGAACGGTTCCTGATTATCAGATGTCTGCCTTTGCTATGGCTGTCTATTTCAAAGGAATGACGACTCGTGAAATTTCTGATTTAACGATGAATATGGTTAAGACTGGGCAAGAGTTTGACCTGTCTGTCATTGATGGTGTGAAAGTTGACAAGCATTCTACGGGTGGTGTTGGTGATAAGGTGACCTTGATTTTGGCTCCTCTTGTTGCTAGCTTTGGTGTGCCTGTGGCAAAAATGAGTGGTCGTGGTCTCGGCCATACTGGTGGAACAATTGATAAATTGGAGTCCATTAAGGGCTATCAAGTCGAGCGCAGTCAAGAAGATTTCATTCGTCAGGTTCAGGATATTGGAGTATCTGTCATTGGGCAATCAGACCAGCTGGTCAAAGCTGATAAGCTTCTCTACGCCCTCCGTGATGTGACCGCAACTGTCGACACGATTCCTTTGATTGCGAGTTCGGTGATGAGCAAGAAAATTGCGGCAGGGGCGGATGCTATTTTGCTAGACGTGACTGTCGGTGAGGGTGCCTTCATGAAGACGGTTGATGAGGCGCGTGAATTGGCTCAAACCATGGTGGAACTTGGTAAGGCTGTTGGACGGAAGACAGTAGCAGTGATTACGGATATGAGCCAGCCTTTGGGACGAGCGATTGGAAATCGTCTGGAGATTCTTGAAGCATTGGAGATTTTACAAGGGCAAGGCCGTCAGGATATTACCCACTTCATCTGTGAATTGGCTCAAATTATGCTTGGCCTGGCAAATATAAATAAGACAGTTGAAGAAGTTCGCCAACATCTTGAAAATCGTCAAGCGCTGGCTAAGTTTGAGGAGATGGTCCAAGCCCAAGGTGGAGACTTGGAGGACCTCTATCGCCCAGTCAATGTTGCCCATGTGGTGGAAATCCCTGCTCAGGAAACGGGTGTCATTTCTGCTCTTCCGGCTATGGAATTTGGGCTTTATGCTATGAGACTGGGAGCTGGTCGTGCAGTCAAGTCTGATGCCTTGGACTATGAGACAGGAATTGTTTTTGAAAAGAAAGTTGGAGATTCCGTTCAAAAGGGAGAAATTGTTGCAAAAGTATACACAAATGGAAAAATTTCTCCTCAGCTAGTTACAGATTTTCAAAAATATGTTAAAATAAATGATAGGGTGCAAAGTTTACGAGAAATTATAGAAATTATCTCATAAACAGCAGGAGAATCCGAATATGAAATTAAATAAATATATCGATCATACGCTTTTAAAACAAGATGCAACAGAAAATCAAATTGATTGTTTGTTGTCTGAGGCTAGGGAGTATGATTTTGCCAGTGTTTGCGTTAATCCGACCTGGGTTGAACATGCCAAAAAAGGGCTTGAAGGCACAGATGTCAAGGTCTGCACAGTAGTAGGTTTCCCTTTGGGGGCAACAACTTCAACTGTGAAAGCTTTTGAGACAAAAGAAGCTATCCAAAATGGTGCAGATGAGATTGATATGGTGATCAATGTTGGGGCTCTCAAATCAGGTAATTTAGCCTTGGTTGAATCGGACATCCGTGCTGTTGTAGAAGCAAGTGGTGACAAGTTAGTGAAAGTCATTATTGAAGCTTGCCTTCTGACAGATCAAGAAAAAGTTGTGGCTTGTCAATTAGCCCAAAAAGCAGGAGCTGATTTTGTTAAAACATCTACTGGCTTTTCAACTGGTGGCGCTACGATAGCAGATGTTCAATTGATGCGTGAAACAGTTGGGCCTGATATGGGTGTCAAGGCTGCTGGTGGAGCTCGTTCTTATGAGGATGCTCTTGCCTTTGTCGAAGCAGGTGCGACCCGTATCGGAACGTCAGCTGGAGTAGCAATTCTAAAAGGAGAATTGGCAGATGGCGACTACTGAGTTGATTGAACTGGCAATTGAAACCAGCAAGAAAGCCTATGTCCCTTATTCTCACTTTCCTATCGGAGCAGTTTTAGTAGCCAAAGACGGCAGTGTTTACACGGGAGTGAATATCGAAAATGCTAGCTATCCTTTGACAAACTGCGGAGAGCGTACAGCGATTTTTAAAGCAGTTTCTGAAGGGCAAAGAGAATTTTCAGAGCTGATTGTTTATGGTCAAACTGAAAAACCAATCTCACCATGTGGTGCTTGTCGCCAAGTAATGGTCGAATTTTTTGAACAAGATCTAAAAGTGACCTTAGTCGCAAAAGATAAATCGACGGTCGAGATGACGGTCGGGGAATTACTTCCATATTCTTTTACAGACTTAAATTAGTCTGAGTCGCTCTTTGAGTGGCACGGTCCTTGTGGCCAACCAATCCATACTTGCAACATCGTTGCACATCTTATTTAGGAGGTTCAGTAATGAACAAGAAACAATGGCTAGGTCTTGGCCTAGTAGCAGTGGCAGCAGTTGGACTTGCTGCATGTGGTAACCGCTCTTCTCGTAAGGCAGATTCATCTTCTGATGTGAAGACAAAAGCAGCAATCGTCACTGATACTGGTGGTGTTGATGATAAATCATTCAACCAATCAGCTTGGGAAGGTTTGCAGGCTTGGGGTAAAGAACACAATCTTTCAAAAGATAACGGTTTCACTTACTTCCAATCAACAAGTGAAGCTGACTACGCTAACAACTTGCAACAAGCGGCTGGAAGTTACAACCTAATCTTCGGTGTTGGTTTTGCCCTTCACAATGCGGTTGAAGAAGCAGCTAAAGAACATTCTGACTTGAACTATGTCTTGATTGATGATGTGATTAAAGATCAAAAGAATGTTGCGAGCGTAACTTTCGCTGATAATGAGTCAGGTTACCTTGCAGGTGTAGCTGCAGCAAAAACAACTAAAACAAAACAAGTTGGTTTTGTAGGTGGGCAGGAGTCAGAAGTTATCTCTCGTTTTGAAGCTGGTTTCAAGGCAGGTGTTGCCTCAGTAGACCCATCTATCAAAGTACAAGTTGACTATGCTGGTTCATTTGGTGATGCTGCTAAAGGTAAAACAATTGCAGCAGCACAATACGCAGCTGGTGCAGATATTGTTTACCAAGTAGCTGGTGGTACAGGTGCTGGTGTCTTTGCAGAAGCAAAATCACTCAACGAAAGCCGTCCTGAAAATGAAAAAGTTTGGGTTATCGGTGTTGACCGTGACCAAGAAGCAGAAGGTAAATACACTTCTAAAGATGGCAAAGAATCAAACTTTGTTCTTGCATCTACTTTGAAACAAGTTGGTACAACTGTAAAAGATATTTCTAACAAGGCAGAAAAAGGTGAATTCCCTGGCGGTCAAGTGATCGTTTACTCATTGAAAGATAAAGGGGTTGACTTGGCAGTAACAAACCTTTCAGAAGAAGGTAAAAAAGCTGTCGAAGATGCTAAAGCTAAAATCCTTGATGGAAGCGTAAAAGTTCCTGCAAAATAATGGATGGAAGTTATTTCTTAGGAAGCGGCCATCGGCCGCTTTTTAAGAGTTGAGACAAAGTCATTTTGTCTCAGTAAAGCTTGCTACTAGAGAAACTAGCAAGTTTTATTGAAATAAAATAAGACTCTGAAAGGAAGAGCACATGGCACACGAAAATGTCATTGAGATGCGTGATATTACCAAGGTGTTTGGTGAATTTGTTGCCAACGACAACATCAACCTGCACCTACGAAAAGGTGAAATTCATGCACTTTTAGGAGAAAATGGGGCTGGTAAGTCCACGCTAATGAACATGTTAGCGGGTCTTCTTGAACCAACTAGTGGTGAAATTGTGGTCAACGGTCAAGTTGTCAACCTCGACTCACCATCTAAAGCGGCTAGCTTGGGAATCGGAATGGTTCACCAGCACTTTATGTTGGTAGAAGCCTTCACAGTGGCTGAAAACATCATTTTAGGTAGTGAATTAACTAAAAATGGTGTATTAGATATCGCTGGAGCTAGCAAAGAAATCAAGGCTCTTTCTGAACGTTATGGCTTAGCTGTTGATCCTTCTGCCAAAGTGGCAGATATCTCAGTTGGAGCCCAACAACGTGTAGAAATTTTAAAAACCCTTTATCGGGGGGCTGATATCCTTATCTTTGACGAACCAACGGCTGTTTTGACTCCATCAGAAATTGATGAGTTGATGGCTATCATGAAAAATCTTGTTAAAGAAGGAAAATCAATTATCTTGATTACCCACAAGTTGGATGAGATTCGTGCAGTTTCTGACCGAGTTACAGTTATCCGTCGTGGGAAATCAATTGAAACTGTCGAAATTGCAGGGGCTACCAATGCTGATTTAGCAGAAATGATGGTGGGACGTTCTGTTTCCTTTAAAACAGAGAAACAAGCCTCTCAACCAAAAGAAGTAGTCTTGTCTATTAAAGACTTGGTGGTCAATGAAAACCGCGGTGTCCCAGCTGTTAAAAATCTGTCCTTGGATGTTCGTGCTGGAGAGATTGTTGGTATTGCAGGGATTGATGGAAATGGTCAGTCTGAACTGATTCAAGCCATCACAGGTCTTCGCAAGGTTGAATCTGGTAGCATTGAGCTAAAAGGAGATTCAATTGTAGGCTTGCATCCACGACAAATTACAGAGCTAAGTGTTGGGCACGTTCCAGAAGACCGTCATCGTGATGGTTTGATTTTGGAAATGATGATCTCTGAAAATATTGCCCTTCAAACCTACTACAAAGAACCACATAGTAAAAATGGAATTTTGAACTATTCAAATATTACTTCTTATGCTAAAAAGCTAATGGAAGAATTTGATGTTCGTGCTGCCAGTGAATTTGTGCCTGCAGCTGCACTCTCAGGAGGAAATCAACAAAAAGCAATTATTGCTCGTGAAATTGATCGAGATCCTGATCTCCTTATCGTCAGTCAGCCAACTCGTGGTTTGGATGTCGGTGCCATTGAATATATCCACAAGCGCTTGATTGAAGAGCGTGATAATGGTAAGGCTGTTCTAGTTGTCAGCTTTGAATTGGATGAGATTTTAAACGTCTCAGACCGTATTGCCGTTATACACGATGGTAAGATTCAAGGTATTGTATCACCAGAAACAACCAATAAACAAGAACTTGGTGTCTTGATGGCTGGTGGAAACTTGGGAAAGGAGAAGAGTGATGTCTAAAAAATTACAACAAATTTCGGTTCCCTTGATTTCTGTCTTCCTAGGAATTTTACTTGGAGCCATTGTCATGTGGATATTCGGTTATGATGCTATTTGGGGCTACGAAGAATTGTTCTATACAGCCTTTGGTAGTCTGCGTGGGATTGGAGAAATCTTCCGTGCTATGGGTCCTTTGGTCTTGATTGGTCTTGGTTTTGCTGTTGCCAGTCGTGCAGGTTTCTTTAACGTCGGACTTCCTGGTCAGGCTTTGGCAGGTTGGATTCTCAGTGGTTGGTTTGCCCTGTCGCATCCAGATATGCCGCGTCCCTTGATGATTCTAGCAACCATCGTGATTGCCTTGATTGCTGGTGGAATTGTTGGCGCGATTCCAGGTATTCTGAGAGCCTATCTAGGGACGTCAGAGGTTATTGTAACCATCATGATGAACTACATTGTCTTGTATGTAGGGAATGCCTTTATCCATGCCTTCCCTAAAGACTTTATGCAAAGTACAGATTCGACCATTCGTGTTGGTGCTAATGCAACCTACCAGACACCTTGGTTGGCTGAGTTGACTGGTAACTCACGGATGAATATTGGTATTTTCTTTGCCATCATTGCTGTTGCAGTTATTTGGTTCATGCTCAAGAAAACGACTCTTGGTTTTGAAATCCGTGCGGTTGGTCTTAATCCACATGCTTCAGAATACGCTGGTATTTCTGCCAAACGGACTATTATCCTATCAATGATTATCTCAGGTGCCTTGGCAGGTCTTGGTGGAGCTGTTGAAGGACTGGGAACCTTCCAGAACGTCTATGTTCAAGGGGCATCATTAGCTGTCGGATTTAACGGGATGGCGGTTAGTCTGCTTGCGGCCAACTCACCAATTGGTATTCTCTTTGCAGCCTTCCTATTTGGTGTTCTCCAAGTTGGAGCCCCTGGTATGAATGCGGCGCAGGTACCGTCTGAGCTTGTCAGCATTGTAACAGCGTCTATTATCTTCTTTGTCAGTGTTCATTACCTTATCGAACGCTTTGTCAAACCGAAAAAACAAGTTAAAGGAGGTAAGTAAAGATGTCTATTACAACCTTGCTCACCCTCTTGGTGTCTTCTATGCTGATTTACTCAGCGCCCCTCATCTTTACAAGTATTGGTGGTGTTTTCTCTGAACGTGGTGGTGTCGTCAACGTCGGCCTTGAAGGAATTATGGTTATGGGTGCCTTTTCTGGAGTTGTCTTTAACCTTGAATTTGCAGAACAATTTGGAGCAGCAACTCCATGGCTATCCTTGCTTGTAGCAGGATTGGTTGGTGGTCTCTTCTCTATCATCCACGCAGCAGCGACGGTTCATTTCCGTGCAGACCATGTTGTCAGCGGTACGGTATTGAACTTGATGGCGCCAGCCTTGGCTGTTTTCTTAGTGAAAGTCCTTTATAACAAAGGACAAACCGACAACCTAAGTCAGACTTTTGGACGCTTTGATTTCCCAGTCTTGGCAAATATCCCAGTGATTGGTGATATCTTCTTCAAGTCAACTAGTCTACTTGGTTATCTGGCGATTGCCTTCTCATTCCTTGCTTGGTTTATCCTCTTCAAGACTCGCTTTGGTCTTCGTCTCCGCTCTGTCGGTGAACATCCTCAAGCAGCAGATACTTTGGGAATCAATGTCTACAAGATGAGATATTTAGGGGTTATCATTTCAGGTTTCCTAGGTGGAATTGGCGGAGCGATTTATGCTCAATCCATCTCAGTTAACTTCTCAGTAACAACTATTGTTGGACCTGGATTTATCGCCCTTGCTGCGATGATTTTCGGAAAATGGAATCCAATCGGAGCCATGCTTTCTAGTCTATTCTTTGGGCTTTCACAAAGTTTGGCTGTTATCGGCTCTCAATTGCCATTCCTACAAGGAGTGCCTGCGGTTTACCTTCAAATCGCACCTTATGTCTTGACAATTCTTGTCTTGGCAGCCTTCTTTGGAAAAGCAGTTGCACCAAAAGCAGATGGTATCAACTATATCAAATCAAAATAAGCATACAAAAAAACGTCAGTTCTGTTCAAACTGGCGTTTATTTTTTAGAATTTTGATGGGTTAAGTTTAATCCCCAAGGGACAAGATTTTCAGTTTTATTTTTGATACGTGTGATATTATCCTTATGCCGAATGATAATCAAACTAGCCAGTGCTAGGATAATAGCGATGAAGAGAGGGTCATAGTTACTCAGGATAAAACCAAAAAGTGGAAAGAGTAGAACTCCAATGACAGCCGCGATAGATGCGGTGACACTAGATAGTGAAATCATACTACCAAGATAAAGGATTCCAAAGAAAACAACTGCAAGGTAGAGACAGAAGACAGGCGCAAATCCGAAAATCACTCCAGCACTGGTTGCGACAGCCTTACCACCCTTAAATCCTGCAAAGATAGGGAAGGTATGACCAATGACAGCCAAAAGTCCAAAGATGAGAGGCGAAACGCCTTGCAGATGAAACATAATCGGAAGTAGCGTTGCTAGGGTTCCTTTGAAAAAGTCAATCACAAAGGTTGCCATACCCGCTTTCTTACCTAAAATGCGGAAAGTATTGGTCGTTCCAGTGTTACCAGAACCATGCTCGCGCAGATTGATTTGAAAGAATACTTGTCCAATCCAGAGACCAGACGGAATCGAACCCAGCAGATAAGCTAGGATTAATAAAACTATTGTAATCATACTCCTATTATATCATGAATTGGGAAAGAAAAGCAGAGAATCTCTGCTGAAATTGTCACAGCGGAGAAAGAAAAATTTTGCAAAATCCTTGGAAAACCTGTAGAATAGTAAAGATGAACGAATAGGAGGTTCCTTGTGTCAAAAAAGGAAATCAATATTAACAATTATAATGATGATGCCATTCAGGTGCTAGAAGGGTTGGATGCGGTCCGAAAACGTCCAGGGATGTATATTGGATCGACTGATGGTGCTGGTCTCCATCACCTAGTCTGGGAAATCGTCGACAATGCAGTCGATGAGGCCTTGTCTGGATTTGGTGACCGTATTGATGTGACCATCAATAAAGATGGTAGTTTAACGGTTCAAGACCACGGACGTGGGATGCCGACAGGTATGCACGCTATGGGAATCCCAACTGTTGAAGTTATCTTTACCATTCTTCATGCCGGAGGAAAATTCGGTCAGGGTGGCTACAAGACATCTGGTGGTCTCCACGGGGTGGGTTCTTCCGTTGTTAACGCCCTTTCTAGCTGGCTAGAAGTTGAAATCACCCGTGATGGTGCAATCTACAAGCAACGTTTTGAAAATGGTGGAAAACCTGTCACGACCTTGAAGAAAATCGGTACAGCACCCAAGTCTAAGACAGGTACCAAAGTCACCTTCATGCCGGATGCGACTATCTTTTCTACGACAGACTTCAAGTACAATACCATTTCAGAACGCCTCAATGAGTCAGCCTTTCTCTTGAAAAATGTGACCTTGTCCTTGACGGATAAGCGAACAGATGAAGCGATTGAGTTCCACTATGAGAATGGGGTACAAGACTTTGTTTCTTATCTGAATGAAGACAAGGAAACCTTAACGCCTGTCCTCTACTTTGAAGGTGAGGATAATGGTTTTCAAGTGGAAGTAGCTCTTCAGTACAATGATGGATTTTCAGATAACATTCTGTCCTTTGTCAATAACGTTCGCACCAAGGACGGTGGAACGCACGAGACAGGACTCAAGTCAGCCATTACTAAGGTTATGAATGACTATGCGCGTAAGACGGGGCTTCTCAAGGAAAAAGATAAAAATCTTGAAGGGTCAGACTACCGTGAGGGACTTGCTGCTGTTCTTTCTATCTTGGTTCCTGAAGAACATCTTCAGTTTGAAGGCCAGACCAAGGACAAACTGGGAAGCCCTCTTGCTCGTCCCGTTGTGGATGGCATTGTGGCTGATAAGTTGACCTTCTTCCTCATGGAAAATGGAGAACTAGCTTCTAACCTCATTCGCAAGGCTATTAAGGCCCGTGATGCTCGCGAAGCGGCACGTAAGGCGCGTGATGAGAGCCGAAATGGGAAGAAAAATAAAAAAGACAAGGGCTTGCTGTCTGGGAAATTGACCCCAGCCCAGTCTAAGAATCCTGCTAAGAATGAACTCTATCTGGTTGAGGGGGACTCTGCCGGCGGTTCTGCCAAGCAAGGTCGTGACCGCAAGTTCCAGGCCATCTTGCCTCTTCGTGGTAAGGTTATCAATACAGCCAAGGCCAAGATGGCGGATATTCTCAAAAATGAAGAAATCAACACGATGATTTATACCATCGGTGCAGGTGTGGGAGCAGACTTCTCCCTTGAAGACGCCAACTATGACAAGATCATTATCATGACCGATGCGGATACTGATGGTGCCCATATCCAGACCTTGCTCTTGACATTTTTCTACCGTTACATGCGTCCTCTAGTCGAGGCAGGTCATGTCTATATCGCCCTTCCGCCTCTTTACAAGATGTCCAAAGGCAAAGGCAAGAAAGAAGAAGTGGCCTATGCTTGGACGGACGGAGAGCTAGAAGAACTCCGCAAGCAGTTCGGTAAAGGCGCTACCCTCCAACGATATAAAGGACTTGGTGAGATGAATGCAGATCAGCTCTGGGAAACAACCATGAACCCAGAAACTCGTACCCTCATCCGTGTCACAATCGAAGACCTAGCCCGCGCCGAACGCCGCGTCAATGTCCTCATGGGCGACAAGGTCGAACCACGCCGTAAGTGGATTGAAGACAATGTCAAGTTTACGCTGGAAGAAGCGACAGTTTTTTAAGTTAGTTTTTAATGAATGGGTATAAACATGAGAACTGAAACAGAAATGCTCGATGTAATTTTAAAGACTGCTGAAACCTTACAAGTCGCGGCTGTCGCCATGTCTGGTTCACGGACTGATACAAAAGTCTCAAAAGATGAATTTCAAGACTATGACGTAGTCTATGTTATAGAGAATCTGGACGAGCTGATTACAGATTTATCTTGGTTGGACCAGTTTGGCAAACGCGTTATCGAGCAAGAGGTTGCTCTTGACCATCGTCGTCTAAATCTTATGCTTTTTGAAGATGGTAATCGCATTGATTTGACCCTCTGCCCTAAAGAACACATGAAAGAATGGGTAGATAGCGAGTCGAAATTCATAGTTTTAGAAGATGAGAAGAGCCTGTTTGAGTCATATTATCCCAGTCCAAAGCGTTTCTGGATACATCCAGCTACTGAGACAGATTTTAAAAATTCCTGCAATGAATTTTGGTGGGTGTCAGCCTACGTGGTCAAAGGAATCTGTCGTAAGCAAGTCATCTATGCCACTGACCATCTCTACGGCATTTGTCAACAAGAATTCTTGAAAATTTTGGCTTGGCAGGTAGCAAGTGATAAGGGAAAAGTAGACGTCGGCAAGAATTATAAATATCTCTTTAACTATTTACCTGCTGAGAAAGAAAAGGAATTCTCGAATCTGCTTGATTTTTCAAGTGTAGAGAAACTTACTAAGTCTTTGTTTGCTACGATGCAACTTTTCCACCAAGAAGCTCACTCCCTTGCTCACAAGATGGGCTTTGGCTACGATAAGGAAGTGGCTGAGAAGATGATTAAGTATGCTGAGGAAAGAGTGAAGAAGTTTGGGAATAACTAGAAAAATGAAAAAGCGAGAGGAGAAGACTCATGATTGAAAAAGTGGAACGCCTCATTACAGAGATTAATCGTATTCATCGAGAATATTCTAAAGATTATTTTAAAACGGGTAAGGTGGAAAAAATCAATCTCAAGCATACCTTTTCAAAAGTTCCGACGAAAGCGATTTTGGCCTACCGTCTGAATTTACATGAGTCAATTAATGATTATCTGATGAAAGCGGATGTCCAAGATATTGCCTATGTTTATCGTGTCAAAACTTCTGAGTCTATTTTAGATAAAATTACACGTTTTTCAGAGCGTCAAGAGGGCTATCCTGTGAATTCAATTCTTAATGATATTTTTGGTGCTCGTATGATTTTAAGTTCCAAAGAGATTGCTCAAGTCATGGAGGAATTAGATGATTGGCAAGAGCTGTACGGACTAAAAAACTGGTATTTACGTGATAAAGATGGCTATGTCGGTATTCATATCTATTTTAAAAATAAAAGTAATTTTCACTATCCATGGGAACTCCAACTTTGGGATAAGAAAGATGTAGATAGCAATATCGCTAGTCATATCAAGTATAAACGAGGATTTGTGAAGTAGACACTTCAAGTGGAAATGACGATACAGGAATTGGGTGAAACTCACTTACTCTATATTTTTTCTTTTTCCATAATATTTACTCTCCATTCTTCGAAAGGAGTTGAACACGCCCTAAATGCTATGTGAAAATTCCTTAATACTAACCGAATCAATAAATTTTAAACACTTTAAACTACAGAAAGGATAGTTTGGTTACTTATCGTAACTGAACACGGGACTAAGACTTAGGAAACAAGAGAAATCTACTTGGGTTCATTGAACCCTATATCGATTTCCTATTTTTCTACAGAAATTTTCGGCAAGCCGAATCGTCCCTTTATATCTTAACTGAACACCTTTTCTGTAAAAACCTACTCTATATTCTTTGAAAGGAGTTGAACACGCCCTAAATGCTGGGTGAAAAAGATAAATTCTCTTGTGAGCTTGCTTACTTCAAGAATTTTCTATTTTCACTTGGTATTTTACGGGCTCTGTATCCTATATGAGTAACATTCAAAACATGTCCCTTGAGGACATTATGGGAGAGCGCTTTGGTCGCTACTCCAAGTACATTATTCAAGACCGGGCTTTGCCAGACATTCGGGATGGACTCAAGCCGGTTCAGCGTCGTATTCTTTATTCTATGAATAAGGATGGCAATACTTTTGACAAGAGCTACCGTAAGTCGGCCAAGTCTGTCGGGAATATCATGGGGAATTTCCACCCACACGGTGACAGTTCTATCTATGATGCCATGGTTCGTATGTCACAGGACTGGAAAAATGGTGAGATTCTAGTCGAAATGCACGGTAATAACGGTTCTATGGACGGAGATCCGCCTGCGGCTATGCGTTATACTGAGGCGCGTTTGTCTGAGATTGCAGGCTATCTTCTTCAAGATATCGATAAAAAGACCGTTCCTTTTGCTTGGAACTTTGACGATACGGAGAAAGAGCCGACAGTCTTGCCAGCAGCCTTTCCAAATCTTTTGGTCAATGGTTCGACTGGTATTTCGGCTGGATATGCCACAGACATTCCTCCCCATAATTTGGCTGAGGTCATTGATGCGGCGGTTTACATGATTGACCATCCAACGGCCAAAGTTGAAAAACTCATGGAATTCTTGCCTGGCCCAGACTTCCCGACTGGAGGGATTATTCAGGGTCGTGATGAAATCAAGAAAGCCTATGAAACTGGTAAGGGGCGCGTGGTTGTTCGTTCCAAGACTGAGATTGAAAAGCTAAAAGGTGGTAAAGAACAAATCGTTATCACTGAGATTCCTTATGAAATCAACAAGGCCAATCTGGTCAAGAAAATCGATGATGTTCGTGTCAATAACAAGGTGGCAGGTATTGCTGAGGTTCGTGATGAGTCTGACCGTGATGGTCTTCGTATCGCTATTGAACTTAAGAAAGACGCTAATACGGAGCTTGTTCTCAACTACCTTTTCAAGTACACTGACCTACAAATCAACTACAACTTCAACATGGTGGCGATTGACAATTTCACACCTCGTCAGGTTGGGATCGTTCCAATCTTGTCTAGCTATATTGCCCACCGTCGTGAAGTGATTTTGGCGCGTTCACGCTTTGATAAGGAAAAGGCTGAAAAACGTCTCCATATCGTCGAAGGTTTGATTCGCGTGATTTCGATTTTGGACGAAGTCATTGCGCTTATCCGTGCTTCTGAGAATAAGGCTGATGCCAAGGAAAATCTCAAGGTCAGCTATGATTTTACAGAAGAGCAGGCTGAGGCTATCGTAACCTTGCAACTGTACCGTTTGACCAATACCGATGTGGTTGTCTTACAGGAAGAAGAAGCCGAACTTCGTGAAAAGATTGCCATGCTTGCTGCTATTATCGGGGATGAACGGACTATGTACAATCTCATGAAGAAAGAACTTCGTGAGGTTAAGAAGAAGTTTGCGACTCCGCGTTTGAGTAGCTTAGAAGACACTGCGAAAGTAATCGAGATTGATACAGCTAGTCTGATTGCAGAGGAAGATACCTACGTCAGCGTGACCAAGGCAGGTTACATCAAGCGTACCAGCCCACGTTCCTTTGCGGCTTCCACTCTGGAAGAAATTGGCAAACGTGATGACGATCGTTTGATTTTTGTTCAATCTGCCAAGACAACCCAGCACCTCTTGATGTTCACAAGTCTTGGAAATGTCATCTACAGACCAATCCATGAATTGGCAGATATTCGTTGGAAGGACATCGGAGAGCACCTGAGCCAGACCATTACAAATTTTGAAGCGAATGAAGAAATTCTTTATGCGGAAGTACTGGAACAGTTCGCTGATGCGACAACCTATTTTGCGGCGACTCGTCTCGGTCAAATCAAGCGTGTAGAACGAAAAGAATTCACCCCATGGCGGACCTATAAATCTAAGTCTGTCAAGTATGCTAAGCTCAAAGACGAGACAGACCAGATTGTAGCAGTGGCTCCGATTAAACTAGATGATATTCTCTTGATTAGCCAAAACGGTTATGCTCTGCGTTTCAATATCGAAGAGGTTCCGGTTGTAGGTGCCAAGGCTGCAGGTGTCAAGGCTATGAATTTGAAAGAAGATGGTGTCCTCCAAGCAGCCTTTATTTGCAATACATCATCTTTCTACCTCTTGACTCAGCGTGGAAGTTTGAAACGTGTTTCTGTTGAGGAAATTCCAGCAACCAGCCGTGCCAAACGAGGACTTCAAGTCTTGCGTGAGTTGAAAAACAAACCGCACCGTGTCTTCTTGGCAGGAGCAGTTGCAGAACAAGGCTTCGTTGGTGACCTCTTTAGTACAGAAGTGGACGAGAATGACCAAACTCTGCTTGTTCAATCTAACAAAGGAACAATCTATGAAAGTCGATTGCAAGACTTGAATTTGTCAGAACGCACAAGTAACGGTAGCTTCATCTCTGACACGATTTCAGATGAAGAAGTTTTTGACGCTTACCTTAAAGAAGTATTTACTGAAGCTAAATAAGTGAAATGAAGAATCAGTTCTAAGAGCTGGTTCTTTTTATTGAAGAAATTTTCTGAAAATTACAAAATATACTTGCTATTTTAGAAAAATAGTGTAGAATATAAGAAATAGATTTTTAGAATAAGGAGTGGAATATGACAGTAACGATTGATTGGGAAAATCTCGGTTTTTCCTATATGAAATTACCTTATCGCTATATTGCTCATTTTAAAAATGGACAATGGGATCAAGGAGAGCTTACAGAGGATGCAACCTTGCATATTTCAGAGTCTTCTCCAAGTCTTCACTATGGTCAACAAGCCTTTGAAGGTTTGAAAGCTTACCGTACTAAGGATGGTAGTGTTCAACTTTTCCGTCCTGACGAAAATGCTAAACGTCTGCAACGTACTTGTAATCGTCTCTTGATGCCACAAGTTCCGACAGACATGTTTGTAGAAGCTTGTAAGGCAGTTGTCCGCGCGAATGAAGAATACGTACCACCATATGGAACAGGTGGAACCCTTTATCTTCGTCCTCTTTTGATTGGTGTTGGAGATATTATCGGGGTTAAACCAGCAGAGGAATACATTTTCACCATCTTTGCTATGCCAGTTGGAAATTACTTTAAGGGTGGTTTGGTCCCAACCAACTTCTTGATTCAGGATGAATACGACCGTGCCGCTCCAAATGGTACAGGTGCGGCTAAGGTTGGTGGGAACTATGCTGCCAGTCTCTTGCCAGGGAAATTGGCTAAATCACGTCATTTCTCAGATGTTATCTACCTAGACCCTTCAACTCATACAAAGATTGAAGAAGTCGGTTCAGCTAACTTCTTTGGAATTACAGCTGATAATGAATTTGTAACACCATTGAGTCCATCTATCTTGCCATCTATTACCAAGTATTCCTTACTTTATTTAGCAGAACACCGCTTGGGCTTGACTCCTATTGAGGGGGATGTCCCAATTGATAACCTTGACCGTTTTGTAGAGGCTGGTGCCTGTGGTACAGCAGCGGTTATTTCTCCAATTGGAGGTATTCAGCACGGTGATGATTTCCATGTATTTTATAGTGAAACAAAAGTAGGACCTGTGACTCGTAAACTCTATGATGAATTGACAGGAATTCAGTTTGGTGATATTCCAGCGCCAGAAGGTTGGATTGTAAAAGTAGATTAAAAATATATTAAAGGAGATTTTTATGAAATCAAAAAAGTGGATTTTAACAACAGGACTTATCCTAAGCACAACAGCTCTTTTAGCAGCCTGTGGAAAAGCTGATAAAGAAGCAGATGCTCCGACAACATTTTCTTATGTATATGCAGTGGATCCAGCATCCTTGGACTACAGTATAGCAACGCGTACATCCACAACAGATATTATCGGGAATGTCATTGATGGTTTGATGGAAAATGATAAATATGGTAATGTTATTCCTTCTTTGGCTGAGGATTGGTCTGTCTCAAAAGATGGATTGACTTATACCTATAAACTTCGTAAAGGAGTGAAATGGTACACATCAGAAGGCGAAGAATACGCAGAAGTAACAGCCCATGACTTTGTGACAGGACTAAAACACGTCGCTGATGGTAAGTCAGACGGTGTCTCTCTCATCCAAAATTCAATCAAAGGCTTGGACGCCTATATGACTGGTGAAACCAATGATTTCTCTACAGTTGGTGTTAAAGCTTTGGATGACTATACAGTTGAGTATACATTGAATGCGCCAGAAAGTTTCTGGAATTCAAAAGTGACTACAGCAACGATGTTGCCTGTAAATGAAGAGTTTTTAAAGGCATCAGGAAAGAATTACGGAGAGGTTAGCCCAGCAGGTATTCTCTACAATGGTCCTTATTTCTTAAAAACATTGACTTCTAAATCGTTGATTGAATATGAAAAAAATCCAAATTACTGGGATAAAGAAAATGTTAAAATTGAGAAGATTAAATTGACCTACTACGATGGTTCAGATCAGGAGTCTTTGATCCGTAGCTTCTCCTCTGGTGCTTATACGACAGCCCGTCTCTTCCCAAGCAGCTCAAACTTTGCTTCAACTTTGGAAGAATACGGAGATAAAATCACTTATAGCCCACAGGACTCAAGCAGTTATTACTTCACCTTTAACGTAAATCGTCAGTCATACAATAAAACTGCGAAAACAAGCGAAGAGCAAAAGACTTCTACAAAAGAAGCGATGCTCAATAAGGACTTCCGTCAGGCTATCAACTTTGCCTTCAACCGTCATTCGTATGCTGCCCAGCTAAACGGTGAAGATGGTGCGGACAAGATTATTCGTAACAGCCTTGTTCCAGATAACTTCGTACAAGCAGGTGGTAAGAACTTTGGTCAAATCGCCCAAGCAGAGTTGGTGAACTATGGTGACCAATGGAAAGGTGTTGAGCTAGTTGACGGTAAGGATTCTATCTACAACCCTGACAAGGCTAAAGCTGCTTTCGAAAAAGCTAAGAAAGACTTGGAATCTAAAGGGGTAACCTTCCCAATTCACTTGGATGTCCCGGTTGAACAAACAGATACTATCGCCGTTCAACAAAGCAACTCTTTCAAACAGTCTATTGAATCAACTCTTGGTGCTGAAAATGTTGTCATCGATGTACTTCAAATGACAGATAATGAAAAAGAAACGATTACATCACAAGCGCGTGTTCCTTCTCAAAAAGACTATGATTTGAACAGTACAGGATGGGCTCCAAGCTATCAAGATCCAGCATCTTACTTGAATATTATGGATCCAAAATCTGGTTCTGCCATGAAACACCTTGGTATTACGAAAGGAAAAGATAAGGATGTTGTCGCTAAACTTGGTTTGGATCAATATAAGAAATTGTTAGAAGATGCTGTTTCTGAGACCACTGACTTAGAGAAGAGATATGAAAAATATGCCAAAGCTCAAGCTTGGTTGACAGATAGTTCATTATTGATGCCAACAGCCTCATCTGGTGGTTCTCCAGTTGTAAGTAACGTAGTACCATTCTCAAAACCATACTCACAAGTTGGTATTAAGGGGGATCCATATATCTTTAAAGGAATGAAATTGCAAAAAGATATTGTTACAACAAAAGAATATGACGAAGCTCTTAAAAAATGGCAAAAAGAAAAATTGGAATCCAATAGCAAATATCAAAAAGAACTAGAAAAACACATTAAATAAGGAATGGTATTGCTTTTGATAAAATTTAAAAAATACTGTCATTTTGAATATAAAGGAGTTTGATATGGAGTGGATTAAACTAATAGGAATAGCAATCATTGTTGTGGGTTTTATTTTAAAGTTTGATACAATTGCAACAGTAGTCTTAGCTGGTTTGGTTACAGCTTTAGTTTCAGGTGTTTCTCTTGTTGAATTTTTGGAGATTTTGGGAAAAGAATTTAGCAATCAGCGAGTGCTCACGATTTTTATGGTTACCTTGCCTCTTGTGGGGCTGTCAGAAACCTTTGGACTCAAGCAACGATCAATTGATTTGATTCGAAAGATTAAAGGTCTGACAGTTGGAAACTTCTATACAGTTTATTTCTTTATTCGAGAGTTAGCTGGTTTCTTTTCAATTCGTCTAGGAGGACACCCTCAGTTTGTCAGACCTTTGGTTCAACCTATGGGAGAAGCAGCAGCAGAGTCTCAATTAGGTAGAAAGTTAACAGAGGTTGAAGATGAGGCAATAAAAGCGCGTGCGGCTGCAAATGAAAATTTTGGAAATTTCTTTGCTCAAAATACGTTTGTAGGTGCTGGGGGAGTCCTCTTGATAGGGGGAACATTAGATCAGTTAGGCTATGAAAGTAATTATGCAGGGATTGCTTCTGCATCTATTATTGTTGCTGTTATAACACTTATTGTAGTGGGGATTTATAATTATTTATTTGATAAAAAATTGACATCAGAAAAGACTAGGGGAGGAGAACAAAAATGACAGAGTTGGCAAAGCAACTATTAGAGTTGACCTATATTGTGATTGGTTGTCAATTTCTCCATACAGCCTATTGTAGTTATAAAGATAAAACAAACCCAGTCCGATTTGGAACATCTGCATTTTGGACTCTATTGGCTATTACGTTTATAGGTGGTTCCTATATGCCAAATATGAGTATTGGTATTATTGTAATCATATTATCGCTGTTAACATTGTTTAAGCAAGTCCGTATCGGAACCTTGCCATCCTTAGATGAAATGAAAGCCAATATTGAATCTAACAGATTGAAAAATAAAATTTTTATTCCAGTTATGCTGATGGCAATACTTGCGTTGGTCTTAGCGCAAATGATTCCAGAATTTAGCAAGATTTCGATTAGCCTTGCCGCCTTATTTGCTACAATTTCTGTTCTTGTGATTACCAATAGTCACCCTAAGAGTTTGTTATCAGAAAATAATCGAATGACTCAGCAAGTTTCAACAAGTGGGATTGTTCCCCAATTATTAGGGGCTTTGGGGGCTATTTTTACTGTAGCAGGTGTTGGTGATGTTATCTCTCATCTGATTAGCGGTATTGTTCCTTCAGATAGTCGCTTTATAGGAGTTTTGGCCTATGTTCTTGGAATGGTTCTATTCACAATGATTATGGGAAATGCTTTTGCAGCATTCACCGTTATTACAGCAGGTGTTGGAGTTCCCTTTGTATTTGCTCTGGGAGCTAATCCAATTGTGGCTGGTGCTCTTGCCATGACAGCAGGTTATTGTGGGACCTTATTGACCCCAATGGCTGCTAATTTTAACGCTCTACCAGCAGCATTGATGGATATGAAAGATCAGAATGGCGTTATAAAGGCTCAAGCAGGTGTTGCGCTAGTAATGATTGTTATTCACATATTCTTAATGTACTTTCTCGCATTTTAGTAAAGGAAAATAAAATGAAAATATTGGTTACAGGTTTTAATCCTTTTGGAGGTGAAAAGATTAATCCAGCTTTGGAGGCTGTAAAATTATTACCATCTGAGATTAATGGGGCCGAAGTTCGCTGGGTAGAAATTCCAACGGTTTTTTATAAGTCGTCAGAAGTTTTAGAGGCAGAAATATTACGATATCAACCAGATGCTGTACTTTGTATTGGACAAGCAGGCGGCAGGACAGGTTTAACACCTGAACGAGTGGCTATTAATCAAGATGATGCTCGCATACCTGATAACGAAGGCAATCAACCAATTGATACACCGATTCGTATTGATGGAGCATCGGCCTATTTTAGTAGTTTACCTATCAAAGCGATGGTACAAGCTATTAAAAAACAGGGACTTCCGGCAGTTGTATCCAATAGTGCAGGAACCTTTGTTTGCAATCATTTGATGTACCAAGCTCTTTATTTAGTGGATAAAAAATTCCCTAATATGAGAGCAGGTTTCATGCATATTCCATATATGATGGAACAAGTAGTAAATAAGCCGAATACTGCAGGAATGAGTCTATGTGATATTGTAAGAGGCATAGAGGTAGCTATTGAAGCTATTGTAGACTACAAAGATAAGGATTTGCAGTTAGTAGGTGGTGAGACTCACTGATAACCTAAAAAGGATAGTCAATTATGCTTGTTTACTAACTATTAGCTATGCTAAATTGATTGAGGTTGTTTACATAAAACTCTATGTCAGACAAGCCTGATATAGAGTTTTTTCTTGCTAGTTTTAGGATTTTCTTGTAAAATAGAAAAAGTGAAGAGAGGTATGAAATGAGTAAGAAAGATAAAAAAATCGAAATTCAAGTAGCAGATGCCAAGGTTAATGTAGGAAAAGACAGTTTTGAAGGTTATACCTTGACCATTGGTAAAAAAGTTATCGGAGAAATTGCCGAATTAGATGGACAATTTGCCATCATAAAGAATGGGAATGTCGATAGTTTTTATAAAAAATTGGAAAAAGCTGTGGAAATTTTGATTGAAAATTATAATTTAGCAAAATAAGTCTTGTTTTTTTGAAATTTTCATGATATAATAGTCCATGTTGATTGTAGGAGAGATAGCGAAGAGGCTAAACGCGGCGGACTGTAAATCCGCTCCTTCGGGTTCGGGGGTTCGAATCCCTCTCTCTCCATTTTATCAATGGGGTATAGCCAAGCGGTAAGGCAAGGGACTTTGACTCCCTCATGCGTTGGTTCGAATCCAGCTACCCCAGTTCTTAGGTAATAATCAAGATAAAAAGCAAAATATCTTAGGGTATTTTATTTTTATAATTGAAAGACGTGAATGATATGAACATGTCCTTGCGGGTGCTTAGGAAAAAAATTATAAGTATGTCAAGTTTAAGAAAAACTTGATTGTTGGAGGATTTTTTAGATGAACGAATTTGAAGATTTGCTAAATAGCGTTAGCCAAGTTGAGACTGGTGATGTTGTTAGTGCTGAAGTATTGACAGTTGATGCGACTCAAGCTAACGTTGCAATCTCTGGAACTGGTGTTGAAGGTGTCTTGACTCTTCGCGAATTGACAAACGATCGCGATGCAGATATCAATGACTTTGTTAAAGTAGGAGAAGTATTGGATGTTCTTGTACTTCGTCAAGTAGTTGGTAAAGATACTGATACAGTTACATACCTTGTATCTAAAAAACGCCTTGAAGCTCGCAAAGCATGGGACAAACTTGTTGGTCGCGAAGAAGAAGTTGTTACTGTTAAAGGAACTCGTGCCGTTAAAGGTGGACTTTCAGTAGAATTTGAAGGTGTTCGTGGATTTATCCCAGCTTCAATGTTGGATACTCGTTTCGTACGTAACACTGAGCGTTTTGTAGGTCAAGAATTTGATGCTAAAATCAAAGAAGTTGACGCTAAAGAAAACCGCTTCATCCTTTCACGTCGTGAAGTTGTTGAAGCAGCTACAGCAGCAGCTCGCGCTGAAGTATTCGGTAAATTGGCTGTTGGTGATGTTGTAACTGGTAAAGTTGCCCGTATCACAAGCTTTGGTGCTTTCATCGACCTTGGTGGTGTTGATGGATTGGTTCACTTGACTGAATTGTCACATGAACGTAACGTATCACCAAAATCAGTTGTAACTGTTGGTGAAGAAATTGAAGTGAAAATCCTTGATCTTAACGAAGAAGAAGGACGTGTATCACTTTCACTTAAAGCAACAACACCTGGACCATGGGATGGCGTTGAGCAAAAATTGGCTAAAGGTGATGTAGTAGAAGGAACAGTTAAACGTTTGACTGACTTCGGTGCATTTGTTGAAGTATTGCCAGGTATTGATGGACTTGTTCACGTATCACAAATTTCACACAAACGTATTGAAAATCCAAAAGAAGCTCTTAAAGTAGGTCAAGAAGTTCAAGTTAAAGTTCTTGAAGTTAACTCAGATGCAGAGCGCGTATCACTTTCTATTAAAGCTCTTGAAGAGCGTCCAGCTCAAGAAGAAGGACAAAAAGAAGAAAAACGTGCTGCTCGTCCACGTCGTCCAAAACGTCAAGAAAAACGTGATTTTGAACTTCCAGAAACACAAACAGGATTCTCAATGGCTGATTTATTTGGTGATATCGAACTTTAATCAAATTGAAAATTCACAAAATCCTTTGTTTACTAAACAAGGGATTTTTCTTTTGTCTCGGCTCCTTTTTTGATATAATAGTTCTATGTTAAAATCAGAAAAACAATCACGTTATCAAATGTTAAATGAAGAATTGTCCTTCCTATTGGAAGGCGAAACCAATGTTTTGGCTAATCTTTCCAACGCCAGTGCTCTCATAAAATCACGTTTTCCTAATACCGTATTTGCAGGTTTTTATTTGTTCGATGGAAAGGAATTGGTTTTAGGTCCCTTCCAAGGAGGTGTTTCCTGCATCCGTATTGCACTAGGCAAGGGTGTTTGTGGTGAGGCAGCTCACTTTCAGGAAACTGTTATTGTTGGAGATGTGACGACCTATCCCAACTATATTTCTTGTGACAGTCTAGCTAAAAGTGAAATTGTGGTGCCGATGATGAAGAATGGTCAGTTACTTGGAGTTCTGGATCTGGATTCTTCAGAGATTGAGGATTACGATGCTATGGATCGAGATTATTTGGAACAATTTGTCGCGATTTTGCTTGAAAAGACGGAATGGGACTTTACAATGTTTGAGGAAAAATCTTAATGTATCAAGCACTTTATCGAAAATATAGAAGTCAAAACTTCTCCCAGTTGGTTGGTCAAGAAGTTGTGGCTAAGACTCTTAAACAAGCAGTAGAGCAAGAGAAAATAAGTCATGCCTATCTTTTTTCTGGTCCACGGGGAACAGGAAAAACCAGTGTAGCTAAGATTTTTGCTAAGGCTATGAACTGTCCCAATCAAGTGGGTGGCGAACCTTGCAATAACTGCTATATTTGTCAGGCAGTGACGGATGGTAGTTTAGAAGATGTCATTGAAATGGATGCGGCCTCTAATAATGGGGTGGATGAAATCCGTGAAATTCGTGATAAATCTACCTATGCCCCTAGTCTTGCTCGTTATAAGGTTTATATCATAGACGAGGTTCACATGCTGTCTACAGGGGCTTTTAATGCCCTCCTAAAGACGCTGGAAGAGCCAACACAGAATGTAGTCTTTATTTTGGCCACTACTGAATTGCACAAGATTCCTGCGACTATTCTATCCCGTGTGCAACGTTTTGAATTTAAATCAATTAAGACACAGGATATTAAGGAACATATCCACTATATCTTAGAAAAAGAAAATATTAGTTCTGAACCAGAGGCTGTGGAAATCATTGCCAGACAGGCGGAAGGTGGAATGCGGGATGCCTTGTCTATTTTGGATCAAGCTCTGAGTTTGACACAGGGAAATGAATTGACGACTGCCATCTCTGAAGAAATTACTGGCACCATTAGCCTATCAGCCTTGGATGATTATGTGGCTGCCTTGTCTCAACAGGATGTTACCAAGGCCTTGTCTTGCTTAAATCTTCTTTTTGATAATGGTAAGAGCATGACTCGTTTTGTGACCGACCTTTTGCACTATTTAAGAGATTTGTTAATTGTTCAAACAGGTGGAGAAAACATTCATCATAGTCCAGTCTTTGTGGAGAATTTGGATCTTCCTCAAGAAAATCTGTTTGAAATGATTCGCTTAGCGACAATCAGTTTAGCAGATATTAAGTCTAGTTTGCAGCCCAAGATTTATGCTGAGATGATGACCATCCGTTTGGCGGAGATTAAGCCTGAGCCATCTCTTTCAGGAGCGGTTGAAAATGAAATTGCTTCGCTGAGACAGGAAGTGACACGTCTCAAACAAGAACTCGCCAATGTGGGAACTGCGCCCAAGCCAACTAGTCCAACTCCTAGTCGCCCAGCAACAGGCAAGACCGTCTATCGTGTGGATCGCAATAAAGTTCAATCTATCTTACAAGAGGCTGTCGAAAATCCTGATTTAGCACGTCAAAATCTGATTCGTTTGCAGAATGCCTGGGGAGAGGTGATTGAAAGTCTTGGTGGGCCGGACAAAGCTTTGCTAGTTGGTTCTCAACCGGTTGCGGCCAATGAACACCATGCTATTCTTGCTTTTGAGTCTAACTTCAATGCTGGTCAAACCATGAAACGGGATAATCTCAACACCATGTTTGGCAACATCCTCAGTCAGGCAGCAGGTTTTTCACCTGAGATTTTAGCCATTTCCATGGAGGAATGGAAAGAAGTTCGCGCAGCCTTTTCAGCCAAAGCCAAATCTTCTCAAACTGAAAAAGAAGCAGAAGAAAGCCTGATTCCAGAAGGATTTGAATTTTTGGCTGATAAAGTGAAGGTAGAGGAAGACTAAAGAAAGATTTCATGATACAATAAGTTTATGAATAAACAACAATTTATTATTATGGCGCTGTTTACAGCTGCTGAAACCTATTTTTTCAATGAAGCCTGGATGACTGGTCGCTATATTATGGCAGCCTTTTGGGCAATTTTACTCTTCAGAAATTTCCGAGTCAGTTATGTGATGGGCAAAATCGTTGATGTCATCGATCAGCATTTTAATAGGAAAGACTAGCCCTCAGCTTCCAGACAAAATCAAAGCCTTTTAGGCTTTTTTTTGTTATACTATAAAAGTATATTTATTGACCTTTTACCGTATTTTCTAGGGAAATCAAGTATGTTTCTAGTAAGCACTGTAAAGGCCTTGAAAAAGAAAGGAACTATCATGTCAGTATTAGAGATCAAAGATCTTCACGTTGAGATTGAAGGAAAAGAAATTTTAAAAGGGGTTAACCTGACCCTGAAAACAGGTGAAATCGCCGCTATCATGGGGCCAAATGGTACTGGTAAATCGACTCTTTCTGCCGCTATCATGGGAAATCCTAACTATGAAGTGACCAAAGGTGAAGTTTTGTTTGATGGCGTAAACATCCTTGAGTTGGAAGTGGATGAGCGTGCGCGTATGGGACTTTTCCTTGCTATGCAATACCCATCAGAAATTCCTGGAATTACCAACGCTGAGTTTCTTCGTGCAGCCATGAATGCTGGTAAAGAAGACGATGAGAAGATTTCAGTTCGCGAGTTTATTACTAAGCTAGATGAAAAAATGGAATTGCTCAACATGAAAGAAGAAATGGCAGAGCGTTACCTCAACGAAGGTTTCTCTGGTGGTGAGAAAAAACGTAATGAAATTCTTCAACTTTTGATGTTGGAACCAACTTTCGCCCTTTTGGATGAGATTGACTCTGGTCTTGATATTGACGCTCTTAAAGTTGTTTCTAAAGGTGTGAATGCTATGCGTGGTGAAGGCTTTGGTGCTATGATTATCACTCACTACCAACGTCTTTTGAACTACATCACACCAGACGTGGTACACGTCATGATGGAAGGTCGTGTTGTCCTTTCAGGTGGTCCAGAATTGGCTGCGCGTTTGGAACGTGAAGGATACGCAAAACTAGCTGAAGAACTTGGCTACGACTACAAGGAAGAATTGTAATTCCCTCGTATCTTTTAGGAGAAGTAAATGACTAAAGAAAATATTAAACTTTTTTCAGAAATGCACGCTGAACCAAGCTGGTTGGCTGATCTCCGTCAAAAAGCTTTTGACAAGATTGAGACTTTGGAATTACCAGTTATTGAGCGTGTGAAATTTCACCGTTGGAATCTGGGTGATGGAACGATTACAGAAAGTGAGCCATCAGCAAATGTTCCAGATTTCACTGCACTAGATAACCACTTGAAGTTGGTGCAAGTAGGAACCCAAACTGTTTTTGAGCAAATTCCAGTTGAATTGGCTGAACAGGGTGTTATCTTTACAGACTTCCACTCAGCTTTAGAAGAAATTCCCGAGCTGATCGAAGAATTCTTCATGTCATCTGTTAAGTATGACGATGACAAGTTGGCGGCCTACCACACAGCTTACTTTAACAGTGGTGCTGTTCTCTATATTCCTGATAACGTGGAAATTGTTGAACCAATCGAAGGAATTTTCTATCAAGACAGCGATAGCGATGTGCCGTTTAACAAGCATATTATGATTATCGCTGGTAAAAATTCTAAGATTAGTTATCTGGAGCGTTTAGAGTCACGCGGTGAAGGAAGTGCCAAAGCAACTGCTAATATCACAGTAGAAGTAATTGCACGTTCTGGTGCTCAGGTGAAGTTTGCCGCCATTGATCGTCTAGGTGAAAATGTTACTGCTTACATTAGCCGTCGTGGTAAATTAGGCAACGATGCAAGCATTGACTGGGCGATTGGTGTTATGAACGAAGGGAACGTCGTTGCGGACTTTGATAGCGATTTGATTGGTAACGGTAGCCATGCTGACCTGAAAGTTGTAGCTCTTTCAAGTGGTCGTCAGGTACAAGGGATTGATACTCGAGTGACTAACTATGGTTGTAACTCAATCGGAAATATCCTTCAACATGGGGTTATTCTTGAAAAAGCAACTTTGACTTTCAATGGTATCGGCCACATCATCAAGGGTGCCAAGGGAGCAGATGCGCAACAAGAGAGCCGTGTTCTCATGCTTTCTGACCAGGCTCGTTCAGATGCTAACCCAATTCTATTGATTGATGAAAATGATGTTACTGCAGGTCACGCAGCTTCTATCGGTCAGGTGGATCCAGAAGACATGTACTACCTCATGAGCCGTGGTTTAGATAAGGCAACTGCAGAACGTTTGGTTGTCCGTGGTTTCCTTGGCTCCGTTATCGTTGAGATTCCAGTCAAGGAAGTTCGTGATGAAATGATTGCAACTATCGAAGAAAAATTGTCAAAACGCTAAGGGGTAGCCTATGTTAGATGTAGAAGTGATTCGCAAGGATTTTCCAATTTTAGACCAGATTGTCAACGATGAACCTCTGGTCTATCTGGACAATGCTGCGACGACACAAAAACCACTAGCAGTTCTGGAAACAATCAACCGCTACTATGAGCAGGACAATGCCAATGTTCACCGTGGTGTTCATACTTTGGCAGAACGAGCGACAGCATCTTATGAAGCCGCTCGTGAAAGCATTCGTAAGTTCATCAATGCAGGTTCGACAAAAGAAGTTCTCTTTACTAGAGGAACGACAACCAGCCTTAACTGGGTGGCACGCTTTGCAGAGGAAATCTTAACTGAGGGTGACCAAGTCTTGATTTCTGTCATGGAACACCATTCCAATATCATTCCATGGCAAGAAGCCTGTCGCAAGACTGGAGCAGAGCTTGTTTATGTCTATCTCAAGGATGGAGCTCTGGATATGGATGATTTGCGAGCTAAATTGACTGATAGAGTCAAGTTTGTCTCCCTAGCTCATGCATCAAATGTCCTTGGTGTGGTCAATCCGATTAAAGAAATCACTAAAATGGCCCACCAAGTTGGAGCTATCATGGTGGTGGATGGTGCTCAATCTACGCCTCATATGAAGATTGATGTCCAGGACTTGGATGTGGACTTCTTTGCCTTTTCAGGTCACAAGATGGCTGGTCCAACTGGTATCGGTGTTCTTTACGGCAAAGAAAAGTATCTGGAGCAAATGTCACCCCTTGAATTTGGTGGTGAGATGATTGATTTCGTTTATGAACAATCTGCTAGTTGGAAGGAATTGCCTTGGAAATTCGAGGCTGGAACTCCTAACATGGCTGGTGCAATCGGACTTGCTGCCGCAGTGGATTATCTGGAAAAGATTGGTATGGATGTCATTGAAGCCCATGAACAGGAATTGATCGCCTACGTATTTCCAAAATTGCAGGCAATTGAAGGACTGACCATTTATGGTTCACAGGACTTGGCTCAACGTTCAGGTGTCATTGCTTTTAACCTAGGCGACCTTCATCCTCACGACCTTGCAACGGCTTTGGATTATGAAGGTGTGGCAGTTCGTGCGGGTCACCACTGTGCGCAACCCTTGCTCCAGTATTTGGATGTTCCAGCAACAGCTCGTGCAAGTTTTTATATCTACAATACCAAGGAAGATTGCGACAAGCTAGTCGATGCCTTACAAAAGACAAAGGAGTTTTTCAATGGCACTTTCTAAACTAGATAGCCTTTATATGGCAGTGGTAGCGGACCATTCGAAAAATCCACATCATCAAGGAAAGTTGGAAGATGCTGAACAAATCAGTCTCAACAATCCGACCTGTGGCGATGTCATCAATCTCTCTGTCAAGTTTGATGCAGATGACTGTTTGGAAAATATCGCTTTTCTAAACTCAGGTTGTACCATCTCAACTGCCTCTGCAAGCATGATGACAGATGCTGTTTTGGGCAAGACCAAGCAAGAAATTTTAGAACTTGCGACTATTTTTTCTGAAATGGTTCAAGGACAAAAAGATGAACGCCAAGACCAACTAGGCGATGCAGCTTTTTTGTCAGGTGTTGCCAAATTTCCGCAACGAATCAAATGTGCAACCCTAGCTTGGAACGCCCTTAAGAAAACAATCGAAAATCAAGAAAACAACTAAGACAAGTTTCTTTTGTCTTATGAATCAGTAGAAATGAAGAATGAAAGAAAGGATATTATGGCTGAAGAAAGAGTAGAACCAAAACCAATTGACCTTGGTGAATATAAATTTGGTTTCCATGATGATGTAGAGCCTGTCCTATCGACAGGAAAAGGATTGAATGAAGATGTCATTCGTGAACTATCAGCTGCTAAGGGAGAACCTGAGTGGATGTTAGAATTCCGTTTGAAGTCTTATGAAACCTTCAAAAAAATGCCTATGCAAACTTGGGGAGCAGACTTGTCAGAGATTGACTTTGATGACTTGATCTACTACCAAAAACCATCTGATAAGCCAGCCCGTTCTTGGGATGACGTTCCTGAAAAAATCAAAGAAACCTTTGAACGTATTGGGATTCCGGAAGCTGAGCGTGCCTATCTAGCAGGTGCCTCTGCCCAGTATGAGTCAGAAGTGGTTTACCACAACATGAAGGAAGAGTTCCAGAAATTGGGGATTATCTTTACAGATACAGATTCTGCCCTCAAGGAATACCCAGACTTGTTTAAACAATACTTTGCCAAGTTGGTACCGCCAACAGATAACAAATTAGCTGCCCTCAACTCAGCAGTATGGTCTGGTGGAACCTTTATCTACGTACCAAAAGGTGTAAAGGTAGATATTCCACTTCAAACTTACTTCCGTATCAACAACGAAAATACTGGTCAGTTTGAACGTACCTTGATTATCGTTGATGAGGGAGCAAGTGTCCATTACGTAGAAGGATGTACAGCGCCAACTTATTCAAGTAACAGCTTGCATGCGGCCATCGTAGAAATCTTTGCCTTGGATGGAGCTTATATGCGTTATACGACTATCCAAAACTGGTCTGATAACGTCTATAACTTGGTAACCAAACGTGCTAAAGCTCAAAAGGATGCCACTGTTGAGTGGATTGATGGTAACTTGGGTGCTAAAACAACCATGAAATATCCATCTGTTTACCTTGATGGAGAAGGGGCGCGTGGTACCATGCTTTCGATTGCCTTTGCCAATGCTGGGCAACACCAAGATACGGGTGCTAAGATGATCCACAATGCTCCACATACTAGCTCGTCTATTGTGTCTAAATCCATTGCTAAAGGCGGAGGAAAGGTTGACTACCGTGGACAGGTAACCTTTAACAAAAACTCTAAGAAGTCTGTTTCTCACATCGAGTGTGATACCATTATCATGGATGACTTGTCAGCATCAGATACCATTCCGTTTAATGAAATTCACAACTCGCAAGTAGCTTTGGAACACGAAGCTAAGGTATCTAAGATTTCTGAAGAACAACTCTATTATCTCATGAGCCGTGGATTGTCAGAATCTGAGGCAACTGAGATGATTGTTATGGGATTTGTAGAACCCTTCACAAAAGAGCTTCCAATGGAATATGCTGTTGAGCTAAACCGCTTGATTAGCTATGAAATGGAAGGATCAGTCGGTTAAAATTTGTTTTTAGATTTACCCCCAATCAAGGATCTTGAAGATGAATTTGTAATAAAAAATCGCGATTTTAAACCGCGATTTTTTTATAATTTCTCATTAACAAATCGGATAAACTGATTCCACCAAACTTTTAAGAAGAAGGCTTTTTCAACATTCTTTTCTGCTACCATTTCAAAACTAGGACGTTCTGTGGTAATGTAACCTTGACCGATCAAGTCCTTGTCTTCGTAAGTCAGATGGCCAACCACTGTTCCAGCTTCAAGTGGTGCTGGGATTGCTTTGGAATCAGGTGTGAATTGAACAGATTGGGAAGATTGATTCCCAATACGCTCAATTAGATAGATATCCTCTGGGGCCACTGCAGTGACCGTATCTTCTTTTCCATCTTGTACAGGGGCTTTGCTATCTTGATAGGCATCGCCTTGCTGAACGATTTTGCGAAGTGTAAATGTAGAAGAAATATAATCCATTAGGGAAGATGTAGCTGTAAACCGAGCGTAGGGATTATTGTCTTGATGGTCTGCATTTAAAACAACTGTGATGACTCTCATGCCTTTTTCGACAGTAGTACCAACAAAAGACTCTCCAGCCTTATCTGTTGTTCCTGTTTTTAGCCCATCAAAACCACCACGGTAAGCAGGCATACCTTCTAACATGTAGTTGGTTGAAGTAATTGTCATTCCAGCAAAAGTAGAAGAAGGTTTTTTGGTGATTTCCAAGACTTGTGGGTACTTTTTGATGAGGTTGCGGGCAACGATGGCAACATCATAAGCACTGAGCTTATTTTCATCATCTTTATTAGACCCTGGGTAAATGTTATCCCCTAGAGTCTCGTTGTTAAGACCAGTTGTATTGACAACCGTGGCATCTTTGATTCCCCATTCCAGGAGTTTGGCTCGCATCATATCAACGAAGTTTTTTTCTGAGCCAGCAATTTTCTCAGCTAGGGCAATAGCGGCGCTGTTGGCACTAGATACCAGAGTTGCTTCAAGCAACTCTTCGACAGTATAATTACGGGCCTCCATAGGAACATTACTGGCTTCAGAATTTGTTGTCAATTGATAAGGATAGTCAGAAATATCTACAGGAGTGGAGAGGGTAATACTTCCCTTTTCCAGAGCTTCATAGACCAGATAAACAGTAATCAATTTTGTTATGGAAGCAATTTCGACAGGTTGCGTTGCATCCTTCTCATAGAGAATTTTACCAGTATTTGCCTCAACAGCAATCGCATGTTTAGCGGCAATGGTAAAATCTTGAGCAACAGCAGTAGAAGCACCTCCTAAAAGGGAGACAGTTAATAAAGTTAAAAATATTTTTTTCATAGTAGTCTTATTCTATCATAAAGAAAAAAAATATTCTTGCTTTAATAATTCATCCGTTAAGCTTTTTGAAAATATGGTAAAATAGAGTGAGGGAGGTAACTCATGTTTCGTAGAAATAAATTATTTTTTTGGACCACAGAAATTTTACTCTTAACCCTCATCTTTTACCTATGGAGACAGATGGGGTCTTTGATTAACCCTTTTGTTAGCGTGCTTAATACAATTATGATTCCATTTTTATTAGGGGGCTTTCTTTATTATTTGACAAACCCTATTGTTACTTTCTTAAATAAAGTCTGTAAACTCAATCGTTTACTTGGTATTTTAATTACCTTGTGTGCTTTGGTCTGGGGAATGGTCATAGGTGTTGTCTATCTCTTACCTATTTTGATTAATCAGTTATCTAGCTTGATTATATCTAGTCAAACTATTTATAGTCGAGTACAAGACTTAATCATAGACTTATCTAATTATCCTGCGCTCCAGAATTTGGATGTAGAAGCTACAATTCAGCAGTTAAACTTATCCTATGTTGATATTCTTCAAAAGATCCTAAATAGCGTATCAAATAGTGTGGGGAGCGTCTTGTCAGCTCTTATCAGTACTGTTTTGATTTTGATTATGACTCCAGTTTTTTTGGTTTATTTCTTACTAGATGGACATAAATTCTTGCCCATGCTTGAAAGAACGATTCTAAAGAGGGATCGTTTGCATATTGCAGGCCTCTTAAAGAATTTGAATGCGACGATTGCTCGCTATATTAGTGGAGTTTCGATTGACGCAATCATTATAGGTTGTTTAGCTTATATTGGCTATAGTATTATTGGTTTAAAATATGCTTTAGTTTTTGCTATTTTTTCTGGTGTAGCCAATTTAATTCCTTATGTGGGGCCAAGTATTGGTCTGATTCCTATGATCATCGCAAATATATTCACTGATCCCCATAGAATGCTGATTGCAGTGATTTATATGCTTGTTGTTCAGCAGGTAGATGGTAATATCTTATATCCTCGAATCGTAGGAAGTGTTATGAAGGTTCATCCAATCACGATTTTAGTTTTACTTTTGTTGTCAAGCAATATCTATGGTGTAGTTGGAATGATTGTCGCAGTGCCAACCTATTCTATCTTAAAAGAAATTTCTAAGTTCTTATCCCGTTTGTATGAAAATCATAAAATAATGAAAGAACGAGAAAGAGAATTAGCTAAGTAAAAGTCAGGAGAACCCTGATTTTTCTTTACTGGAAGTGGCCTTTAGATTAGAAGATTGAAAATAAGTTAAAGTCCTAAACTAATTTTCACAGCTAAGAATAGTAGAAGTTAATCTGATAAAAATCGAAAAACCAGTGGAATTCCGTGTCAGGGTAAGTTCCACTGGTTTTCATAGTCTATTAAAGTTTGAATGAAATTTATTTATTTTAGCACAACAAGTAAAACGTAGTCCGAATAATATAAGGATTGATTTTATAGTTTTTAAACTCAAATGAATTGAAATAAAGAGAGTAGGAAAATTCTCATCTGAAAGTATTTTAGAATAATTTTCTTAGTGAATTTCTTCAAAACAGATAGCTTTATCTTAGGTATGTGTTAATTGGATTTCGTAAGTTCTATTCACAATCGTAAAGTTATGCACTGAGAAAGTTGTAGTTAGTCTCCCAGTTTGCTAAATTTCTCGAATAGTATCTTTTTTAGGTAAGTGATTTCCTTTTTGCATTTTTGAGTTAGATAAGGTATAATGGTTTTATTGTCTTTTGGGGTCGTTACGGATTCGACAGGCATTATGAGGCATATTTTGCGACTCGTGTGGCGACGTAAACGCTCAGTTAAATATAACTGCAAAAAATAACACTTCTTACGCTCTAGCTGCCTAAAAACCAGCAGGCGTGACCCGATTTGGATTGCTCGTGTTCAATGACAGGTCTTATTATTAGCGAGATACGATTAAGTCTTGTCTAGCGGCTTGATAAGAGATTGATAGACTCGCAGTTTCTAGGCTTGAGTTATGTGTCGAGGGATTGTTAAAATAATACATAACCTATGGTTGTAGACAAATATGTTGGCAGGTGTTTGGACGTGGGTTCGACTCCCACCGGCTCCATTATTCCTTTGCATTCTTTTGCATTCCTTGGTAAAACGTTGTTAAATCAACGTTTTTTATTTTTATCTTTGGTATTCCTTGGTATTCTTTTGCAAAAAAAGATACAACATTTTGTTGTATCCTAAATATTAAATCAAGTCCTGAATTTTCTTAAGTTTTTATCATATTTTCTGTTATAATTAAGGTGCCTTAAGAAAAATAATGAAAAAACTAAATGTTTTTCATATAGTTTTCATTGTTTTAATAGTTTAAAGTCAATCTTATTTTTCTCTAATAGAAAATAATGAAAAAGTAGGTTTAGAAAGAGGTAAGTATCTATGTCTTCTCATAAAAAAGTGTCACTCTCTGAGATTAATCAATCTATCGATACTCCAAATAACAATCATTTCTGGCAAAATTTAAAGGCCTTTTTAGGTCCGGGTGCTCTTGTCGCAGTTGGTTATATGGATCCAGGAAACTGGATTACCAGTGTAGTCGGTGGTGCTTCCTATAAGTATAGTCTCTTGTTTGTTATCTTGATTTCATCTCTCATTGCCATGCAACTTCAGCAGATGGCAGGAAAGCTTGGTATTGTAACCCAGATGGACCTGGCTCAAGCAACGGCTCATCATTCACCTAAATGGCTTCGTTATAGTCTATGGGTGATTTTAGAATTAGCCTTGATGGCGACAGATCTGGCAGAAGTTCTAGGTTCAGCGATTGCTCTCAATCTTCTCTTTAAGATTCCGATTATGATAGCCATCCTCTTGACCGTGTTGGATGTTTTTCTCTTATTGCTTCTGATGAAATTTGGCTTTAAGAAGATTGAAGCTATTGTGACAACACTGATTTTAACCATTCTAGCAATTTTTACCTATCTTGTAGCCTTGTCACATCCAAGCTTCCAAGGAATCGTTGAGGGTTATCTACCGAATGCAACCTTATTTAAAAGTCCTTTGCCAGGGCATGAAAGTCAATTAACCTTGGCACTAGGGATCGTGGGAGCAACTGTTATGCCTCATAACCTCTATTTGCATTCATCCTTGTCACAGACTCGTAAAATCAATCACAAGGACAAAAATGATGTTCGAAAAGCCGTACGCTTTATGACCTGGGATTCTAATCTCGAGTTATCCTTGGCCTTTGTCGTTAACTCCCTTCTTTTGATCTTAGGAGCGGCTCTCTTTTTCGGCCATGCATCCGAGATTTCTGCCTTCTCTCAAATGTATAATGCCTTGCAGGATTCTACTATTGCAGGAGCTATAGCTAGCTCGACCTTATCAACCTTGTTTGCCTTGGCTTTATTAGCCAGTGGTCAGAATTCGACAATTACGGGTACCTTGACTGGACAAATCGTTATGGAAGGTTTCTTGCATATGAGATTGCCTCAATGGTTCATTCGTTTGGCGACTCGCCTCTTTGCCTTGCTACCTGTCATGATAGTTGCAGTTCTGTTTGGTCATCAGGAAAAAACCTTGGATCAGTTATTGGTCTATTCACAGGTCTTTCTTTCAATCGCTCTTCCGTTTTCAATCTTCCCTTTGATTTATTTAACTTCTAAGAAATCACTGATGGGCGAATTTACCAATGCTAAATGGAATACCATCCTTGGTTATATTGTTTCCATTATCTTAACAATTCTCAATGTGAAATTGTTATTTGATATTTTCTAAGAAATTCACCCGAGTTATAAAACAAGCATATAAGAAAAAAGATACCCAAGATTTCTTGGGTATCTTTTTTAAAATAAACGGAAGACATGGGATTCGAACCCACGCACGCTGTTACACGCCTACCGCGTTTCCAACACGGCCTCTTAAGCCTCTTGAGTAATCTTCCAATACTTACTCAAATAGTCTACCATAAAGGCTCTTATCTTGCAATAAAAATTCTGAAAATAAGAAAAATGATAGAATTTGAAAGAAAATGATAAAAAATGCTTGACTTTAAAAGAAAGTGTGATAGAATGAATAGTGTAAACGATAACAGGAGGTGATTCGGTGTTAAAAACAGAGCGGAAGCAACTGATTTTAGAGGAGTTAAATCAACATCATGTAATTTCTCTAGAAAAATTAGTTAGTTTGCTAGAGACCTCAGAATCAACGGTTCGAAGAGACTTGGATGAATTGGAAGCAGAAAACAAGCTTCGTCGCGTGCATGGTGGAGCAGAATTGCCTCATTCCTTGCAGGAAGAAGAAACCATTCAAGAAAAATCTGTCAAAAACCTTCAAGAGAAGAAGTTGCTGGCTCAGAAAGCAGCCTCTCTTATCAAGGAACAAGATGTCATCTTTATCGATGCTGGAACAACGACAGCCTTTTTAATTCATGAATTGGTCAATAAGAATGTTACAGTTGTGACCAACTCCATTCACCATGCAGCTCAGTTGGTTGAAAAGCAGATTCCAACTGTCATGGTTGGAGGAAGTGTCAAGATGGCGACAGATGCGAGCATCGGGGGCGTTGCTCTTAACCAGATTAACCAATTGCACTTTGACCGTGCCTTTATCGGGATGAATGGTGTGGACGATGGCTATTATACAACTCCTGATATGGAGGAGGGAGCTGTGAAGCGTGCTATTTTAGAGAATGCCAAACAGACCTATGTCTTGGTGGATTCGTCTAAGATTGGACAAACTTGCTTTGCAAAGGTAGCACCACTCAAACGCGCTATTGTTATCACAAGTCAAGGGCATGATCTCTTGCAGGTTATTAAGGAGAAAACGGAGGTAATAGAAGTATGATTTATACAGTCACACTCAATCCATCCATTGACTATATCGTTCGTTTGGACCAAGTCCAAGTCGGTAGTGTCAATCGTATGGACAGTGATGATAAGTTTGCTGGTGGGAAAGGAATCAATGTCAGTCGTGTCTTGAAACGCTTGGGTATTCCCAATACAGCGACGGGATTTATCGGTGGCTTTACTGGTAAATTTATCACAGATACTTTGGCAAAGGAAGAAATCGAGACACGTTTTGTCCAAGTGGCAGAAGATACTCGTATCAATGTTAAAATCAAAGCAGACCGAGAAACAGAAATCAACGGAACGGGTCCAACTGTTGAGCCCGAACAACTTGAAGAGTTAAAAGCCATTCTTTCAAGTCTGACAGCAGAAGATACAGTTGTCTTTGCTGGTTCAAGTGCTAAAAATCTAGGCAATGTCATCTACAAGGATTTGATTGCCTTGACACGCAAGACTGGTGCGCAAGTGGTTTGTGACTTTGAAGGACAGACCTTGATTGATAGTTTGGACTACCAGCCACTATTGGTTAAACCAAATAATCATGAACTTGGAGCTATCTTTGGGGTTAAACTTGACAGTTTGGACCAAATTGAGAAATATGCTCGAGAGTTACTGGCTAAAGGTGCTCAAAACGTCATTATCTCTATGGCTGGTGACGGTGCCCTTCTTGTCACATCTGAGGGAGCTTACTTTGCTAAACCAATCAAAGGGACAGTCAAAAATTCAGTCGGAGCTGGTGATTCTATGGTTGCCGGATTCACAGGTGAATTTGTCAAATCAAAAGACGCAGTAGAATCCTTCAAATGGGGAGTGGCTTGCGGAACGGCAACCACCTTCTCAGATGATTTGGCAACAGCAGAATTTATTAAAGAAACATATGAAAAAGTTGAGGTAGAAAAACGATGAAAATTCAAGACCTATTGAGAAAAGATGTTATGTTGCTGGATTTGCAGGCAACTGAAAAAACAGCTGTCATTGAAGAGATGATTAAAAGTTTGACAGAGCACGGTTATGTGACAGATTTTGAAACCTTTAAAGAAGGCATTTTGGCGCGTGAAGCCTTGACTTCTACTGGTTTAGGAGATGGTATCGCAATGCCTCACAGCAAAAACGCTGCTGTCAAAGAAGCGACAGTTCTCTTTGCTAAGTCAAACAAGGGTGTTAATTACGAAAGTTTAGATGGGCAACCAACCGACCTCTTTTTTATGATTGCAGCTCCAGAAGGTGCCAATGATACCCACTTGGCAGCCTTGGCAGAATTGTCTCAATACTTGATGAAAGACGGTTTTGCTGACAAACTTCGTCAAGCAACATCAGCTGACCAAGTCATTGAACTTTTTGACCAAGCTTCAGAAAAAACTGAAGAGCCTGTTCAAGCGCCTGCCAATGAAACTGGTGACTTTATCGCAGCTGTTACAGCTTGTACAACAGGTATTGCCCACACTTACATGGCCCAAGAAGCTCTTCAAAAAGTGGCTGCTGAAATGGGTGTTGGAATTAAGGTCGAAACCAACGGTGCCAGTGGTGTTGGTAACCAACTAACTGCGGAAGACATTCGTAAGGCTAAAGCTGTTATCATCGCAGCAGACAAGGCAGTTGAAATGGATCGTTTCGATGGTAAAGCATTGATCAATCGTCCAGTTGCTGACGGTATCCGTAAGACAGAAGAGTTGATCAACATGGCTCTTTCTGGGGATGCTGAAATCTACCGTGCTGCAAACGGTGCAAAAGCTGCAACAGCCTCTAACGAAAAACAAAGTCTTGGTGGTGCCTTCTACAAACACTTGATGAGTGGTGTATCTCAAATGTTGCCATTCGTTATCGGTGGAGGTATCATGATTGCCCTTGCCTTCTTGATTGACGGTGCTTTGGGTGTTCCAAATGAAAATCTTGGTAGTCTTGGTTCCTACCATGAACTAGCTTCTATGTTCATGAAAATTGGTGGTGCAGCCTTTGGCTTGATGCTTCCAGTCTTTGCAGGTTATGTTGCCTACTCTATCGCTGAAAAACCAGGTTTGGTAGCAGGTTTCGTGGCTGGTGCTATTGCCAAAGAAGGTTTTGCCTTTGGTAAAATCCCTTATGCCGCAGGTGGTGAAGCAACTTCAACTCTTGCAGGTGTCTCATCTGGTTTCTTAGGTGCCCTTGTTGGTGGATTTATCGCAGGTGCGTTGGTTCTTGCTATCAAGAAATACGTTAAAGTTCCTCGTTCACTTGAAGGTGCTAAATCAATTCTTCTCTTGCCACTTCTTGGAACAATCTTGACAGGATTTGTCATGCTAGCCGTTAACATCCCGATGGCAGCAATCAACACTGCTATGAATGACTTCCTAGGTGGTCTTGGAGGAGGTTCAGCTGTTCTTCTTGGTATCGTCCTTGGTGGAATGATGGCTGTCGATATGGGGGGACCAGTCAACAAAGCTGCCTATGTCTTTGGTACAGGTACGCTTGCAGCGACTGTTTCTTCAGGTGGTTCTGTAGCCATGGCAGCAGTTATGGCTGGAGGAATGGTGCCACCACTTGCAATCTTTGTCGCAACTCTTCTTTTCAAAGATAAATTTACTAAGGAAGAACGCAACTCTGGTTTGACAAACATCATCATGGGCTTGTCATTTATCACTGAGGGAGCGATTCCATTTGGTGCCGCTGACCCAGCTCGTGCGATCCCAAGCTTCATCCTTGGTTCAGCAGTAGCAGGTGGACTCGTTGGTCTTACTGGTATCAAACTCATGGCGCCACACGGAGGAATCTTCGTTATCGCCCTTACTTCAAATGCTCTCCTTTACCTCGTTTCTGTCTTGGTAGGAGCAATCGTAAGTGGTGTAGTCTATGGTTACCTACGCAAACCACAAGCATAAAAAATAGAAAAATGAAAAGATTGGACCGTTTGGTGCAGTCTTTTTCTCTTTCCGAAATACCTGTGAAATATGGTATAATAGAAGAATGGCAAACAAGAATACAAGTAAAACAAGACGGAGACCGTCAAAAGCAGAACTCGAAAGAAAAGAAGCGATTCAACGAATGTTGATTTCGTTGGGAATCGCGCTTTTATTGATTTTAGCAGCCTTCAAATTAGGGGCTGCAGGTATCACCCTTTACAATTTAATACGCTTGCTGGTAGGTAGCCTAGCTTATCTGGCAATATTTGGTATCCTGCTCTATCTCTTCCTTTTCAAGTGGATCCGAAAACAGGAAGGACTCTTATCAGGATTTTTCACCATATTTGCTGGCTTACTCTTGATTTTTGAGGCCTACTTAGTTTGGAAATATGGTTTGGATAAGTCGGTATTAAAAGGGACCATGGCTCAGGTTGTGACTGATCTGACTGGTTTTCGAACGACCAGTTTTGCTGGAGGTGGCTTGATTGGTGTCGCCCTTTATATTCCAACTGCCTTTCTCTTTTCAAATATCGGCACTTACTTTATTGGTTCTATCTTGATTTTAGCTGGAGCCCTCCTAGTCAGTCCTTGGTCTGTTTACGATATTGCTGAATTCTTCAGTAGAGGATTTGCCAAATGGCGAGAAGGGCATGAGCGTCGAAAAGAGGAACGCTTTGTCAAACAAGAAGAAAAAGCTCGTCAAAAGGCTGAGCAAGAGGCTAGATTAGAAAAAGAAGAGGCTGAAAAAGCCTTACTCGATATGCCTCCTGTTGATATGGAAACGGGTGAAATTCTGACAGCAGATGTTGTGCTTGACGTTCCACCTGTTCCAGAAGAAGACTGGGTGGAACCAGAAATCATCCTGCCTCAACCTGAACTTGAATTCCCTGAACAGGAAGATGGCTCTGATGATGAAGATGTTCAGGTCGATTTTTCAGCAAAGGAAGCCCTTGAATACAAACTTCCAAGCTTACAACTCTTTGCCCCAGATAAACCAAAAGACCAGTCGAAAGAGAAGAAGATTGTTCGAGAAAACATCAAAATCCTAGAAGAAACTTTTGCTAGTTTTGGTATTAAGGTAACGGTTGAACGGGCTGAAATTGGGCCATCCGTGACTAAGTATGAAGTTAAGCCAGCCGTGGGTGTGCGGGTTAACCGCATTTCCAATCTGGCAGATGACCTCGCTCTAGCCTTGGCGGCCAAGGATGTTCGTATCGAAGCTCCAATCCCTGGGAAATCTCTCGTTGGAATCGAAGTGCCTAACTCTGAGATTGCGACTGTGTCTTTCCGAGAACTTTGGGAACAATCTCAAACGAAAGCAGAAAATCTTTTGGAAATTCCTTTAGGGAAGGCTGTTAATGGCACCGCAAGAGCTTTTGACCTTTCTAAAATGCCCCACTTGCTAGTCGCAGGTTCGACGGGTTCAGGTAAGTCAGTAGCAGTTAACGGTATTATCGCTAGCATTCTCATGAAGGCGAGACCAGATCAAGTTAAATTTATGATGGTCGATCCCAAGATGGTTGAGTTATCTGTTTACAATGACATTCCTCATCTCTTGATTCCAGTTGTGACCAATCCACGCAAGGCCAGCAAGGCCCTGCAAAAGGTTGTGGACGAGATGGAAAATCGTTATGAACTCTTTGCAAAGGTAGGAGTTCGGAATATTGCAGGCTTTAATGCTAAGGTGGAAGAGTTCAATGCCCAGTCTGAGTACAAGCAGATTCCGCTACCGCTCATTGTCGTGATTGTCGATGAGTTGGCTGACCTCATGATGGTAGCCAGCAAGGAAGTAGAAGATGCTATCATCCGTCTTGGACAGAAGGCGCGTGCTGCAGGTATCCACATGATTCTTGCAACTCAGCGTCCATCCGTTGATGTCATCTCTGGTCTGATCAAGGCTAATGTCCCATCTCGTGTAGCATTTGCGGTTTCATCAGGGACAGACTCCCGTACGATTTTGGATGAAAATGGAGCTGAGAAACTGCTTGGTCGAGGAGATATGCTCTTTAAACCGATTGATGAAAATCATCCAGTTCGTCTCCAAGGATCCTTTATCTCGGATGATGATGTCGAGCGCATCGTAAACTTCATCAAGGCTCAGGCAGATGCGGACTACGATGATAGTTTTGATCCAGGTGAGGTTTCTGAAAATGACGGTGAATTTTCAGATGGTGAAGCTGGTGGAGATCCGCTTTTTGAAGAAGCCAAGGCTTTGGTGATAGAAACCCAGAAAGCCAGCGCCTCCATGATTCAGCGTCGTTTGTCAGTTGGATTTAACCGTGCGACTCGTCTCATGGAAGAACTGGAGATGGCAGGTGTTATCGGTCCAGCTGAAGGTACCAAACCAAGAAAAGTATTGCAACAATAAAAATGGCTTCTTTCCAAGTTTGGAGAGAAGCTATTTTAGTGATTATTGATTAGTTTTATTTTCTGAAGTTGGGGTATTGGACTGTTTTTCATTTTCAGTAGCAGGTTTACTTGGAGTAGGAGTAGAAGAATCCTGAGTTGATGCTTTCTGCTCTTCTTTTTTCTCTTCCTTGACGCTAGCTTTTGGTGTTTCCTCTTGCTGTGTTTTTTCTTGAGAAGTGTTATTTTCCTTATTGGGACTAGTGTTTTCCTGAGGGGATTCCTTTTGAATTTCTTTGACAATTGTTGTCGTCTGGCTTGTCGTAGGTTCTTTTTTAGTATTTTTGTTATTGTCCAAGGCGTTCATAATCGTGATACTTGCGGTAATTAAGCCAAGGATACTACCGATAGTAGCGACGGTTTTTTGAAAGACCGTAAAGCCTTTTTTGATGTGTTCTGTTTTTGGTTTTGAAGTTCTACGATAATTAGACATACATTCTCTCCTTTAATTAAAATTTATTATACCGCATTTCTTTAAAAAAATCTTAAAAAAAGAGGAATTGCCCTTTCTTGTCGCAAGCTCCGTTTCATGATACAATAGAGGGAGTGATTTTAGAAAGCGTAAGAAAACATGATTTACTTTGATAATTCGGCAACGACCAAGCCTTATCCTGAAGCACTTGAAACTTATATGCAGGTCGCTTCAAAAATTTTAGGAAATCCATCTAGTCTCCATCGTTTGGGAGACCAGGCAACACGAATTTTAGATGCTTCCCGGCAACAGATTGCAGATTTAATCGGTAAGAAAAGTGAGGAAATCTTCTTTACTTCTGGTGGAACAGAAGGGGATAACTGGGTCATCAAGGGAGTAGCATTTGAAAAAGCCCAGTTTGGCAAGCACATCATCGTATCAGCCGTTGAACATCCGGCAGTCAAAGAGTCAGCCCTTTGGTTGAAAAGTCAAGGATTTGAAGTGGATTTTGCTCCAGTTGATAACAAAGGATTTGTGGATGTTGAAGCGTTAGCAGATTTGATAAGACCGGATACGACCCTTGTTTCCATCATGGCAGTTAACAATGAAATTGGCTCTATTCAGCCCATTGAGGCTATTTCAAAACTATTGGCAGACAAGCCGACTATTTCCTTCCACGTTGATGCGGTTCAGGCGCTTGCCAAGATTCCGACTGAAAAGTATCTGACAGAACGAGTGGATTTTGCGACTTTCTCTGGTCACAAGTTCCACGGAGTTCGTGGTGTTGGTTTTGCCTATATCAAGTCTGGCAAGAAGATTACACCTCTTTTAACAGGTGGTGGTCAGGAGAGTGACTATCGGTCGACTACTGAAAATGTAGCAGGGATAGCAGCGACAGCCAAGGCTCTCCGTTTGTCCATGGAAAAGCTAGATTTCTTTACTAGCAAGACTGGGCAGATGAAAGCTGTTATTCGCCAAGCACTTCTGGACTATCCAGATATTTTTGTCTTTTCAGATGAGGAAGACTTCGCACCTCATATTCTGACTTTTGGAATCAAGGGTGTTCGTGGTGAAGTCATCGTTCACGCCTTTGAAGACTATGATATTTTCATCTCAACGACCTCTGCTTGTTCATCCAAGGCTGGGAAACCTGCAGGAACTCTTATTGCTATGGGAGTGGATAAAGATAAGGCTCGGTCAGCTGTGCGTCTAAGCCTAGACCTTGAAAATGATATGAGTCAGGTCGAGCAGTTTTTGACCAAGTTAAAATTGATTTACAATCAAACTAGAAAAGTAAGATAGGAGCATTCATGCAGTATTCAGAAATTATGATTCGCTACGGTGAGCTGTCAACCAAGGGTAAAAACCGTATGCGTTTCATCAATAAACTTCGTAATAATATTTCAGACGTTTTGTCTATCTATCCCCAAGTTAAGGTAACAGCAGATCGCGACCGTGCCCATGCTTACCTCAATGGAGCAGATTACACGGCAGTTGCAGAATCTCTCAAACAAGTATTTGGAATTCAAAACTTTTCCCCTGTTTATAAGGTTGAAAAATCTGTAGAAGTTCTGAAGTCTGCTGTCCAAGAGATTATGCAGGACATCTACAAGGAAGGCATGACCTTTAAGATTTCTAGCAAGCGTAGCGACCACAACTTTGAGTTGGATAGTCGTGAACTCAACCAAACACTTGGAGGAGCTGTTTTTGAAGCCATTCCAAATGTGCAAGCTCAAATGAAAAGTCCTGACATCAATCTTCAGGTGGAGATCCGTGAAGAAGCTGCCTATCTTTCTTATGAAACTATTCGTGGGGCTGGTGGTTTGCCAGTTGGAACTTCAGGTAAAGGTATGCTTATGTTGTCGGGAGGGATTGACTCACCTGTAGCAGGTTATCTTGCTCTTAAGCGTGGGGTGGATATTGAGGCTGTTCACTTTGCTAGTCCACCATATACTAGTCCCGGTGCCCTCAAGAAAGCGCAGGACTTGACCCGTAAATTGACCAAGTTTGGGGGTAATATCCAGTTTATCGAAGTGCCTTTCACTGAGATTCAAGAGGAAATCAAGGCCAAGGCGCCAGAAGCCTATCTCATGACCTTGACCCGTCGTTTTATGATGCGGATTACCGATCGTATTCGTGAGGTACGAAATGGTTTGGTTATCATCAATGGGGAAAGCCTTGGTCAAGTAGCTAGCCAGACCTTGGAAAGCATGCAGGCTATTAACGCTGTGACCAACACTCCCATCATCCGTCCAGTTGTGACCATGGATAAGTTGGAAATCATCGATATTTCACAAGAAATTGATACCTTTGACATTTCAATCCAACCGTTTGAAGACTGTTGTACGATTTTTGCGCCAGATCGTCCAAAGACTAATCCTAAGATTAAGAATGCGGAGCAGTACGAAGCGCGTATGGATGTTGAAGGCTTAGTTGAGCGAGCAGTGGCTGGAATTATGATTACTGAGATTACACCGCAAGCTGAAAAAGATGAAGTTGATGACTTGATTGACAATCTGCTCTAATCAGAAAATCCAAAAGAATTTAGAAAATTAAATGAAAAAGTTAGTTTTTAATCCAAAAATGGAAGAAAAACTGACTTTTTTTCTTAAACTGTGATATAATAAGAATAAATTTTGAATATAGAGAGTTTTCTGACAATGAATCAATCCTACTTTTATCTAAAAATGAAAGAACACAAACTCAAGGTTCCTTATACAGGTAAGGAGCGCCGTGTGCGTGTTCTTCTGCCTAAAGATTATGAGAAAGACACGAATCGTTCCTATCCTGTTGTATACTTTCATGACGGGCAAAATGTTTTTTATAGCAAGGAGTCTTTCATTGGTCACTCATGGAAGATTATCCCAGCTATCAAACGAAATCCCGATATCAGTCGCATGATTGTAGTTGCTATTGACAATGATGGCATGGGGCGGATGAATGAGTATGCGGCATGGAAGTTCCAAGAATCTCCCATCCCAGGCCAGCAGTTTGGCGGTAAGGGTGTGGAGTATGCCGAGTTTGTCATGGAGGTGGTCAAGCCTTTTATCGATGAAACTTATCGTACAAAAGCAGACCGCCAGCATACAGCTATGATTGGTTCCTCACTAGGAGGCAATATTACCCAGTTTATCGGTTTAGAATACCAAGACCAAATTGGTTGCTTGGGCGTCTTTTCATCTGCCAACTGGCTCCACCAAGAAGCCTTTAACCGCTATATCGAGCGTCAGCAACTATCGCCTGACCAGCGCATCTTCATCTATGTGGGAACGGAAGAAGCGGATGATACAGACAAGACCTTGATGGCTGGTAATATCAAACAAGCCTATATTGACTCATCGCTTCGCTATTACCATGATTTAATAGCAGGGGGGGTACATCTGGATAATCTTGTGCTGAAAGTTCAGTCTGGTGCCATCCATAGTGAAATCCCTTGGTCAGAAAATCTACCAGATTGTTTGAGATTTTTTGCAGAAAAATGGTAAGTTAAGAAAGGAAAAAACGAAATGCATATTGAACATCTTAGCCATTGGAGTGGCCATCTCAACCGTGAAATGTACCTCAATCGTTATGGACATGCTGGGATTCCAGTTGTGGTCTTTGCTTCATCAGGTGGTAGTCACAACGAATACTATGATTTTGGCATGATTGATGCCTGTGCCTCTTTTATCGAGGAAGGCCGTGTCCAGTTCTTTACCCTCTCCAGTGTAGACAGTGAGAGCTGGTTGGCCACTTGGAAAAACGGTCACGACCAAGCAGAGATGCACCGTACCTACGAACGCTATGTGATTGAGGAGGCCATTCCTTTTATTAAGCACAAGACAGGCTGGTTTGATGGTATGATGACAACAGGTTGCTCCATGGGAGCCTACCATGCTGTCAATTTCTTCCTCCAGCATCCAGATGTCTTTACCAAAGTGATAGCTCTTAGTGGTGTTTACGACGCACGTTTCTTTGTCGGCGATTACTATAATGACGATGCTATTTACCAAAACTCGCCAGTAGATTATATCTGGAACCAGAACGACGGCTGGTTTATTGATCGTTATCGTCAGGCAGAGATTGTGCTGTGTACGGGTCTTGGTGCCTGGGAACAAGACGGTCTACCATCTTTCTACAAGCTCAAAGAAGCCTTTGACCAGAAACAAATTCCAGCCTGGTTTGCTGAATGGGGACATGATGTCGCCCACGACTGGGAATGGTGGCGTAAACAAATGCCTTATTTCCTCGGCAATCTCTATTTATAAAAGGAGTTATCTATGAATTACCTTGTTATTTCTCCCTACTATCCACAAAACTTTCAACAGTTTACCATTGAACTAGCCAATAAAGGCATCACCGTCTTGGGAATTGGTCAAGAGCCTTACGAGCAATTGGATGAGCCCTTGCGCAATAGCCTGACCGAGTATTTCCGTGTAGATAATCTTGAAAATATAGATGAAGTCAAACGTGCAGTTGCTTTTCTCTTTTATAAACATGGACCAATTGACCGCATTGAATCCCATAATGAATACTGGCTTGAGCTGGACGCAGCTCTCCGTGAACAATTCAATGTTTTTGGTGCTAAACCAGAGGATCTCAAAAAGACGAAATTTAAGTCTGAAATGAAGAAACTGTTCAAAAAAGCAGGTGTCCCCGTGGTACCTGGAGCTGTTATCAAGACGGAAGCAGATGTTGATCAAGCAGTGAACGAAATCGGTCTTCCAATGATTGCCAAACCTGACAATGGAGTTGGAGCAGCCGCGACCTTTAAGCTTGAAACAGAAGACGATGTCAATCACTTCAAGCAAGAATGGGACCATTCAACTATTTATTTCTTTGAGAAATTTGTCACGTCTAGTGAAATCTGTACCTTTGATGGTCTAGTGGATAAGGATGGAAAGATTGTCTTTTCAACAACCTTTGACTACGCCTATACACCGCTTGATCTCATGATTTACAAGATGGATAATTCTTATTACGTGCTCAAGGATATGGATCCTAAATTACGTAAATATGGTGAGGCAATTGTCAAAGAATTTGGTATGAAAGAACGTTTCTTCCATATTGAGTTCTTCCGTGAGGGGGACGATTACATTGCCATTGAGTACAATAACCGTCCTGCAGGTGGTTTCACCATTGATGTTTATAACTTTGCTCATTCCTTGGATCTCTATCGTGGATATGCAGCCATTGTCGCAGGAGAAGAGTTCCCAATGTCAGAGTTTGAACCTCAGTATTGTTTGGCTACTTCTCGCCGTGCAAATGCTCACTATGTTTATTCTGAGGAGGACTTGCTTGACAAATATAGTCAGCAGTTCAAGGTTAAAAAAATCATGCCAGCTGCCTTTGCGGAACTTCAAGGGGATTACCTTTATATGCTGACAACTCCGAGTCGACAAGAAATGGATCAGATGATTGCTGATTTCGGACAACGTCAAGAATAAGAACTATCGGATTAAGGAAATTCACTCCCTTAATCCTTTTGTTTTGTCTGATAAAAAATAAGAGCATCCTAACAAGGTAGCTATCATAAAACTTGTTCGATAACTATTTGAAGCAGGATTAGGTGGTCAGAAATTGAATTTTAACATTTCAATTTAGTCATAGTATTGTGTTTTCGTATCCGTAAATCAGCTAAAAGGATCCATGACGACACCTATACGATATAGTTTTCAAGATACTAAACAAGTCTATTAAAATATTCAGGTGACGCATAGATATAGTTAATTGAAGCTTTGTTTGAAATCTGATAAAATAATGATATTACTAAGTTTTAAAAACTAAAGAAAAGGGAAGATATGATTACAGGCGAATTAAAAAATAAAATCGATCAGTTGTGGGAAATTCTTTGGACAGAAGGAAATGCAAATCCTTTAACAAATATTGAACAGTTGACTTATCTCTTATTTATGAAAGATTTGGATAGTGTCGAGCTTGGACGTGAAAGTGATGCTGAATTTTTAGGGATTCCTTATGAGGGAGTTTTTCCAAAAGATAAACCTGAATACCGTTGGTCAACTTTTAAAAATATAGGAGATGCTCAGGAAGTTTATCGTTTAATGACTCAGGAGATTTTTCCGTTTATTAAAAATCTCAAGGGGGATACAGATGATACAGCCTTTTCACGATATATGCGAGAAGCTATTTTTCAAATAAATAAACCTGCTACGCTTCAAAAGGCAATTTCTATCTTAGATGCATTTCCAACTAGGGGATTAGATGTAGATTTTGATAATGACAAACAAAGTATTACTGATATCGGGGATAACTATGAATATCTGTTATCAAAATTGTCGACCGCAGGTAAAAATGGACAGTTTCGTACACCTCGTCACATCATCGATATGATGGTTGAATTGATGCAACCGACCATCAAAGATATCATCTCAGATCCCGCTATGGGTTCTGCTGGCTTCTTAGTATCTGCTAGCCGTTACTTAAAGCGTAAGAAATATGAATGGGAAACCAATACAGATAATATCAATCATTTTCATAATCAGATGTTTCATGGAAATGATACGGATACGACTATGTTGAGACTTGGGGCGATGAACATGATGCTACATGGAGTAGAAAATCCACAAATCAGTTACCTGGACTCGCTGTCTCAAGATAATGAAGAAGCCGATAAATATACCTTGGTTTTAGCAAATCCTCCTTTTAAGGGCTCACTTGACTACAATTCAACCTCTAATGACCTTCTTGCAACCGTAAAAACCAAAAAAACAGAATTACTCTTTCTTTCTCTTTTCTTGCGAACTTTAAAACCAGGTGGACGAGCAGCAGTTATCGTACCTGATGGTGTTCTTTTTGGTTCGTCTAAAGCTCATAAAGGAATTCGTCAGGAAATTGTAGAGAACCATAAGCTTGATGCTGTAATCTCAATGCCTAGTGGTGTTTTCAAGCCTTATGCTGGAGTTTCAACTGCCATTCTCATCTTTACAAAAACTGGCAATGGTGGTACTGACAAGGTCTGGTTTTACGATATGAAAGCGGATGGTTTAAGTTTGGATGATAAGCGACAACCGATTAGCGACAATGATATTCCAGATATTATCGAACGCTTTCATCATCTTGAAAAAGAAGCAGAACGTCAGAGAACGGATCAATCTTTCTTTGTTACAGTTGATGAGATAAAGGAAAATGATTATGATTTGTCTATCAATAAATATAAAGAGATTGAGTATGAAAAAGTTGAGTATGAACCAACAGAGGTCATCTTAAAGAAAATCAATGATTTAGAAAAAGAAATTCAAGCTGGCTTGGCTGAATTAGAAAAATTACTCAAGTAGGGAGGTGGCTGTATGAAAAAAGTGAAGTTGGGGGAAATCTTATCTCTAAAAAAAGGAAAGAAAGCCACTGTACTTGCTGAACAAACAACTCTAAGCCAACGTTATATTCAAATAGATGATTTAAGAAATAATAATAATTTAAAATTCACTGAAAGTTTAAATATGACTGAAGCACTCCCAGATGATATTCTGATAGCATGGGATGGTGCTAATGCAGGAACAGTTGGTTATGGGTTATCGGGAGCTGTTGGTAGTACAATTACGGTCTTAAAAAAGAATGAGCGATACAAAGAAAAAATTATATCAGATTACTTGGGAGTCTTTTTGGAAAGTAAATCGCAGTATTTACGAGATCATTCAACAGGGGCAACAATTCCTCATTTAAACAAGAATATATTACTTGATTTACAATTAGAATTGCTAGGTATCGAGGAACAAGAGAACATTATCTGTATTCTTAATACGATTAAAAGGCTTATTACTAAAAGAAAATTGCAGTTAGATGAACTAAACTTGCTCGTCAAATCCCGATTTAACGAGATGTTTGGGGATCCTTTAAATAATAACAAGAAATTTGCAGTAAAAACGGGACAACAGTGTTTTAAATTTTCAAGTGGAAAATTTCTTGATAAACATGATAGAGTTTTTGAAGGTTATCCTGCCTATGGTGGAAATGGCATTGCTTGGAAAAGTCGAAAATATTTAATTGATAATCCTACTATCATCATTGGTCGTGTAGGTGCATATTGCGGTAATGTAAGAACTACCTACGGTAAGGTATGGATAAGTGATAATGCTATATATATAAAAGAATTTAAGAATTCCGATTTTAATCTTGTATTTTTATTAGAATTAATGAAAGTAATTGATTTTAGTAAATTTGCTGATTTCTCAGGTCAACCAAAGATAACTCAAAAACCATTAGAAAATCAGAAATATATTCTCCCCCCTCTTTCCCTCCAAAATGAGTTCGCAGACTTTGTAGCCCAGGTCGACAAATCACAATTGGCAATCCAAAAATCTCTGGAAGAACTTGAAACTTTGAAGAAATCTCTGATGCAGGAGTATTTTGGCTGATATTCTGCCATTGTAATTACCGTAATGATTTGTTATAATACAATAAAGGAGGAAATCAGATGGTAGTAAAAACAAGAAAACAAGGAAATTCAATCACCATTACGATTCCAAGTGAATTTAATATTCCAAGTGGTGTTAAATACGAAGCGAAATTGTTACCAAGTGGTGAGATTATCTTTACTCCTGAAGAATTGGGGCAGCAGGTTTCTTATGTATCTGATGATGCCTTTGACTTAAATTTAGATAAAATATTTGACGAATACGACGATGTTTTCAAAGCTTTGGTGGAAAAATGACAATCTATCTGACAGAAAAGCAAATTGAAAAAATAAATGCTTTAGCAATTCAACGGTATTCTCCAAATGAGAAAATTCAAACAGTTAGTCCTTCTGCCTTAAATATGATTGTGAACTTACCAGAACAATTTGTCTTTGGGAAGCCTCTTTATCCAACAATTTTTGATAAAGCAACGATACTATTTGTCCAATTGATAAAGAAGCATGTTTTTGCTAATGCTAATAAAAGAACTGCTTTCTTCGTTTTGGTCAAATTTTTACAATTAAACGGCTATCGTTTTTCTGTAACGGTAGAAGAAGCAGTAAAAATGTGTGTAACCATCGCAGTAGAAGCTTTAACTGATGAAAAAATGACAAGCTACTCCAAATGGGTTTCTGAACATTCTGTTAGAGAAAAGGTCAAAAAGTAACCTAGTATGCTGGATTTGAATGAGCACAAGAAAATAAATGAACAGACAATATTAGAATTCTGTAATGCAGAAACTGATATTGTCTCTTTTTATTGATGAATAAGAAAGTGAGAAATTATGGAATCAAAAGTTACAATTATCATGCAAGAAATGTTACCTCTTTTAAATAATGAACAATTACTAGCGTTGAGAGAGAGTTTAGAACATCATCTAGTAGACGGAAAAAAGCAGCAGAAGTATTCGAATAATAACCTGTTGCAACTATTTATTACCGCCAAGCAGGTAGAGGGCTGTAGCTCAAAAACAATTCGTTATTACCAGAGGACGATTGAAAACTTGTTTAATGGTATTAAGGAGTCTGTGACACAACTCACAACAGATGATTTAAGGAGTTATTTAGCAAATTACCAGTCTGAAAAGGATTGTAGTAAGGCGAATTTAGACAATATTAGGCGTATATTGTCTTCTTTTTTTGCTTGGCTTGAGCAAGAGGAATATATCATTAAAAATCCCATTCGACGGATAAAGAAAATTAAGACTGAGCAAAATGTGAAGGAAACTTATACTGATGAACATTTGGAAATTATGCGCGATAACTGTGAAAATTTGAGAGATTTGGCAATAATAGACCTACTAGCATCGACAGGTATGCGTGTAGGGGAGCTTGTACAGTTGAATCGTTCAGATATTGATTTTGAAAACAGAGAGTGTGTTGTCTTTGGTAAAGGAAAGAAGGAGAGACCAGTATATTTTGACGCTCGTACGAAAATTCATTTAAGAAACTATCTTAACGACAGAAAAGATAGTCACCCTGCTCTTTTTGTAACGTTAGTTGGAAAAGTCCAGAGGCTTGGAATTGCTGGTGTAGAGATTCGCTTAAGAAAGTTAGGAGACAAACTCGGTATACAAAAGGTTCACCCACATAAGTTCAGAAGAACTTTAGCGACTAAGGCAATTGATAAAGGTATGCCTATCGAGCAAGTCCAAAAACTGCTAGGTCATAGCAAGATTGACACAACCCTGGCCTATGCCATGGTCAATCAAAATAATGTCAAGCATTCACACCAAAAATTCATCTCTTAAAAGCAAATCCCGATATTCCGAGGAGGTGGTTGCATGAAGAAAGTGAAATTAGGGCAAGTGGCTACTTTTATCAATGGCTATGCTTTTAAACCTCAAGATTGGTCATCTGAAGGGAAAGAGATTATCAGAATACAGAATCTGACTAAAACTTCAAAAGGGATAAATTATTATTCGGGTACGATTGATAAAAAATACATTGTTGAAGCTGGTGATATCCTTATTTCGTGGTCGGGTACATTAGGGATTTTTCAGTGGTGTGGAAGATCCGCAGTGTTAAATCAGCACATTTTTAAAGTGGTTTTTGATAAGATAGATATAGATAAATCGTATTTTAAATATGTTGTTGAAAAAGGTTTACAAGATGCTGTAAAACATACTCATGGTTCCACAATGAAACATTTAACTAAAAAATATTTTGATAATATTATGGTTCCATATACAAATTTGGGAGAGCAACAAAAAATTGCAAGTGAGCTGGATTTGTTAAGCAAGCTGATTTTAAGGAGACAAGAACAACTTGAAGAGCTTAATCTACTTGTAAAATCCCGATTTAACGAGATGTTTGGGGATTTTTATACTACATTATTCCCCAAATATAAAATAGGTGAAAAATTTGAAGTTTCTAGTGGAAGTACACCATCAAGAGATAATAAATTATATTGGGATAGCGGAACGATTAATTGGGTAAAAACAACTGAGGTAATAAATAGAGAAATTACGGAAACTGAGGAAAAAATTACAAAATTTGCTTTAGAAAATACATCTCTTAAACTTTTTCCAGTTAATACAATATTAATTGCTATGTATGGTCAAGGACAAACAAGAGGAAGAAGTGCAATCCTCAAAGTTGAATCTACTAGCAACCAAGCATGTGGGGCTATATTTCCAAATAAAATAGACAATCCAGTTTTTATTTGGCATCAATTAATGCTAAGGTATAGCGAATTACGAGAACTTGGACGAGGAGGAAATCAACCTAATTTAAACGGTCAACTGATTAAAAATTTTGAACTGATTTTCCCCCCACTAGCCCTCCAAAATGAGTTCGCAGACTTTGTAGCCCAAGTCGACAAATCACAATTTGCTTGTGAGATAGCTATAAAAGTGTGGAGAAATAGCTTGAAATTTAGTATAATATAGCTAAACTATTTGTTTAAAGTGAGAAAAAAATGGGAAATTTTAGCTTTCTTTTAAAAAATGACGAATATGAATCTTTTTCAAAACCTTGCATTGAAGCTGAGAATATGATTGCTACATCAACTGTGGCTACTGCCTTTATGGCGCGTCGTGCTTTAGAGCAGGCTGTCCATTGGATATATAGTCACGATTCATATTTAGAAGCTCCCTATCGTGCTACTCTATCTTCTTTAGTATGGGATGATGATTTTAGGGATATCGTAGATTCTGAACTCCACAAGCAGATAGTTCTGTTGATTCGGTGGGGAAACCATGCTGCTCATGGTGGTGAAATTAAGGAACGAGAAGCTATTTTAGCTTTGCATCATTTGTATCAGTTTGTTAATTTTATCGATTATTGTTACAGCAATGAGTTTGTGGAGCGTTATTTTGATGAGAAGTGCTTACCACTTTCAGCAAACATCAAATACCGAGAAACTCCACAATCTATGATAAAGTTACAAGACAGTTTACCAGAACTGCCTGATTTTCATGAACAGATGGCTGCTCAGTCCGTAGAAGTTCAAGAGACTTATACTGAAAAACGTGAGACTGCAGCGCAACGGCAAGATGTGCCTTTCCATATTGATCAATTATCTGAGGCAGAGACAAGAAAGCTCTTTATTGATATCGATCTCCGTCTAGCAGGATGGATATTTGAAGAAAACTGTCGTGTTGAGATAGCTGTTGATGGTCTCAAGCACGGTTCAGGAATTGGTTACTGTGACTATGTACTTTATGGTAAAAATGGGAAAATTTTAGCGATTGTGGAGGCTAAAAAAGCCTCTGTCAATCCAGAAGTAGGGGAAGTACAGGTCAAAGAATATGCTGAAGCTCTGGAGAAATATATCGGCTATCAGCCAATTTGCTTTATTACAAATGGCTTGAAGCACTATATACTTGATGGTCCAAACCGCCGCCAGATTGCAGGCTTTTACTCTCAAGAAGAATTGCAATTAGTGATGGATAGACGTCATCTTCAAAAACCACTTGAGGATATTTCTAGTAAAATTAGGGACGATATTTCCGGGCGTCACTACCAAAAACATGCGATTGCAAGCGTTTGTGAAGCTTTCTCTAATCATCGTAGACAGGCACTTTTGGTTATGGCAACTGGGGCTGGGAAAACTCGTACAGCAGTTTCTCTAGTTGATATCTTATCACGTCATAACTGGGTAAAAAACGTTCTCTTCTTAGCCGATAGAACTTCCTTGGTTAAGCAAGCCTATGATTCGTTTAGGAAATTACTCCCAGATCTTTCCGTTTGTAACTTCTTAGAAGATAAAGAAGGAGCTCAATCAAGTCGCATGGTCTTTTCAACTTATCCGACTATGATTGGAGCGATTAGTGGTCAAGAAGAAGTAAATCAACGTCCTTTCACTGTTGGGCATTTTGACCTTATCATAATTGACGAATCTCACCGTTCTATTTATCAGAAATACAAGTCCATTTTTGATTATTTTGATGCAAGGATTGTAGGCTTAACAGCTACTCCGCGTCAAGATTTAGATAAAAACACCTATGGATTCTTTAATTTGGAGAATGGTGTTCCAACATATGCATATGATTTGGAAGAGGCTGTTAAAGACGGATATTTAGTAGCCTATCATTCTATCGAAACCAAACTGAAACTACCTACGGATGGTCTACATTATGATGATTTGTCCGAAGAAGAAAAGGAACATTTTGATAGCAAATTTGAAGACGATAGCTGTGAAAAAGATATTGATGGGAGTGTGTTTAATTCCTTTATTTTCAATAAAAGTACAGTAGAAATTGTTTTAAATGAACTCATGACAAGAGGAATTCAGACAGCCTCGGGTGATGAAATTGGTAAAACTATTATTTTTGCTAAAAATCATGATCATGCGGAATATATCAGAGGTATTTTTAACAACCGCTATCCTGAAAAAGAGAGCGACTATGCTCAGGTGATTGATTATAGTATTAAGCATTATCAGACCTTGATTGATGATTTTAAAATTAAGGAGAAGTATCCTCAAATTGCGATTTCTGTCGATATGTTAGATACAGGTATTGATGTACCAGAGGTTGTTAATTTAGTCTTCTTCAAGAAAGTACGCTCTAAAACTAAGTTTTGGCAGATGATTGGTCGAGGAACCCGTCTATGTAAAGATTTATTTGGACCTGAGCAGGATAAGGAAAACTTCTTGGTATTTGATTATGGGGACAATTTTGATTATTTTCGTGCAGATCCAAGAGATGGAGAGGGGCGTCACATTGTTTCGTTGAGTCAGCGTTTATTTAATATCAAAGTGGACTTGATTCGAGAACTTCAGGGACTCCAATACCAAGAAGATCAGTTTGCTAGAGCATACCGTCAGGAGCTTGTTTCAGAACTTCAAGGTCGTATAGAGAGCTTAAATGAGTTGGACTTCAGGGTTCGTATGGTTTTAGATACAGTTTATAGCTATAGGAAATTGGAAAGTTGGCAGAATCTAACTGCTGTTACAAGTGAGACCATTCAAAAAAATCTCTCTCCGCTTTTATTTGATGAAGATAAAGAAGATGAGATGGCGAGGAGATTTGATCTGTGCTTGCTTCATATTCAGTTGGGGCAACTGACAGCTAAATCTTCCGCTGTTCATATTTCCCAAGTGATGAAGACGGCTAGAGCTCTTTCTGCTATTGGTAATATTCCGCAGGTTTTTGAGCAGGCTGAAATTATCAGGAAAGTACAGGAGCCTGAATTTTGGAAAGAAGTTAGCTTGTCTGATTTGGAAAAAATTCGTCTTGCTATTCGAGATTTATTACAGTTTTTGGATAAAACAGACCGTAAACCCTACTATGTTAACTTTGAAGATCGTATACTCTCCACTGTTCACGAGACCACAGCATTTTTGCAGGTCAACGATCTTCGATCTTATAATGAAAAAGTTGAGCATTACTTGAAAACTCATCTGGATGAAGAGTCCATTTCTAAGCTATACCATAATAAAAAGTTGACATCTGATGATATGCTTGCACTTGAAAAATTGCTCTGGGAAAAATTAGGTAGCAAATCAGACTACCAACATCATTATGAAAATAAGGCAATTCCGAGATTGGTTCGTGAGATTATTGGCTTAGATAGAGAGTCTGCCAATCGTATTTTTTCTAAATTTTTGTCGGATGAGAACCTTAATGCTAGGCAGATTTCATTTGTAAAATTGATTGTAGACTACATTGTAGAAAATGGTTTTTTAGAGACGAAAGTGTTAACGCAAGAGCCGTTTAAATCTTATGGATCTGTTCAGCTACTCTTTCAACACCAACTACCAGTACTTCGTAATATTGTTCAAACCATTGAGCTCATCAATAATCGAGCTGGAGAAGCGGCTTAAATTCTAAAATGATTGCCATGCTTGAGACTCATTTAAAATTAAAAAGAGTAGAAATTTATGTTATATATGAGAAGTTTTATTAGGAAGAATGTCATCGTTTTCCTAGAATACAGTATCAGTTGTTAAGTGGCTGATAAATTTCAAAGTAGATACTTATACCACGATGTTTGTTGATCGAGTTATTAACAAAAGAGCTACTTTGATTTTAAAGAAATAGAAAACAAAAAGCCGAGCAAGAATTCAATTGCAGGAGAAAATGAAGGAATACTCAGTGAAAATCAAAGAGCAAACTAGGAAACTAGCTGCAGGCTACTCAAAACACTGTTTTGAGNNGAAGTCAGTAACCATACCCACGGCAAGGCGATGTTGACGCGGATTGAAGAGATTTTCGAAGAGTATAAATCTTCCTAGGATAAAGCAAAACGCATAGTATCAAGGGTTTTAAACACTTGATACTATGCGTTTTCTGATGTTAAAGACTTTCTACCAGGTTTTTTTAAAGCATAATTGTTAGTTGTAGTCATTTATTATTCTTCAAAGAAAAATGGTGGGGCGAATTTTTTCAGTTCTTCAAAGCACTTTTGAGCAGCATCTGTATCTTCACAGATGATAAGGCAAACATCATCACCACAAAGGGTTGCGATAATATATTGGAAATCAAGAGCATCAATAATTGTAGCGAATGATTGTGCTAGACCAGGAAGAGTTTTGAGTAGGACTTGGTGCTGAATAGGTCGCAACATGATGAGGGCATCTTCCATATAGTTTTCCAAACGTTTTTCCCATTTTGAGATGGAACCATTATTAAGAACATAATAAGCATTATCTTCTTCGCGGACTTTTGATAGGTTCATATTTTTGATGTCACGTGAGAGGGTTGCCTGGGTCACTTGAATGTCGTTCTCAGCAAGAAGGGACTGTAATTCAGCCTGTGTATGAATCTTGTTTTTTGCGACAAGAGCGCGTATGAGTTGGTGGCGGTGTTCTGATTTATTCATAATAATGTAACTCCTTTTAGCAAGGTATGGTAAGCGTGGACTGAGTGAGGTCGACAGTCAAGTGGTAGTCGGTATTGTCACGTATGGTGATTTCAAAGTCAGTAGTATAGAGGACTAAACGAAGAGTATCTCCTTCTTTTAACTTGTAAATAGTAGGTTGTAGTTCAAATTGCACATCCATCCATTCATCTGCTGTAATATCCTCTACTAACAGTAGATCAGTTCTATTTTGTAAATTAAGGTAGCCTTTTGTCACGACTCGTTGTGCATCTGCTCTAAATGGCAGTTCACAGAGATTTTCCAACATGTGGTAGCGTCCATTATCAATGGTTTTAGCACTTAAAATAGCTGGATAAGATTGTAGGTATTTCTTTTGACCAAGTTCCAGTAGTTGGGCTGATAAGAGCCCCTTGTTTGTACTGGATTTGATACGAAGATTAAGCTGAGCGCGACCGTTCAAGTGAAGATCTTTGGTCACAGGAAGGTCAATAGTAATTTGATTTGTTTTCCCTTGATAGAGTTCTGTATTGAAGGTTTGGTAGGTTTTACCATAGCGCTCAAAATCCTTATCTGGGTACTGGTTTTGAATAGCTTGCTCTTCTTGACCAAGTGAGAAGGTTTCAAAGTTATCTTGCTCACCGAAGGTATCAAGTGATAACCAAGTCTGAGGGGCTGTATTGTCCTGCCAGATAAGAGTAGGAAGTTGGAAATCTGTATCTTGTCCCAGTAATTTCTTTGTCAACAAAGCATTCATGGACTCACGGAAGTCAATGGACTGCCAGTTGTTCATGTAAACATGGGCCCCATTATGGAAAAAGAGATGCTTGTGTATATAAGTAGGAAGAGCATGGAACATCTGGTAAACATGAAGTGGTTTAACATTCCAATCCTGAGAACCATGGGTAAAGACAACCTCTGCCTTTACTTTATGGGCATTGAGCAGATAATTGCGGTCATGCCAAAACTGGTTATAGTCGCCGGTCTTGCGATCCAGTTGTTCCTTTACTTTTTCTAAGTCAGCTTGGTGAGCTTCATTGCCACGGATATAGTCGCCAGCCAAGAGATTACGAGAGTAGGTTAGTTCAGCAAGGGAGTCAAAGTCCTCACCTGGATAGCCACCTGGGCTAGTTACCAGACCGTTTTCTCGGTAGTAGTTGTACCATGAAGAAATTCCAGCCTCGGCAATGATGACTTCTAAACCATCGACACCTGTAGTCGCCAGACCATTGGACATGGTACCTAGATAAGAAATTCCAGTTGTGGCTACTTTTCCATTTGACCAGTCAGCCTTGACTTGACGCTGGCGCGTATGGTCGGTAAAGGCACGGCAACGGCCATTTAGCCAATCGATGACATTTTTATAAGCCTCGATTTGCTGGTAGTCTCCATTAGTCATGAAACCAGTAGAGTCTTTGGTACCAACACCTGAAACATAGAGATTGGCAAAACCTCGTGGGAGGAAGTAGTCGTTGAGTGTATAGCTAGAGTTGATGTGACTTAGCTTTTCCTCAGCTTCTGACACAAGTTCAGCTTGACCTTGGGGTTGGACGAGATTGAGTTGAGGTTCCTCTAGTTCAATCTTATGAGCAGGTTTCACCTCAAGCTCGCCCTCCATCTTGTAGAGAGCCTTATCGCTTGCCTTGTCATTTGTTCCCTGATGATAAGGGCTGGCTGTCATGATGGCAGGGATTTGCCCCTCATAACGTGGACGAATAATGCTAACCTTGACTAGATCTGGTAAGCCTTTTTGGTCAGTATCGACACGAGACTCAACGTAAACGACTTCACGAATGACATCATGGCTAGAAAAAGTAGCCAAACTCTTGCCGTTAAAGTAGTGATAGTCATTATCCTCAGGGATAAGACCGTCGCTTACCAGCTGATCAATCAGGGTATTCCCCTTTTTGGTGCGAGTATTGAGTAACTGATAGAGATTTTCAATCAAGTCACCGTATACAATAGGAAATCCAGTCTCTTTACGAAAAGCTTCACTGTCTTCGAAGTCAATCAAATAAGAAAAGCCTAAAAGTTGAAAGGCGACAGTATAAAAAATATCTGCGGTCAAGTCTTTGTCAGTTTTGAAAAAAGTTAATATGTTAGTTTCTTTATCTATAGCTAAGCAGGAGAGTGGATAGTCGGTGTTCTCATAAGTGAAAAAGAAACGACGTAAAAAAGTTTCCAGTAATTCCTTGGGATTGGCTGTGTTTTGTAAATCAAAGCCATATTTTTTTAGTTCAGATAAGATATTTTCTTTTGGGAAAGTGACATAACTATATTGATTAAAACGCATAGAACCTCCATATAGAATGATAGTTAAGGTTATTATATCAAAAAAAAAGCAGAAAGGGAATTGTTAACTGTAAAAGGAAATAATCCAATAAAAATGAATAAAGTGCTAAATTCAATATAGAGAACAGTGTAATAATAGACGTAATAGGTATAATATAAAAATTCTAGGAGATTTATATTATATGTTTTCTATTTTTATATATAATATAGTATAAATATAAAAAACGATGACAAAAAATACAAATGAATAGAAAGTAAATTAGTAAGCTGATGAAATTTTTCTCAAGAGAAGCCTTTTATATGTGAAAATGGTATAATATAGTGAGAAGGATAGAGGAGAAGTGTAAATTGATCGCACAACTAGATACAAAAACAGTCTATAGTTTTATGGAGAGCGTCATTTCGATTGACAAGTATGTGAGAGCAGCTAAAGAATACGGCTACACTCATTTGGCTATGATGGATATTGACAATCTTTATGGTGCTTTTGACTTTCTAGAGGTTACAAAAAAATATGGCATTCATCCTTTGTTAGGGCTTGAAATGACTGTGTTTGTAGATGACAAAGATGTGAATTTGCGCTTTTTAGCTCTATCTAGTGTAGGCTATCAGCAGTTGATGAAGCTTTCAACAGCCAAGATGCGAGGGGAGAAAAGTTGGTCAGTCCTGTCCCAGTATCTGGAGGATATTGCAGTCATTGTGCCTTATTTTGAAGAGATTGAGTCGCTAAATCTAGGATATGATTATTATATTGGGGTTTATCCAGAAACACTGACAAGCGAATTTCATCATCCTATCTTACCACTTTATCGAGTCAATGCCTTTGAAAGTAGGGATAGAGAAGTTCTGCAAGTGCTAACAGCGATTAAAGAAAACCTACCGCTCAGAGAAGTCCCTTTGCGCTCGCGACAAGATGTTTTTATATCAGCAAGTTCTTTAGAGAAATTATTCCAAGAACGATTTCCGCAAGCCTTGGAAAACTTAGAAAAGCTGATTTCAGGTATTTCTTATGACTTGGATACTAGTCTAAAATTGCCTCGTTTTAATCCAGCTAGACCAGCAGTAGAAGAATTGAGAGAACGTGCTGAATTGGGGCTTGCTCAGAAGGGGTTAACTGGTAAAGAATATCAAGACCGTCTAGACCAAGAATTGGCTGTTATTCATGATATGGGCTTTGATGATTATTTCTTGGTTGTTTGGGATTTATTGCGTTTTGGACGTTCGAATGGCTATTATATGGGAATGGGACGAGGTTCCGCAGTTGGTAGCTTGGTTTCCTATGCTTTAGACATTACAGGGATTGACCCAGTAGAGAAAAATCTGATTTTTGAACGTTTCCTCAATCGTGAACGCTATACCATGCCTGATATTGATATTGATATTCCAGATATTTATCGTCCAGATTTTATCAGATATGTTGGTAATAAATATGGTAGTAAACATGCGGCACAAATCGTTACTTTTTCTACCTTTGGTGCCAAGCAAGCTCTGCGTGATGTCTTGAAACGCTTTGGTGTGCCCGAGTATGAATTATCTGCAATTACTAAGAAAATCAGTTTTCGGGACAATCTTAAGTCGGCCTATGAGGGCAATCTCCAGTTTCGTCAGCAAATCAATAGTAAGTTAGAATACCAAAAAGCCTTTGAAATTGCTTGCAAGATTGAGGGCTATCCAAGACAAACTTCTGTCCATGCGGCTGGTGTTGTGATTAGCGACCAAGATTTGACCAACTACATCCCTCTAAAGCATGGTGACGAAATTCCATTGACTCAGTATGATGCTCATGGAGTTGAAGCTAGTGGGCTTTTGAAAATGGACTTTCTGGGACTACGAAATCTGACCTTTGTCCAGAAGATGCAAGAATTGCTTGCTGAAACAGAAGGTGTTAAGATAGTTATCAACGAGATTGATTTGGAAGACAAAGAAACGTTAGCTTTATTTGCCTCTGGAAATACAAAAGGTATCTTTCAATTTGAACAACCTGGTGCCATTCGCCTACTCAAACGTGTGCAACCAGTCTGTTTTGAAGATGTCGTAGCAACTACTTCCCTAAATCGACCAGGTGCTAGTGACTATATCAATAATTTTGTGGCAAGAAAGCATGGTCAGGAAGAAGTGACGGTTCTGGATCCAGTACTGGAGGATATTTTGGCTCCAACCTACGGCATAATGCTCTATCAGGAGCAGGTTATGCAGGTTGCCCAGCGATTTGCCGGATTTAGTCTAGGGAAAGCCGATATTTTGCGTCGGGCTATGGGGAAAAAGGATGCCTCTGCCATGCATGAGATGAGGGCTTCCTTTATTCAAGGTTCTTTAGAAGCTGGACATACTGCGGAAAAAGCAGAGCAGGTTTTTGATGTTATGGAGAAGTTTGCAGGTTATGGATTTAATAGATCTCACGCCTATGCCTACTCAGCCTTGGCCTTCCAGTTGGCTTATTTCAAAACGCATTATCCAGCCATTTTTTATCAGGTCATGTTGAATTCCGCCAACAGTGATTACCTAACAGATGCCTTAGAAGCAGGCTTTGAAGTGGCGCCTCTGTCCATCAACACCATTCCCTATCACGATAAAATTGCCAACAAGTCCATCTATCTGGGATTGAAATCGATTAAGGGAGTCAGCAAGGATCTGGCTCTATGGATTCTTGAAAACAGACCCTATTCTAACATTGAAGATTTTATAGCTAAATTACCTGAAAATTATTTGAAACTTCCTCTGCTAGAACCTTTGGTAAAAGTTGGTCTTTTCGATTTATTTGAAAAAAATCGTCAAAAAGTATTCAATAATTTAGTTAATCTATTTGAATTTGTGAAAGAGTTAGGAAGTTTGTTTGGAGATACTATTTATAGTTGGCAGGAATCGGAAGATTGGACAGAGCAAGAAAAATTCTATATGGAACAAGAGCTTTTAGGGATAGGTGTTAGCAAACATCCCCTACAAACTATCGCAAGTAAAGCTATTTACCCGATTACCCCAATCGGAAATTTATCAGAAAATAGCTACGCTATTATTTTGGTTGAAGTTCAGAAAATAAAAGTAATTCGTACCAAAAAGGGTGAAAATATGGCTTTCTTACAGGTAGATGATAGTAAAAAAAAATTGGATGTTACTCTCTTTTCAGACTTATATCGTCAGATTGGGCAGGAAATAAAAGAGGGAGCCTTCTACTATATAAAAGGAAAAATCCAGTCACGTGATGGCCGTCTGCAAATGATTGCACAAGAAATAAGAGAAGCAGTTGCTGAACGCTTTTGGATACAGGTGAAAAATCATAAATCGGATCAAGAAATTTCACGTATTTTAGACCAATATAAAGGCCAAATCCCAGTCATCATCAGGTATGAAGAGGAACAGAAAACAATCGTTTCTTCCCATCATTTTGTAGCTAAATCCAATGAATTAGAAGCGAAGTTGAATGAAATCGTTATGAAAACGATTTATCGCTAAAAATACGGAAAATAGAAGAATTTTAAAATCAAATGTGGTATAATCAAGAAGAATGTTAAAAGAAAAAGGAGCATAAACCAATATGAAACGTATTGCTGTTTTGACTAGTGGTGGAGACGCCCCTGGTATGAACGCTGCTATCCGTGCAGTTGTTCGTCAAGCAATTTCAGAAGGAATGGAAGTGTTTGGTATCTATGACGGATATGCTGGTATGGTTGACGGTGAAATTCATCCCTTAAATGCGGCTTCAGTAGGAAACATCATTTCTCGTGGTGGTACTTTCCTTCACTCAGCTCGTTACCCAGAGTTCGCTCAACTTGAAGGGCAACTTAAAGGGATTGAGCAATTGAAAAAACACGGAATTGAAGGTGTAGTTGTTATCGGTGGTGACGGATCTTACCACGGTGCTATGCGTTTGACTGAGCATGGTTTCCCAGCTATCGGTCTTCCAGGTACAATTGATAACGATATCGTTGGTACTGACTTCACAATCGGTTTTGACACAGCGGTTACGACTGCTATGGACGCTATCGATAAGATTCGTGATACATCATTAAGTCACCGTCGTACTTTTGTCATCGAAGTTATGGGGCGTAACGCTGGTGATATCGCTCTTTGGGCTGGTATCGCAACTGGTGCTGATGAAATTATCATCCCTGAAGAAGACTTCAAAATTGAAGATATCGTAGCAAGTATCAAAGCTGGCTATGAATGTGGTAAAAGACACAATATCATCGTTTTGGCAGAGGGTGTGATGTCAGCAGATGAATTTGCTCAAAAACTAAAAGAAGCTGGAGATACGACCGATCTTCGTGTGACAGAACTTGGACATATTCAACGTGGTGGTTCTCCAACTGCGCGTGACCGTGTATTGGCGTCACGTATGGGTGCCCATGCTGTTAAACTTCTTAAAAAAGGTATCGGTGGTGTTGCGGTAGGTATTCGTAACGAAAAAATGGTTGAAAATCCAATTCTTGGTACTGCAGAAGAAGGAGCATTGTTTAGTTTGGCAGCAGACGGTAAGATTATTGTAAATAATCCACACAAAGCTGATCTTGACCTGTCACAATTGAACAATTGCTTGTCATAATTCATAATTTAGTTAATAAGACCAAAAGGTCATATATATAAAGGAGTCACAAAAAATCATGAACAAACGTGTAAAAATCGTTGCAACTTTGGGTCCTGCGGTAGAAATCCGTGGTGGTAAAAAATTCGGTGATGACGGATACTGGGGTGAAAAACTTGATGTTGAAGCTTCAGCTAAAAACATTGCTAAATTGATTGAAGCTGGTGCTAACACATTCCGTTTCAACTTCTCACACGGTGACCACCAAGAACAAGGTGAGCGTATGGCAACTGTTAAACTTGCTGAAAAACTTGCAGGTAAAAAAGTTGGTTTCCTTCTTGATACAAAAGGACCTGAAATCCGTACAGAATTGTTCGAAGGTGAAGCTAAAGAATATTCATACAAAACTGGTGAAAAAATCCGTGTTGCAACTAAACAAGGAATCAAATCAACTCGTGAAGTGATTGCATTGAACGTTGCTGGTGCTCTTGATATCTATGATGATGTTGAAGTTGGTCGTCAAGTGTTGGTTGACGATGGTAAACTTGGTCTTCGTGTGGTTGCTAAAGATGACGCAACTCGTGAGTTTGAAGTTGAAGTTGAAAATGATGGCGTAATTGCTAAACAAAAAGGTGTGAACATTCCTAACACTAAAATTCCTTTCCCAGCTCTTGCTGAACGCGATAACGACGATATCCGTTTCGGTCTTGAACAAGGTATCAACTTCATCGCGATTTCATTCGTACGTACTGCAAAAGACGTGAACGAAGTTCGTGCAATCTGTGAAGAAACTGGAAACGGACACGTTCAATTGTTCGCTAAAATCGAAAACCAACAAGGTATCGATAACTTGGATGAAATCATCGAAGCTGCTGATGGTATCATGATCGCTCGTGGTGACATGGGTATCGAAGTACCATTCGAAATGGTTCCAGTTTACCAAAAAATGATCATCACTAAAGTCAATGCTGCAGGTAAAGTTGTTATCACTGCAACAAACATGCTTGAAACAATGACTGAAAAACCACGTGCAACTCGTTCAGAAGTATCAGACGTATTTAACGCTGTTATCGACGGAACTGACGCAACAATGCTTTCAGGTGAGTCTGCAAACGGTAAATACCCACTCGAGTCAGTAACTACAATGGCTACAATCGACAAGAACGCTCAAACTCTTCTTAATGAATACGGACGTTTGGATTCAGATTCATTTGAGCGTAACTCTAAGACAGAAGTAATGGCTTCAGCTGTTAAAGATGCTACTAACTCAATGGACATTAAATTGGTTGTAACTCTTACTAAGACAGGTCACACTGCACGTTTGATTTCTAAATATCGTCCAAATGCTGACATCTTGGCATTGACATTTGATGAATTGACAGAACGTGGCTTGATGTTGAACTGGGGTGTTATCCCAATGTTGACAGATGCTCCATCTTCAACTGACGATATGTTTGAAATCGCTGAACGTAAAGCGGTAGAAGCAGGTCTCGTTGAGTCAGGCGATGATATCGTTATCGTTGCTGGTGTACCAGTAGGAGAAGCTGTTCGTACAAATACAATGCGTATCCGCACAGTACGTTAAGAAAAATATAAAAACCTATCATATCCAGCTTTAGAGCTTGTGTGATAGGCTTTTTTTGTATAGAGGGTAAGAAAGAGGCAAAACTTTCATAATGGATTGATACTCTTCGAAAATCTCTTCAAACCACGTCAGCGTCGCCTTGCCGTATATATGTGACTGACTTTGTCAGTCTTATCTACAACCTCAAAACAGTATTTTGAGCAGCCTGCGGCTAGCTTCCTAGTTTGCTCTTTGATTTTCATTGAGTATGAAATAAGATATGCACAAATTGATTAGGAAAGTCAAATGAATTTCTACAAATGTTTTAGCAATCGTAATGTACTTGTCTAGATTCGATCTGATATATTTTTGATTTAATGATATGGTATTTAAAACCTCCAAAGCAGCTTGCTCCATTCTTTTACTTACGTGAGTGCAGATATTATTTATTGTTTTAGCGTCTTTGTGTTCCACTCTAACCACTATAGCTAGTGTACTAAGGAGTGTGTGCCTGAAAATATGGGAACTAAGGGGCTGATTTATCGGTTTCGCTAGTTTAGTATTTGCCTTTTGAAAAGTGATCTTAAATGCCTTTCTCTAAATTGACATATCACTATTGTTTCACAAAATCTAATCTGCTTTAGCTCACTTATTCTTTTTTTGAAATGTAGAATGAACTTTTTCGAATCTTTTAAAATCTGTTTGTTTTATATCGCCATTCTCCCCCTTTTTTAATTCTCCCTATACAGCCTGACAACTTTCCCTATGGTACGAATATGGGTGCTTTCGTCTAGGTGGATGTCGGGGTATTCGGGATTGAGTTTTTTGAGGTAGCCTTGGCGGAGTTTCTTGACATAGTTAGCACCGTCTACTTGGAAGATGCCGATGGTATTATAGTCAATCTGTGGGGGATTCTTGATAAATAGGTAGTCGCCGTTTCTTATATTTGGCTCCATGGATCTGCTGACGACATAAGCGATTGCGTCGTAGTCGTCTGGGATTTCATCCTCATAGAATAGAAACTCCATATCTAAATCGTCGTCCTGCATCGAGTGGCCACCTGCAGAGATAAACTACCTAACACGAGAGTAAGTAGTCTGTCTGTAGTCGTCCAGTCTGATGATTTTTACGATACTTCGTTTATCTTCGTTTTTCTGCTCATACAGTTGCCTCTTGGCATAGGTCAGGAATTTACCTTGTCTGGGTGGTGCCCGTTGGTTGTAGATAGATTGGATATCGCTAGGAGAATCCTTTTGAACTAGAGGAAAGAGGGCATCAATCAAGCTACTGAATACTTTAGCTAAGTCAAATATAGTATTTTTCTTAGTAGACCTAACCCTTTTTTCATAATTTCCAATGGTGTTTTTACTTATACCTATCTTAGTACCCAATTCTTATTGAGTCTAACCATTACTAGTCTATATTGTTTTATTTTTCGCCTGTAACAATCGCAATCTCTTCTTTATCCACAGATGAAATCGTTTTCTATTTTTGTAAGTAAAGCATAACACGAAATCCACGAAAATGAAAACTTTGTTGTGTTTTCGTAAAAAATTTGTTGACAGAGCACGAAACGCCTACTATAATTGAATCAAGCTTAAGGAAATAACAAAAAAACAAATCGGAGGGAAAGACGATGAACACATTAAATGAGAAAGTAATCAATATCTGTAAAGCAGTAGTTAAAGAAACTTTAATCCAAGACATTTAGGAGAAAAAGATGAAGAAATCAAGAAAATTAGCCACATTAGGAATCTGTTCTGCCTTGTTTTTAGGCTTGGCTGCTTGTCAACAAGATGCTACAATTTCGAATGAGACGAGTCAAAGGCAAAGTAGTTCAACGAAAGTGCCATGGAAAGCTTCATACACCAACCTAAACAATCAGGTAAGTACAGAAGAGGTCAAATCTCTCTTATCAGCCCATTTGGATCCAAATAGTGTTGATGCATTTTTTAATCTCGTTAATGATTACAATACCATTGTCGGGTCAACTGGCTTATCGGGAGATTTTACTTCCTTTACTCACACCGAATACGATGTTGAGAAAATTAGTAACCTTTGGAATCAAAAGAAGGGCGATTTCGTTGGGACCAACTGCCGTATCAATAGTTATTGTCTTTTGAAAAATTCAGTCACCATTCCCAAGCTTGAAAAGAATGACCAATTGCTTTTCCTAGATAATGATGCGATTGATAAGGGAAAGGTCTTTGATTCACAAGATAAGGAAGAGTTTGATATTCTATTTTCAAGAGTTCCAACTGAAGCAACTACAGATGTCAAGGTTCACGCTGAAAAGATGGAAACATTCTTCTCACAATTTCAATTCAACGACAAAGCTCGAATGCTGTCTGTAGTCTTGCACGACAATCTGGATGGCGAGTATCTGTTTGTAGGCCACGTTGGAGTCTTAGTACCTGCTGATGACGGTTTCTTATTTGTAGAGAAATTGACTTTCGAAGAGCCCTACCAAGCGATTAAATTTGCCAGCAAGGAAGATTGTTACAAGTATTTAGGCACTAAGTATGCGGACTATACAGGCGAGGGACTGGCTCGGCCTTTTATCATGGATAATGATAAGTGGGTTAATATCTAGAGGTAATCTAACATGGATATAGTATTAGGCATTTTATGTTTATTCTTTATAGGTATATGGGTGAGTACGATAATTAACAGTCGAAAACCACGAAAAAATGAAACATTTATTGGTTATATCCAAAGATACGATATTGATGGGGAAGGCTATCAATCAGAAGTATGGGAAGTGACTGAGGAGGAAGATTAAGAAGTAAAAACAGCGTCTTCTTTTTAGTATTGCACCTATTTCCAGACAGTCCATTTGTAGTTTTATCCAGATTGATATATAATTTAAGGTAGAGAAAATAGGAGGATCAATCAGATGGAATTAAAAGATTTTACAGAAAAAGAACAGGAAATGATTAAGAATGGGCTGACGACGTCTAAGATTAGTGACAAGGAAACTGCTGAGAAGATTCTTGCACTAGTCCCACAAGACTTGATTAAGCGAATCCCATTTTTCGTCAGAAAACATGCTACAACACGTACGATTAAACGCATTTCAATTGAACACCCTGAACTCTACGCTGCAGCTCAAACAAGTGGTGAAATTCCAGAAAAAGAACGCGAAGAGTTGCGTCAAATTATCACGACTATCTTTGAACAAAAGATGAATAAGCATAGTATTAAGTAACTGAATGAAGACATTTTTTATTGGCGGTTTGGGAAGCAATGTCTATCATAGCAAGGATTTTTTTCAAGAACTAAATTCGCAGATTTATTTTCTAGATACATATGAAAAGCATCTTCGAGATGAAATAGAATTGAAATCATGGTTTAAAAATGAGATTGTAGAGGAAGAATCTATCTGTCTGATAGGCCATTCTCTTGGAGGGGATTTGGCTCGTTATCTCTCATCGGAATTCCATGAAGTGAAAAAACTGATTCTTTTGGATGGTGGCTATCTAGATTTAGATAAGATTTTACCTTTAGATACAGAGTTAGAGGAAACTAAAAACTATATTGAATCTCAAGTTGTTTCGGACTTAAATCTTCTTATTTCTAAAGAAAAATCCGAAGCAAAGCATTGGTCAGAAAATATGGAGAAAGCTGTAAGACAGTCCTATCACTGGAATGTTGAGTATAATAGATATGAGTTGGCTATAAATTATGAAAATATAGAAGCGATCCTCCGCCTACGAAGAAAAATCCAAGCTTTTAAGAGAGAAGTGGGAGATGCTTTGTTTATCAGTCCTCGCTATCCTAATGAAGTTACATGGAGAGAGGAAGTCCTAAAAGAATTGCCAGATTATTTTGATATTATTTTTCTAGAAAACGTTAGCCATGAGCTTTATACTCAAGCACCTAAAGAAATGGCTAGTCTAATTAATGAGTGGCTCGCTCATTCTCTCTGAGATAGTGATTGAATAGTGATAATCAATATAGGATAAAAGTCTACCTAGACTCAACAAAAAACGAACAGGCTCTTTTTCTGTTATTCAGAAGAGAACTTGTTCGTTTTTATCTTGATTTTCTTAAAAAGCTCGATAAACATAGGGATTTTCTGGTTTATCGACTTTGGTAAAGCTTTCGATTTCCAAGGTTGGAAGGTTTTGTTTGAGTTCTTTATGGTAGTGATTGACCAGTTTTCCCTTGGCTGTTATCCAAGTATTATTTTCATATTGACGGGTATTTCCCTTGGTCAGTAATCCATAGACACCAGAATCTGCGATACAGTGAATAATGCCGAAGCGGAACAGAAATTGACTATTGGCATGACTGGGGTCATTATAGACAAAGCCTGTGAATTGGACCGTCTTGCCCTCAAACTCATCTGGATAGTCGTAGATAGCCTCCATGACTTCCATATAGTTTTCGTTGGTAATCTGAATGTTATCCTGGGACAAGTATTTATCCGCCGTCGTTCGCATCTCCTTTTCATAGGCTGTTTTTGAGAAATAAGAACTGGTATCTGGTTTCAAATATTGGCTTGTCGTCCCTTCACTTGTCTGAATGGCCAGATCCGTTCCTTCCGATAGGGGGAAATGATAGCCTTTGGCTGAAACGGTCTGGGAATCCAAGCTAACAGTTGGGAAAGTTAAGCCGATGACAAGTGGAATAGCCAGAAGAGCAAGACTCGTCATCTTCGCCAATCGGCTGTTCAGATGACTGTGGGTTTTGACTTGCTTCATCCAGATATACAGTTGAACAATTGCCAAAATAAAGGAAAGCACCATGGAGATATAGGCCAGATAGGAATAGTGCATGTTGATGTACTGGTTTAATTTGCCCGACAGATGGAGATAAATGGTCAGTTCAAAATAGCCAGCTAAAACTAAAAATCGAATCATAGGATGACTCCAATCAAGAGAGAATAGACTAAGACGACAAGAGTTACAATCGTAATGAAGTGACTGATAAATCGTGCTTTCAAGTAATTTTTCATCATGAGAATATTTTTGATATCCAGCATTGGACCAATCACCAGAAAGGCCAGAACTGGTGCCAAACCGAAACTCGAGAGAAGAGAGGCACCGATAAAGGCATCCGCCTCACTACAGAGCGACAGAAGAAAGGCCAAAAGCATCAAGAGCAAGATGGCAAAAAGAGGGGTCGCACTGATAGAGGTCAGAATCCGTGTCGGAACATAGACCTGTATAACAGAGGCAAAGAGACAGCCGAATACCAAATAACGTCCCGTATCAAAAAATTCATCAATTGCTTGCACAAAAACCTGAAAAACCTTTTTTGCAGGGCTTAAGTGAGAAAAATCATGCTCATGACAGGCCAACCGATTTTCTTTCTGAATCGGTTCTTGCCAGAAAAATCCCAGAAAAATTCCTAGTATTACAGCCACAACGATGGAACCCAGAGCTCGTAACAGGGCGATGTGGAAGGAATTACCAAAGGCAGAATAGGTCGCAAAAAGAACAATGGGATTGATGACAGGTGCTGTTACGAGAAAGGGAACAGCCGTGTAACTGGGAACTTTCTTTTCCAGAAAACGATTGATAATGGGGACGATTCCACATTCACAAGAAGGGAAAAGTATACCGACAAAGGTCCCAAAAAAGATTCTCCCCCAACGATTTCGAGGGAGAAAATGATAAACCTTGTTAGGTGTGATATAAACCTCAATCAGCCCAGAGACAATGCTTCCTATCAGAACGAAGGGAAGGGCTTCAATGATAATGGAGAGAAAAATGGCTCCAGTTTGAAGCACACTAGATGGGAGTTGTTGGAAAGCAGTCATCTAGTTTTTCTTTTCTGCTTTGGCTTTTTTCTCTTTGTCATCAGGGAAAGTGACTTGTTTCAAATCAGGGAGTTTAGCAAACTCTTCAAACATCTTGTCCAAGTCGTCTCGTTTTGTAAATTTTACAGCCATAGGTGTACCTCGATTCTAAATTCTACCTCTATTATACTATTATTTTAAGGAAAAGGGAGTTTTTTAATTTGTTTTCGATAGTTGATACTCTTCGAAAATCTCTTCAAACCACGTCAGCTTCGTCTTGCCGTATATATCATAGGTATAGGTAACTGACTTCGTCAGTCTTATCCACAACCTCAAAACGGTGTTTTGAGCAGCCTGCGGCTAGCTTCCTAGTTTGCTTTTTGATTTTCATTGAGTATGAAAAGGATTGGAGAAAGCCTTCCAGCTTATGGTATAATAGTTTCATGGATAAAAAATATGAAAAAATCTCCCAGGATTTGGGAGTGACGCTAAAGCAAATTGATACTGTTCTAAGTTTGACAGCTGAAGGGGCGACTATTCCCTTTATTGCGCGTTATCGCAAGGACATGACTGGTAGTCTGGATGAGGTGGCGATTAAGGCTATTATCGACATGGATAAAAGTCTGACAAATCTCAACGACCGTAAGGAAGCTGTCTTGGCTAAAATTCAAGAACAAGGCAAGCTGACCAAGGAGTTGGAAGAGGCTATCTTAGCAGCCGAAAAATTAGCAGACGTAGAAGAACTCTATCTTCCATACAAGGAAAAGCGTCGAACCAAGGCAACTATTGCCCGTGAAGCCGGACTCTTCCCACTTGCTCGCCTGATTTTGCAGAATGTAGCTGACTTAGAGAAAGAGGCTGAAAAGTTTGTCTGTGAAGGATTTGCGACTGGTAAGGAAACCTTGGCTGGTGCAGTTGATATCTTGGTCGAAGCCTTATCGGAAGATGTGACCTTGCGTTCCATGACTTATCAGGAGGTTCTGAGACACTCTAAACTCACTTCTCAAGTCAAGGATGAAAGTCTTGATGAAAAGCAGGTTTTTCAGATTTATTATGATTTTTCAGAGACGGTTGGAAATATGCAGGGTTATCGTACCTTGGCCCTCAATCGTGGGGAGAAGCTAGGTGTCTTGAAGGTTGGTTTTGAACATGCGACGGACCGCATTCTTGCCTTCTTTGCTGCTCGTTTCAAGGTAAAAAATGCCTATATAGATGAAGTTGTTCAACAGTCAGTTAAGAAAAAAGTCTTACCTGCTATCGAGCGACGCATTCGGACAGAATTAACTGAGAAAGCAGAAGAAGGAGCTATCCAACTCTTTTCTGACAACCTGCGCAATCTCCTCTTGGTTGCTCCATTGAAAGGGCGCGTGGTTCTAGGATTTGACCCTGCCTTTCGTACAGGTGCCAAGCTAGCTGTCGTGGATGCAACAGGGAAAATGCTGACAACTCAGGTCATTTATCCTGTCAAACCAGCGTCAGCTCGTCAAATCGAAGAAGCCAAGAAAGATCTGGCAGATTTGATTGGTCAATACAGTGTAGAAATTATTGCCATAGGAAATGGGACGGCCAGTCGTGAAAGTGAAGCCTTTGTGGCGGAAGTTCTGAAAGATTTTCCTGAGGTTAGTTATGTCATCGTAAACGAAAGTGGTGCTTCGGTCTACTCTGCCAGCGAACTTGCTCGTCAGGAGTTCCCAGACTTGACCGTTGAAAAACGCTCTGCTATTTCTATCGCCCGTCGTTTGCAGGACCCCCTTGCTGAATTGGTCAAAATCGATCCTAAGTCAATCGGTGTCGGTCAATACCAGCATGATGTCAGTCAGAAGAAACTATCTGAGAGTCTGGACTTTGTTGTCGATACAGTGGTAAACCAAGTCGGTGTCAATGTCAATACGGCCAGTCCAGCTCTTCTTTCACACGTAGCTGGACTCAATAAAACCATTTCTGAAAATATTGTCAAATACCGTGAGGAAGAAGGAAAAATCACTTCACGCGCTCAAATCAAGAAAGTTCCGCGTCTGGGGGCCAAGGCTTTTGAACAGGCAGCTGGTTTCCTTCGTATCCCTGAAAGTAGCAATATCCTTGATAATACAGGAGTTCACCCAGAAAACTATTCTGCTGTTAAGGAACTCTTTAAACGTTTAGATATTAAAGACCTAAACGAGGAAGCCCAAAGCAAACTCAAGTCGCTTTCAGTCAAAGATATGGCGGTAGAGCTAGACCTTGGTCCAGAAACCCTTAAAGATATCATTGCAGATCTTCTCAAACCAGGTCGAGATTTCCGTGATTCCTTTGATGCACCTGTACTTCGCCAAGATGTCCTAGATATCAAAGACTTAGTGGTCGGACAGAAGCTGGAAGGTGTGGTGCGTAACGTCGTTGACTTTGGTGCCTTCGTTGACATTGGGATTCATGAGGACGGCCTGATTCATATTTCACATATGAGTCGTAAATTTATCAAACATCCTAGCCAAGTGGTATCCGTTGGTGATTTGGTGACCGTTTGGGTCAAGAAAATCGATACTGAACGTGAAAAAGTCAATCTGTCGCTCCTCGCTCCAAATGAAACTGACTGATTACGTCAAGCAGGTTTCACTAGAAGACTTCGGCAGACCTTTTATCCATCATGTCCAGTGGAATTCTCGTCTACGTTCGACAGGTGGGCGATTTTTCCCCAAAGATGGGCATTTGGATTTCAACCCAAAGGTTTATCAGGAACTGGGTCTGGATGTTTTTAGGAAAATTGTTCGACATGAACTCTGTCATTATCATCTCTATTTTCAAGGGAAGGGCTATCAACACAAGGATCGGGATTTTAAGGACCTTTTGAAAGCAGTGGATGGATTACGCTTTGTGCCCTCCTTGACAAATAGCCACTCTAAACCACTCAAGCTTTATCGTTGTCAATCCTGCCAACAAAGGTATCAGCGCAAGCGTAGGATTGATACCAAACGCTATCGCTGTGGACTTTGTCGAGGTAAATTGCTACTAATAAATCAGCCTGAGGACTGATGAAAGCCGAGCCTACCCGTGATATACTATGTCTAACCTAGCAGAAAGAGGAAATATCATGAACAGTAAATTTTATAAAATGAGACGAAATCGCATGATTTCAGGAGTTCTGGCAGGTCTGTCAGACAAGTGGAACTTTGATGTTACCCTGGTTCGTTTTCTATTTGCTATTTTTACAGTCGCAAACTTTGGACTTGGCGTGATTATCTATATCATCCTAGCTTCTATCATGCCAACCAAGGAAGAAATCGAAGCAGAAATGTATGGAACAGGTCCACGCAAACGCAAAGAAGCCCAAGCTATTGACGACAATGAAGGCTGGTTTTGGTGAGGTTTAACAAAAGATTTTGAATAAGCAAAAAGCTTTAAATCAATAGTCTAAACTGCTTGATTTAAAGCTTTTTTACTTTTAATAATATTTCGCCAGTCTCATCTGTAAACTAAAAATATTATTTTGAACTTAGATTTCTAATCTGATTTTTCATGCTGAGACAATACATTTTTTGATAAATGATGGATACTGATAACAACTGATAGCCAGCAAATAGCATAAGCAGTAGCTGTAGATTGTGTACCGATAAAGTGTGTCTTTTCAACTAAGAGCTGACCGATGAATGGAGAGAGGAGATAGAGAAGTCCGATGAGTATATGTTCTTTGTGTTTCATTAAGGCGCACCTTCTTTCCTTATAGGTTGAACAACTTGCAAGTGTTCAATTTAATGGTATGTTATCTAGGTAAGCTTACTCAAATGTTAGTTCCCGCTTCCTCCTTTCCAAAGTAAGCCTTTTCACACTTATATTTTACAATTTTAAAAATAGAAAATCAAATCATTTTATAAGTAATTTTGCCTACATTTCCCCCAATCTTACAAAAATGTAAGATTAAAGTCTCTTTTGTAAGGTTAGGTTATGGCAAGCGGTCTTTTTTTGATGTAAACTAGACTCATAAAGAACAAAGGAGTAACATCATGAAACAAATCTTACAGAAGAAAAAAAGAAAATCAAGCCACAAAGATATCGAGCGTGTTCAGCTGGGATGCGCTATGATGCAAGCAACATTTCATTTGATGGGATATTAAGAAAGGAGATTCTCATGACACTTTTAGATGTAAAACACGTTCAAAAAATTTACAAAACTCGTTTTCAGGGCAACCAAGTAGAAGCCCTCAAGGATATTCACTTTACCGTTGAAAAAGGTGACTACGTTGCCATCATGGGTGAGTCTGGTTCTGGTAAATCAACTCTTCTCAATATTCTAGCTATGCTGGATAAACCAACTCGTGGGCAGGTTTACTTAAATGGAACGGATACCGCAACCATTAAAAATTCACAGGCTTCTAGCTTCCGTCGTGAAAAGCTAGGATTTGTCTTCCAAGACTTTAATTTGTTAGATACTCTCTCTGTAAAAGATAATATCTTGCTTCCCCTTGTCTTGTCAAGAAGACCTATTACAGAGATGATGAAGAAATTGGTGGTGACAGCTGAGAATCTGGGAATAAACCAATTGCAAGAGAAGTACCCTTACGAGATTTCTGGTGGCCAGAAACAGCGTGTAGCAGTAGCACGCGCCATCATCACTGAACCTGAAATTCTCCTTGCGGATGAGCCAACAGGTGCCCTTGATTCCAAGTCCTCTGCAGCCTTACTTGATGTCTTTGATGAAATCAATGAGCGTGGCCAAACCATTCTCATGGTAACCCACTCAACAGCAGCAGCTAGCAGAGCTAAACGTGTACTCTTTATCAAGGACGGAATTCTTTATAATCAAATCTACCGTGGAGAGAAGACAGAACGTCAGATGTTCCAAGAGATCTCTGATACCTTGACTGTCATGGCAAGCGAGGTGAATTAGTATGTTTCGATTAACCAATAAGTTAGCGGTATCGAACTTGATTAAAAACCGCAAACTCTACTATCCTTTTGCGCTGGCTGTTCTTTTGGCAGTCACTGTCACCTATCTCTTTTACTCTCTAACTTTCAATCCCAAGATTGCTGAAATCCGTGGAGGAAACACCATTCAAGCTACTCTAGGATTTGGTATGTTTGTCGTCACCCTTGCGTCAGCCATTATCGTCCTCTATGCCAATAGTTTTGTTATGAAGAACCGTTCCAAGGAACTGGGAATTTATGGCATGTTGGGCTTGGAGAAACGTCACCTGATCAGTATGACCTTTAAGGAGTTAGTGGTGTTTGGGATTCTAACTGTTGGATCAGGTATCGGTATTGGAGCCTTGTTTGACAAGTTAATTTTCGCTTTCTTGCTCAAACTGATGAAATTGAAGGTTGAGCTGGTCGCTACCTTCCAGATGAAAGTTGTCATTACAGTACTTGTTGTCTTTGGTTTGATTTTCCTAGGCCTCATGTTCCTGAATGCCCTTCGAATCGCCCGTATGAATGCCCTCCAGCTCTCGCGTGAGAAAGCAAGCGGAGAGAAAAAAGGTCGTTTCCTACCTCTCCAAACGATTCTTGGTTCGATTAGTTTAGGGATTGGCTATTATCTTGCCCTTACGGTAAAAGATCCTCTTACAGCCTTAACAACCTTCTTCATAGCTGTTTTGCTGGTTATCTTTGGTACTTATCTCTTGTTCAATGCAGGTATTACCGTTTTCCTTCAAATCTTAAAGAAAAACAAGAAATACTATTACCAACCTAATAACCTCATATCTGTTTCCAACTTGATTTTCCGTATGAAGAAAAATGCAGTTGGACTAGCAACTATCGCTATTTTGTCAACAATGGTTTTAGTAACCATGTCAGCAGCGACAAGCATTTTCAATTCCGCAGAATCCTTTAAAAAAGTTCTAAATCCTCATGATTTTGGGGTTTCAGGACAAAATGTTGAAAAAGAAGATTTGGACAAACTCTTGAGCCAGTTTGCAAGTGATAAAGGTTATAAGATTAAAGAGAAAGAAGTAATTCGTTATACTTACTTTGGTGTTGCAAACCAAGAAGGAAATAAGTTAACACTTTTTGAAAAAGGACAAAATCGTGTCCAACCCACAACAGTTTTTATGGTATTTGACCAAAAAGATTATGAAAATATGACTGGTCAAAAACTGTCTCTATCAGGAAATGAGGTCGGACTCTTTGCAAAGAACGAGGGAGTTAAAGAACAAAAAACTCTAATTCTGAATGATCATCAATTTTCTGTAAAAGAAGAATTTACTAAAGATTTTATTGTCAACCATGTTCCAAATCAGTTTAATATTTTGACTGCTGATTACAATTACCTTGTTGTACCTGATTTACAAGCCTTTTTGGATCAATTCCCAGATTCGGCTATATATAATCAGTTTTACGGTGGCATGAATGTAAATGCCAGCGAAGAAGAACAACTCAAGGTCGCTGACGAGTATGATAAATACCTCGATCAATTTAATACTCAATTAAACACGGAAGGTAGCTATGTTTATGGTAGTAATTTATCAGATGCTAGTGCTCAGATGAGTGCCCTCTTTGGTGGTGTCTTCTTTATCGGTATTTTCCTATCCATTATCTTTATGGTCGGAACTGTTCTGGTCATCTACTACAAGCAAATTTCTGAAGGCTATGAAGACCGTGAGCGCTTTATTATCTTGCAGAAAGTCGGTTTAGATCAAAAGCAAATCAAGCAAACTATTAACAAACAGGTTTTAACTGTTTTCTTCCTTCCTTTGCTTTTTGCCTTCATACATCTAGCCTTTGCCTACCATATGCTTAGTCTGATTTTAAAAGTGATTGGTGTAATAGATACGACTATGATGTTGATTGTGACCTTGTCTATCTGCGCTATCTTCCTCATCGCCTATGTCTTGATTTTCATGATTACTTCAAGAAGCTATCGCAAGATTGTGCAAATGTAAAAAAAGATACCTCGACTTCAAAATCGAGGTATTTCTTGTATTTTATACTCAATGAAAATCAAAAAGCAAACTAGGAAGCTAGCCGCAGGTTGCTCAAAACACTGTTTTGAGGTTGTAGATAAGACTGACGAAGTCAGCTCAAAACACTGTTTTGAGGTTGCAGATAGAACTGACGAAGTCAGTAATCATACATACGGCAAGGCGAAGCTGACGTAGTTTGAAGAGATTTTCGAAGAGTATTAAATGCTGAAAAGTTGTCCGAGCAGGAAGGTAACTCCCATGGTCAAGAGGCCAATAGCTAGGTTCCGAATCATAGCTGTTTTGGTTGGGGCTTTTCCAAGTTTGGCACTAGTGTAACCAGTGAGAAGAAGGGCCACACCGACGATAAGGACAGTAACAGGGATGCGGTATTCACTTGGGAAAATGGTAATTGAAAGCATTGGTGGTAAGCTACCAAGGAAAAAGGAAATAAAGCTAGAAATGGCAGCGTGCCAAGGATTGGTAAATTCTTCATACTCAATCCCATATTTTTCCTCTACCAAAGCCTTGAGTGGATTATTTAAAAAGGCTTTGTTGGTGAGAAGTTGGGCTGATGTTTCACACTCGCCATTTTGAATATAGGCAGCATAGAGGGATTTTTTGGCTAGTTCCATATCTTGGTCTAGCAAGAGCTGCTCACGCGCAACGGCTGCTTCCTCGGTATCTTTTTGAGTTGAAACGGATACATATTCTCCACCAGCCATTGAAAAGGCACCAGCTAAGATAGCTGCAAAACCTGATAAAAAAATAATCCAGATATTGCTGGTAGCACTGGCAACCCCGATAACCACACCAGCGATGGAAATAATTCCATCATTGGCACCAAGAACACCAGCACGCAGGATATTTAAACGACCTGCAAAATTTGAATCGATTTCGTGATTTGTTTCTGACATACTAATCTCCTTTTTATCCAGTATAAAGGAAAGAGGTAATGAAATCAATCTTTTAAAAGTATCTGAAAAAAGTTGCACGATTTTAATGATATAAAAATGTCGACATCTTCTCTAATAGATCAAACACCGAAGGTAAAGAGTATAGAATTTTTAAATTAAATACGATAAACATTTTGTTCACTTTATAATCGTTTACAAGAGAATAATGAGTATTAAATCAAATAAAATCCAAATATTTTGCGAACTTTTTTATATTTTTTTCGTAAAAGGCTTTACAAGTTCTTAAAAACATGATATAGTAATGGAGCTTAGAAAATGAGATGATGTTTTCTAGCAAATATAAACCCGAGTAAAAAATGCCTACGGACAGGCAGGGTTGAATGCCGAAGCGTGGTTGAAAAACCACATTATTGATAGGGTTAAAAGCCTACTTTTATAAGTTGATGTTAGGACACTTGTCCTAATTCATAAATTTTTAGTGTGGTGAAAGCACACGTCATCTTGTGAAACGATCAATAAAGTACGTAATATTTGCTACTAGAGAGTTAGGAAACATCGGGAACAGACATACTCAACAGAAACAAACATAAAAACGTCAGAAGATTGCAGAGCAGGTGAAATCCTGCTCTTTTTTCATGAGTCAACCTTTAGTTCCTTAGTTTTCATAAGGTACTAAAAATATGGAAAGGAGTATGTCTTGAAAGAGTTAGATCAAAACCAAGCCCCAATTTATGAGGCCTTGGTGAAGTTACGCAAGAAAAGGATTGTTCCCTTTGATGTTCCAGGTCACAAGCGCGGACGGGGAAATCCAGAACTTGTCGAACTGTTAGGTGAAAAATGTGTTGGCATTGATGTCAATTCGATGAAACCCTTGGATAATCTTGGTCACCCTATTTCGATTATTCGGGATGCAGAGGAGCTAGCGGCGGATGCTTTTGGAGCTAACCATGCCTTTCTCATGATTGGTGGAACAACTTCATCGGTGCAGACTATGATTCTGTCAACCTGCAAGGCTGGAGATAAGATTATTCTGCCACGAAATGTCCATAAATCTGCCATCAATGCGCTGGTTCTATGTGGTGCCATTCCCATCTATATCGAGATGAGTGTAGATCCTAAGATTGGTATCGCTTTAGGTCTTGAAAATGACCGAGTAGCCCAGGCCATAAAGGACCATCCAGATGCCAAGGCCATTTTGATTAACAATCCCACTTACTACGGAATCTGTTCAGACCTAAAGGGTTTGACAGAAATGGCTCATGAAGCTGGCATGATGGTTTTAGTAGATGAAGCCCACGGAGCGCATTTGCATTTCACTGATAAACTTCCAATTTCTGCTATGGATGCAGGTGCTGATATGGCAGCAGTTTCTATGCATAAGTCTGGTGGGAGTTTGACACAAAGTTCGCTTCTTTTAATCGGGGAGCAGATGAATCCCGAGTACGTACGTCAGATTATCAATCTGACCCAGTCAACATCCGCCTCTTACTTGTTGATGGCTAGTTTGGATATTTCACGTAGGAATTTAGCCCTTCGTGGTAAAGAGTCTTTTGAGAAGGTCATCGAGCTATCCGAGTACGCTCGTCGTGAAATCAATGCCATAGGTGGCTACTATGCCTACTCAAAAGAGTTAATAGACGGAGTGTCCGTTTGCGATTTTGACGTGACCAAGTTGTCAGTTTACACTCAGGGTATTGGCTTAACAGGTATCGAGGTTTACGACCTCTTGCGAGACGAATACGACATTCAGATTGAGTTTGGTGATATTGGCAATATCTTGGCCTATATTTCGATTGGTGACCGTATCCAAGACATCGAGCGCTTGGTCGGTGCTTTGGCTGATATCAAGAGACTCTATTCACGAGATGGGAAGGACTTGATAGCTGGAGAATATATCCAGCCCGAGTTGGTCCTTTCTCCTCAGGAAGCCTTCTATTCAGAGAGAAAAAGTTTGTCTTTAGACGAATCTGTTGGACAGGTCTGTGGGGAATTTGTCATGTGCTATCCTCCAGGTATTCCTGTCTTGGCTCCTGGAGAACGCATTACACGAGAAATTGTCGACTATATCCAATTTGCCAAGGAACGTGGTTGCTCCCTCCAAGGGACGGAAGATCCAGAGGTCAATCACATCAACGTCATTAAGAGAAAGGAGAACTAGATGGATTTATGGTTTTCTGAAGTTCATACTCCAGATGTGAAATTGTCCCTGAGAACAGCCAAGCAACTCTACGCTGGTAAAAGTGAATGGCAGGATATCGAAGTCTTGGATACACCAGCTTTTGGGAAAATACTAATTTTAAATGGGCACGTCTTGTTCTCAGATGCGGATGATTTTGTCTACAATGAAATGACCGTTCATGTTCCCATGGCTGTCCACCCAAATCCCAAGAAAGTCTTGGTTATTGGGGGTGGTGACGGTGGTGTTGCCCAAGTATTAACCCTCTATCCTGAACTGGAGCAAATCGATATTGTGGAACCAGATGAGATGTTGGTTGAGGTCTGTCGTGAGTATTTCCCAGACTTTGCTTCGGGACTTGATGACCCTCGTGTTACCATTTACTATCAAAATGGGCTACGCTTTTTGCGAAACTGCGAAGATGACTACGATATTATCATCAACGATGCGACAGATCCATTTGGACATACGGAAGGGCTCTTTACCAAGGAATTTTACGGTAACAGTTACAGAGCCTTGAAAGAAGACGGCATCATGATTTACCAGCATGGGAGTCCCTTCTTTGACGAGGATGAGTCAGCTTGTCGAAGCATGCACCGCAAGGTCAATCAAGCCTTTCCAATCAGTCGGGTCTATCAGGCCCATATCCCAACCAGCCCTGCTGGTTATTGGTTGTTTGGATTTGCATCGAAAAAATACCACCCTGTTAAAGATTTTGACAAGGAAGGCTGGAAAAAACGCCAGCTTTTCACAGAATACTACACTGCAAACTTACACGTGGGAGCCTTTATGTTACCCAAGTATGTTGAGGACATTTTAGAAGAAGAGGAAGGAAAAAAATGAGTCGTTTATTAGTTATTGGATGTGGGGGCGTTGCCCAAGTTGCTATTTCAAAGATTTGTCAAGATAGCAAAACCTTTACAGAAATTATGATTGCTAGCCGTACCAAGTCAAAATGTGATGACTTGAAAGCTAAATTGGAAGGCAAAACAAGTACAAAGATTGAGACAGCTGCTCTTGATGCTGACAAGGTTCAAGAAGTGATTGCCCTGATTGAAAGCTACAAACCAGAAGCTGTTTTGAACGTAGCTTTACCATATCAAGATTTAACCATTATGGATGCTTGTTTGGAAACAGGTGTTCACTATATCGATACGGCTAACTATGAAGCAGAAGACACAGAAGACCCTGAGTGGCGTGCTATCTACGAAAAACGTTGCAAAGAACTTGGTTTTACCGCCTACTTTGACTACTCATGGCAATGGGCTTATCAGGAAAAATTCAAAGAAGCAGGTTTGACTGCTCTGCTTGGATCTGGCTTTGACCCAGGTGTGACTAGTGTCTTTTCTGCCTATGCTCTCAAACATTATTTTGATGAAATCCACTATATCGACATTTTAGACTGTAATGGTGGTGACCACGGTTATCCATTTGCGACCAACTTCAACCCAGAAATCAATCTACGCGAGGTTTCTGCGCCAGGTTCTTACTGGGAAGATGGAAAATGGGTTGAAGTCGAAGCTATGTCTATCAAGCGTGAGTACGATTTCCCTCAAGTTGGACAAAAAGACATGTATCTCCTTCACCATGAAGAAATTGAATCATTGGCCAAAAACATTCCTGGAGTCAAACGCATTCGTTTCTTTATGACTTTTGGTCAATCATACTTGACGCACATGAAATGTCTTGAAAATGTTGGGCTCCTTCGTACGGATACCATTAACTTTAACGGTCAAGAAATTGTTCCAATCCAATTTTTAAAAGCGCTACTTCCAGATCCTGCAAGCCTTGGTCCACGTACAGTCGGAAAAACCAATATTGGATGTATCTTTACAGGTGTAAAAGATGGCGTTGAAAAGACCATCTACATCTACAATGTCTGCGACCATCAGGAATGTTACACAGAAGTTGGTTCACAAGCTATTTCTTACACGACAGGCGTTCCAGCCATGATTGGGACAAAATTGGTTATGAACGGTACTTGGAAACAAGCTGGAGTGTATAACCTTGAAGAATTGGATCCAGATCCATTTATGGAAGCTTTGAATGAGTACGGTTTGCCTTGGGTTGTGGTTGAAAATCCACAAATGGTGGACTAATGAAGCTAGAACAAGTACCAACACCAGCTTACGTCATTGACTTGGCAAAGTTAGAATCAAACTGCCGCATTCTACAATATGTACAAGAAGAAGCTGGTTGCAAGGTTTTGCTTGCCCAGAAGGCCTATTCCCTCTATAAAACCTATCCCTTGATTAGCCAGTATCTATCAGGTACGACAGCTAGTGGACTCTATGAAGCTAAGCTAGCTAGAGAGGAATTTCAAGGGGAAGTCCATGTCTTTGCGCCAGCTTTCAAGGATGCAGACTTGGAGGAATTGCTTGAGATAACAGACCATATCGTTTTTAACTCTGAGAGACAGTTGCGTAAACATGGGGCTCGTTGTCGGAAAGCTGGTATCAGTGTAGGTTTACGTCTCAATCCTCAGTGTTCAACTCAGGGTGATCACGCGCTCTATGACCCTTGTGCACCAGGCTCTCGTTTTGGAGTCACTCTAGACAAGATTCCTAGTGATTTACTAGATTTGGTGGATGGTCTTCATTTTCATACCCTTTGCGAGCAGGGAGCAGATGATTTACAAACAACTTTGAAAGCAGTAGAAGCGCAATTTGGTTCGTACTTACATGAGGTAAAGTGGCTCAATATGGGGGGCGGACACCACATCACAAGAGAAGGTTACGATGTGGATTTGCTGATTTCTGAAATCAAACGTATCCGAGAAACTTACAATCTTGAAATCTATATCGAGCCGGGTGAAGCCATTGCGCTCAATGCAGGTTATCTAGCAACTGAGGTATTAGATATTGTCGAAAACGGTATGGAAATCTTGGTTTTAGACGCCTCCGCGACCTGCCATATGCCTGACGTACTTGAGATGCCCTATCGTCCACCTTTGAGAAATGGCTCTGAGGCACAGGAAAAAGCCCATACCTATAGACTTTCTTCTAATACCTGTCTGACAGGCGATGTGATTGGTGATTATAGCTTTGAAAATCCAGTTCAAATCGGTGATAGACTTTATTTTGAAGACATGGCTATTTATTCTTTTGTCAAAAATAATACCTTTAATGGTATTGGATTGCCAAGTCTCTATCTCATGGACGAACAGGGAGACTGCAACTTAGTCAAATCTTTTGGTTATCAAGACTTTAAAGGGAGATTATCATGATGGACAGTCCAAAAAAATTAGGCTATCACATGCCAGCAGAGTACGAACCCCATCATGGTACCCTCATGATATGGCCGACTCGACCAGGTTCATGGCCTTTTCAAGGAAAAGCTGCTAAAAGAGCATTTAGTCAGATTATCAAAACCATAGCAGAAGGAGAAAGAGTCTATCTTTTGGTGGACCAAGACTACTTAGCTGAAGCCCAAGACTACCTTGGAGATAGCGCTGTTTATTTAGACATTCCTACCAATGATGCCTGGGCGCGTGATACAGGTCCAACTATTCTTGTCAATGATAAAAGAGAAAAGTTGGCAGTCGATTGGGCTTTTAATGCCTGGGGTGGCACCTATGATGGTCTTTATCAAGATTATGAAGATGATGACCAAGTAGCCAGTCGTTTTGCTGAGGCCTTGGAAATGCCTGTTTACGATGCTAAGCCTTTCGTCCTTGAAGGCGGAGCCATTCATAGCGATGGTCAAGGAACCATTCTTGTGACTGAAAGTTGCCTTCTAAGCCCTGGACGCAATCCTCATCTAAGTAAAGAGGAAATCGAGAGTACCTTATTAGAGAGCCTTGGTGCTGAAAAAGTTATCTGGCTTCCTTATGGTATTTATCAGGATGAAACCAATGAACACGTTGACAATGTTGCTGCCTTTGTTGGTCCTGCAGAACTTGTCTTGTCTTGGACGGACGACGAAAGTGATCCTCAATATGCCATGTCAAAAGCAGATCTCGAACTCTTAGAGCAAGAGACAGATGCAAAAGGACGGAAGTTTACCATTCATAAACTTCCAATTCCAGCTCTTCATCAAGTTGTAACCGAAGAGGATCTGCCAGGCTACATCTATGAAGAAGGAGAAGAAGAGCGATACGCAGGTGAACGACTAGCAGCTTCCTACGTAAACTTTTATATCGCCAACAAGGCAGTCTTGGTTCCACAGTTCGAGGATGTCAATGACCAAGTGGCCTTAGATATCCTCAGTAAGTGTTTCCCAGACCGTAAAGTTGTCGGAATACCAGCCAGAGATATTCTTTTAGGTGGTGGCAATATCCACTGTATCACCCAACAAATCCCAGAATAGGAGAAAAAGATGAGAAATGTAAGAGTTGCAGCCATTCAGATGCAATGTGCCAAGGATGTGGCAACAAATATTCAAACAGCGGAGCGTTTAGTACGTCAGGCTGCAGAACAAGGTGCACAAATTATCCTTTTACCCGAATTGTTTGAACGTCCCTATTTCTGTCAGGAACGTCAGTATGACTACTACCAACATGCCCAGTCGGTGACAGACAATACAGCCATTCAGCATTTTAAGGTGATTGCTAAGGAACTAAAAGTTGTTTTACCAATCAGTTTCTATGAAAAAGATGGCAATGTCTTGTATAACTCTATTGCCGTCATTGATGCAGATGGAGAAGTGCTGGGCGTTTATCGAAAGACCCACATACCAGATGACCATTACTATCAAGAAAAATTCTATTTCACGCCTGGCAATACAGGTTTCAAGGTCTGGGATACTCGCTATGCTAAGATTGGGATCGGTATCTGTTGGGATCAATGGTTCCCTGAAACAGCCCGTTGTCTTGCATTGAATGGTGCTGAATTGCTCTTTTATCCAACTGCTATTGGCTCTGAGCCTATCCTAGATACGGACAGTTGTGGTCATTGGCAACGTACCATGCAAGGACACGCAGCAGCAAATATTGTCCCAGTTATTGCAGCCAATCGTTATGGTTTGGAGGAAGTCACTCCTAGTGAGGAAAATGGTGGACAGAGTTCCAGTCTTGACTTCTACGGTTCATCCTTTATGACGGATGAAACAGGAGCTATTCTAGAGCGAGCTGAAAGACAAGGAGAAGCTGTTCTGTTAGCTACTTATGATCTTGACAAGGGAGCAGGCGAACGCCTAAACTGGGGCTTGTTTCGAGATAGAAGACCAGAAATGTATCGACGAATTACGGACTAGTAGGGGAGAAATGAGAGATTTATTATGCTAGACTCGTTTTTACTAGCAACTATAAGATACTAGGTCATCTAGCAAGTGAATTTTACATTTTAACCCTCTAAGGCTTTCTCGCGCTTTAATGCGAGGAGCTTTTCTATTTAAGCTTTATCAATAAAACATGCTATAATAGTTGCAGAAAGGTTGGTATTTATGGCTAGGATATTGGTTATTGAAGACAATAGTGACATTCAAGAGATTTTGCGAACACTTCTTACTGAGGAGCATGAGGTAATTCAAGCCTTTTCCGGTACAGAAGGAATCATGCGTTTTGACCAAGGTGGGATTGAGCTCGTTTTGCTAGATATCATGCTTCCTGGGAAAAATGGGGATCAGGTTTTAAAAGCCATCAGGGAACAAAGTCAAACTCCAGTCATTATGCTAACGGCTTTGAGCGATAAGAAGCTAATCAGTCAATATCTCTTAGATGGTGCCAATGATTACATAGTGAAACCTTTTGATTTGGATGAAGTCTTTGCTAGAGTTACTGTTCAGTTACGCCAAAGTGCAGAAAAACAGCCTGTGGAAATAGTAAAAACTGAAAATCTGCCACAAAACTTGAAAAATATCCAGTTTGATGCAGAAAGTTTTGAAATCAAAAATAACCAGGAAACGATTCGCCTTGCCAAGAAAGAATGCTTGATTCTCCAAACTCTCCTTAAACATCCTAAGAAAATTTTCACCAAGGAAGAACTGTATGAATTGGTCTGGGAGGAGAGCTACCTACCTGGAGATAATACCCTCAATACGCATTTGAGTAATCTTCGTAAAAAATTAAACCAGCTTGACCCAAATCAAGAATATATTGAAACCATCTGGGGCGTTGGGGTAAGATTAAAAGGAGACAAGCAATGACCTACATGATAATTTTTGTCCTACTAGTACTCCTAATTATTTTATCGATTGCATTGATTCGCTACCATCTAGCACTTAAAAACTTGAGTCAACAGATTGAAGACAAGATTCTCACAGGTAGTATGAAAAGAGTCGGAGTCAGCATTTTTTCCAAACATTTTTTACATCTCTACCAGCAGATTGATAATCTATTTCAGGAAGTGGAACAATCTCGATTGGTTATGAAAAGGGAAAAACAGACTCTGGATATGGCCATCAGCAATATCGCCCATGATATTCGGACGCCTTTGACTATCGCTTCAGGCTACACGCAACAATTGATAAAGTCTCCTGAAAACCAAGCAGAAACCCTACAAAAAATTGCCAATCATCTTGATTTAGTTTCCAAACGTTTGGAGGCACTCCTAGAATATCGTCGTTTGATGGAAGGGGCTGTCAAACCGAAACTGGAAGAAGTGGATTTTTCAACTTTTATCACCAAAAAGACTCTGGCTTATTATGATGTTTTTCAAGCGGCGAATATCACGCTTGATTTTAAGGTTGAAGATGATTTAAAAATGAGAACTGATGAAGACTTGCTGGATCGAATTTTACAAAATCTGCTTGGAAATGTCCTCAAACATGGCAAGGAAGAAGCGCGTCTATCTTTGAGAAAGGAAAAGGGACAGCTTGTCTTAGAGATTGCAAACCTTGTCAAACAGCCCATCAAAAAAATAGAAAATCTCAGCAACCGTTTTTATTCTGAAAATCTATCTGATACGGAAGAATCCTCTGGTTTAGGCCTTTATATCACTGAGGAATTATGTCATCTTCTCGGTGCAGAGATGAAACTAAGCACAGATGGACAGTGGTTATCGGTTTGTATTTACTTTTAACGAAAAGGAACCTCCTCTGTAGGCTAGAGGAGGTCTTTTTTTATAGACTTTTCTTTTTGAAAACTATCAATCCACTTATATTAAAGATTACAATAACAGCTAAGCTACCTATAAATGTGTAGAGAATTGACTCACTATTAGCAGTCATAGCATAAGTAAATTGCAATGATAAATATGGCAAAATTTTGATACTTGGAAAAATGAGCATTGGCATAGAAAGTAAGATAGAGCTGACCAAATATCCAATAAATACTGCAAGATAAGAATGACTAACATAGAGGATGAAGGAAACAATGGAAAGCCAAGCAAGGAGGCAAAGGAATTGAAGGGAAATGGTTATCAGTAGATTGCCAATAAAGCCATCAGGCATAGTGCCAAATCCATTTAAGATAGTTGCTGGAATAAAGGCAATCACAAGGCTGATGATAACTTGCAAGAGTGCAATACAAGTCAATACAAAGGCTTTGGCAAGGAAAAACTCGGTACGAGAGACACCCACTGTTAAATTATTTTTATAGAGTTTGCCGATTAAATCAACTCCAAGAACGAGGCAGGCTAGAACTATGCAGAGAAAAACGAGGTTTGAACCTTGACTAGATGCGTTGATCAGGGCTTGTACACCGTCCCAACCATGGGTTGGAATGTCTGGCTCTTCTGTCTGGATTGCCATTAGATGGCCAGTAGCCCCAAAAACAGCCCCCATTAACATGAGTACAAAGAGAATGAACTCTGTAATCCAGAATCCTTTGGAACGGAAAAGACGGTAAAAGTCTGCTTGAATGGTATGTATCATGATTTTTCTCCTATTGGACCAATTGAGTGAAGTATTCTTCTAGGTTTTGACGAGCATAGTAAATCTCGTCAATGGCAACATCTGCCAAGGTTAATTCTTTGAGAATCTGTTTGACATCTTGTTCCTGACCAAAGATATGGATTTCATTTTCTGGATTAACAACCTTGAACTGGAGCTGGATTCGTTCTTTCAATACTTGACAAGCTTTCTCTTGCTCGGCTGTCTTAAGCACAATATAATCCTCACTTAGTGTTTCAAATTCAGCTTTGCTGATTTCACGGATAATCTTGCCTTGATCTAAAATACCAAAACGATTAGCTAGGAGATAGAGTTCTGACAAGATATGGCTAGAGATGAGAATGGTGATCCCTTGTTCTTGATTGAGCCGTTGAATCATCAGACGAAATTCTTTGATACCGATTGGGTCGAGACCGTTGATAGGTTCATCTAAGATCAGGAAGTCTGGTTTGGATAGAAGAGCAATGGCGATCCCAAGTCTTTGTTTCATTCCTAGAGAGAAATCACGAAAGACTTTTTTACCTGTATCTGACAAGCCTACATAGTCCAGCGTTTCTCGAATGACTTGATCAGCATTTGGAATATGACGAATCATACAGTAATATTTCAGATTTTGGTAGGCTGTTAAGTGATTATGAGCTACGGGTGATTCGATAACAGAACCTACTCGAGATAGAGCCTTGGTCCACTCATTTTCCGATTGACTAGAAAAGAGGGAAACAGTTCCTTTATCCGCAAACAGTAGTTGCGTAATGATTTTGATTAAGGTGGTTTTCCCAGCTCCATTCTTCCCAATAAGTCCATAAATATCCCCCTCTCTTATCGTTAGATGAAGATCCTGAAGGATAGCTTGTTTGTCAAAGTTTTTGGACAATCCATGAATGTCGAGTACTGTTTTCATGATTCTCTCCTTTTGATTTATTTTGATAACTTTAGTATAAAGCATAGAAATCAAAGAAAGCTCAAGCATTTCTAAAGAGTTTCTAAAGTTTTAGGAATTCTTAAATATCAAAACCCAGTTGATATGAACTGGGCTTCTTAATTATAAAATATATTTCTCAATCGCACGCGCAACGCCGTCTTCTTCGTTGCTGGCTGTAACATCATCAGCTAGGGATTTGACATAATCGCTGGCATTTCCCATAGCAATGCCCAGCCCTGCAAACTGGAGCATTTCGATATCGTTATTGGCATCGCCCATGGCCATGATTTCTGAGGAATCAATCTTCAAAATATCTGCTAGTCGAGAAAGAGCAGTAGCCTTTGTCGTTCCAAGTGGCATGGCTTCATAAATGACAGGCTGTGAACGAACGCCACTGAATCCTTGGCAGAGTTCCCCAGCAAAACGCTCTTCAAAATCGTCAGTTTGATTCTCTGTTCCTAAAAACATCCCTTGGAACATCCGGTACTTACCACTAGTCGCTTCCTCAAGAGAAATTTCAGTCAGGTCTGAAAAGACTAGTTTAGCATCATTTTCAATGACTTGATTGGGCTTGCCACCGAGGACAAAATAATGTTCCTCATCAAAAAGAGTCAACTGAACATCACTTTTTTCAGCTAGGTCATAGAGGTATTCGATGTCAGATGGACTGAGTTCTTGCCAATCAACCAGACTCCAGTCACTTGTCTGGTGGGTTGAGCAACCGTTGTTAACAATCACATACTCATTCTGGAGATCCAGTCCCAGTTTTTTATAGTAGGGGAGGACGCCGAAAAGCGGGCGACCTGTACAGAGAACCAGTTTGACACCTTTTTCAATAGCTTGGTGAATAGCAGTAATATGAGCTTGTGGGATTTCCTTGGCTTCATTGAGGAGGGTTCCGTCCATATCCAAGGCTAGTAGTTTAATCATAAGACTTCCTTCTTTATCTTTTGGTATTATTATAGCATATTTTGGAGAAGAAATTGATAGAAAGCTTGGGGCTAATTGATTTTACAGTTTAGGATGTTTTGATAACAATTCATGATTTGAAGAGGATATTTGGCCAAGATATGCTATACTAAAATTGTCAATGTTGCAACTAGACAAGCATAAAAAAACTAGCTTAAAATAGTTTTTTTGTAAGTAGGTATGAGTATCAGATTACTCAACTAATCTAAACAATAACGGAGGAAATATATCATGATTTTAATGACAAAAAATATAAATCTAACAAATGAAGAATTAGAGCTGATACAAGGTGGAGCAGATCCCTATGGAAAAGAACCTAATGGTTATTTTCCTTGGCAAATAGAGCCGGTATTAACTATGCCGGTTCATGGATTTTGTCCCAGAGGAACCTATGATTTAGGATATATTGGAGGAGGCAATCATCTTTGCAAAGGAAGTCCTGTGAGATTTTAAGTAAAATTTATTAGGAATATGGAGAAAACAGAGGATTTAATATGAAAAAACGGATTATTCAGATTTTACTAGCATTATCCTTAATTTTTTACAAATCAACTTGGTTTTGGGGAATTTTCAATCACCTCGCAAAGCCCTATCTACCAGCAAGTCGTGAATTTTTTCAGATTCTGCTTTGGATGGAGAGTGGAGGTCTTTTATTAGCGGTCATCTATCTACTAGTTTTTGCAGGAAAGAAGACTTTTCATTTCAAATGGCAGCTGAGGCACTTTATCTACCTTTTACTGGGTTACATCATTTTGTATATGTCTGACTTCCTCTTGTCTTATTTCATACCCTCGTCTTCAAATCAAATTTCTTTGAATGAAACGATAGAAATGATGGGGAGACAGGAATTACCCTATTTCTTGCTCATAGCTTGCTTCATCGGCCCTATTGCTGAGGAGTTGATTTACCGCGGTGTGCTTATGACAACCTTTTTCAAAAACTCGCCTTGGTACGGAGATGTCTTGCTTTCTGCTATTATTTTCGGTTATATTCATATCAATTTTGCTTTAACACCTCTTGCTTTTTTCATTTATGCTAGTGGAGGTCTCATTTTAGCTCTACTGTATCGCATGACAAAAAATCTCTACTATCCAATACTAGTTCATATTCTCATCAATATCACTGCCTTCTGGAATGTATGGTTACTCCTATTTTCAGGAAGTTAGCTTACTAAAACAATGTCGGAACTTTCCGGCATTTTCTTTTTTTCACAAATAGTCAACGTTTTTCTTTTCGATATTGGAGTGGTGTGTATCCAGTTATTTTTTTGAATTGATTTTGAAAATAAGATTGGCTTGAGAAAGGCAGATAGTGAAGATAGTTAAGAAGAATAGGATGTTCTTTTTTACTTTTTGGAAAACTTCTAAAATATGGTATAATGAAAAGATAAAGAAGTTGGGGGTAGAAGATGAACATTCAACAATTACGCTATGTTGTTGCCATTGCCAATAGCGGTACTTTTCGTGAAGCTGCTGAAAAGATGTATGTTAGTCAGCCGAGTCTGTCTATTTCTGTTCGTGATTTGGAAAAAGAATTGGGCTTTAAGATTTTTCGTCGGACCAGTTCAGGGACTTTCTTGACCCGTCGTGGTATGGAATTCTATGAAAAAGCGCAAGAATTGGTTAAAGGATTTGATATTTTTCAAAATCAGTATGCCAATCCTGAGGAAGAAAAAGATGAATTTTCCATTGCTAGTCAGCACTATGACTTCTTGCCACCGACGATTACGGCTTTTTCAGAGCGCTATCCTGATTATAAGAACTTTCGTATTTTTGAATCAACTACTGTTCAAATCTTAGACGAAGTAGCGCAAGGGCATAGTGAGATTGGGATTATCTACCTCAACAATCAAAATAAAAAGGGGATTATGCAACGGGTTGAAAAGCTAGGTCTGGAGGTCATTGAATTGATTCCTTTCCATACCCATATTTATCTCCGTGAGGGTCATCCTTTAGCCCAGAAAGAGGAATTAGTCATGGAGGATTTAGCGGATTTACCAACGGTTCGTTTCACTCAAGAGAAAGATGAGTACCTTTATTATTCAGAGAACTTTGTTGATACTAGTGCGAGCTCGCAGATGTTCAATGTGACAGACCGTGCCACCTTAAATGGCATTTTGGAGCGGACGGATGCTTATGCAACAGGTTCTGGATTTTTAGATAGTGACAGTGTGAATGGCATCACAGTTATTCGTCTCAAGGATAACCTAGATAATCGCATGGTCTATGTTAAACGTGAAGAAGTGGAGCTGAGTCAAGCTGGGACTCTCTTCGTAGAAGTCATGCAAGAATATTTTGATCAGAAGAGGAAATCATGAAAAAAAGAGGAATAGTGGCAGTCATTGTACTGCTTTTGATTGGTCTGGATCAGTTGGTTAAATCCTATATCGTCCAACAGATTCCACTGGGTGAAGTTCGTTCTTGGATTCCCAATTTCGTTAGCTTGACCTACCTGCAAAATCGAGGGGCAGCCTTTTCTATCTTACAAGATCAGCAGTTCTTATTCGCTGTCATTACTCTGGTTGTCGTGGTAGGTGCCATTTGGTATCTACATAAACACATGGAGAACTCACTTTGGATGGTCTTGGGTTTGACCTTGATTATCGCAGGTGGTCTTGGAAACTTTATTGACAGGGTGAGTCAGGGATTTGTTGTGGATATGATCCACCTTGACTTTATCAATTTTGCAATTTTCAATGTGGCAGATAGCTATCTGACGGTTGGAGTGATTATTTTATTGATTGCAATGCTAAAAGAGGAAATAAATGGAAATTAAAATTGAAACTGGTGGCCTGCGTTTAGATAAGGCTTTGTCGGATTTAACAGAATTATCACGCAGTCTCGCGAATGAACAAATTAAATCAGGACAGGTCTTGGTCAATGGCCAAGTCAAGAAAGCTAAATACACTGTCCAAGAGGGCGATGTCGTCACTTACCATGTGCCAGAGCCAGAGGTTTTAGAGTATGTGGCTGAGGATCTTCCACTAGAAATCATCTACCAAGATGAGGACGTTGCTGTCGTTAACAAGCCCCAGGGGATGGTGGTGCATCCGAGTGCTGGTCATACTAGTGGAACTCTGGTAAATGCCCTTATGTACCATATTAAGGACTTGTCGGGTATCAATGGGGTTCTGCGTCCAGGAATTGTTCACCGTATTGATAAGGATACGTCAGGTCTTCTCATGATTGCTAAAAATGATGAGGCGCACTTAGCACTTGCCCAAGAACTCAAGGATAAAAAGTCTCTCCGCAAATATTGGGCGATTGTTCATGGAAATTTGCCCAATGATCGCGGTGTCATTGAAGCACCGATTGGTCGTAGTGAAAAAGACCGTAAGAAACAGGCTGTGACTGCTAAAGGTAAGCCTGCAGTTACCCGTTTTCACGTCTTGGAACGCTTTGGTGATTATAGCTTAGTAGAGTTGCAACTGGAGACAGGGCGCACCCATCAGATTCGTGTTCACATGGCTTATATTGGCCATTCAGTCGCTGGTGATGAAGTCTATGGTCCACGCAAGACACTTAAGGGGCATGGACAGTTTCTCCATGCCAAGACTCTAGGATTTACCCATCCGAGAACAGGTGAGACCTTGGAATTTACAGCAGATATCCCAGAGATATTTAAGGAAACCTTGGAGAAATTAAGGAAGTAAGAATGAAAAAGAAATTGATTAGTTTAGCACTTGCAGGCGCTTTTTTAGGTTTGTCATGGTATGGGAATGTTCAAGCTCAAGAAAGTTCAGGAAATAAAATCCACTTTATCAATGTTCAAGAAGGTGGCAGTGATGCGATTATTCTTGAAAGCAATGGACATTTTGCCATGGTGGATACAGGAGAAGATTATGATTTCCCAGATGGAAGTGATTCTCGCTATCCATGGAGAGAAGGAATTGAAACGTCTTATAAGCATGTTCTAACAGACCGTGTCTTTCGTCGTTTGAAGGAATTGGGTGTCCAAAAACTTGATTTTATTTTGGTGACCCATACCCACAGTGATCATATTGGAAATGTTGATGAATTACTGTCTACCTATCCAGTTGACCGAGTCTATCTTAAAAAATATAGTGATAATCGTATTACTAATTCTGAACGTTTATGGGATAATCTGTACGGTTATGATAAGGTTTTACAGACTGCCGCCGAAAAAGGTGTTTCAGTTATTCAAAACATCACACAGGGAGATGCTCATTTTCAGTTTGGGGACATGGATATTCAGCTCTATAATTATGAAAATGAAACTGATTCATCGGGTGAATTAAAGAAAATTTGGGATGATAATTCTAATTCCTTGATTAGCGTGGTAAAAGTCAATGGTAAGAAAATTTACCTTGGGGGCGATTTAGATAATGTTCATGGAGCAGAAGACAAGTATGGTCCTCTCATTGGAAAAGTTGATTTGATGAAGTTTAATCATCATAAGGATACCGAAAAATCAAATACAAAAAACTTTATATTAAATCTATCTCCAGAAATCATAGTGCAGACAAGTGATGCTGTTCCAGGTTTTTATGATAGTCCTATTGTAGACAACCCTGAATATATAGCATGGTTAGATAGTTTAGGGATAAAGCGAATAAATGCAGCTAGTACAGAATATGATGCAACTGTTTTTGATATTAGACAAAATGGCATAGTTGATATAAGTAAACAATATAAAAAAATACCATCGTTTGTTTCGGGATGGCATCAGAAATCTAATGGCGAGTGGTGGTACCAAGCACCAGATTCTACAGGAAATTATTCTATCGGTTGGAACGAAATTGATGGAAAAAGATATTATTTTAATCAAAAAGGAATTCTAATAGAGCAATAATGAAAAAGAAATTGATTAGTTTAGCACTTGCAGGCGCTTTTTTAGGTTTGTCATGGTATGGAAATGTTCAAGCTCAAGAAAGTTCAGGAAATAAAATTCACTTTATCAATGTTCAAGAAGGTGGCAGTGATGCGATTATTCTTGAAAGCAATGGACATTTTGCCATGGTGGATACAGGAGAAGATTATGATTTCCCAGATGGAAGTGATTCTCGTTATCCATGGAGAGAAGGAATTGAAACGTCTTATAAGCATGTTCTAACAGACCGTGTCTTTCGTCGTTTGAAGGAATTGGGTGTTCAAAAACTTGATTTTATTTTGGTGACCCATACCCACAGTGATCATATTGGAAATGTTGATGAATTACTGTCTACCTATCCAGTTGACCGAGTCTATCTTAAAAAATATAGTGATAGTCGTATTACTAATTCTGAACGTCTATGGGATAATCTGTACGGTTATGATAAGGTTTTACAGACTGCTTCAGAAAAAGGTGTTTCAGTTATTCAAAACATCACACAGGAAGATGCTCATTTTCAGTTTGGGGACATGGATATTCAACTCTATAACTATGAAAATGAAACTGATTCATCAGGTGAATTAAAGAAAATTTGGGATGACAATTCCAATTCCCTGATTAGTGTAGTGAAAGTCAATGGCAAGAAAATTTACCTTGGGGGCGACTTAGATAATGTGCATGGAGCGGAAGATAAGTATGGACCTCTTATTGGAAAAGTTGATTTGATGAAGTTTAATCATCACCATGATACAAACAAATCAAATACCAAGGATTTCATTAAAAATTTGAGTCCGAGTTTGATTGTTCAAACTTCGGATAGTCTACCTTGGAAAAATGGTGTTGATAGTGAGTATGTTAATTGGCTCAAAGAACGAGGAATTGAGAGGATCAACGCAGCCAGCAAAGACTATGATGCAACAGTTTTTGATATTCGAAAAGACGGTTTAGTAAACATTTCAACTTCCTACAAGCCGATTCCAAGTTTTCAAGCTGGTTGGCATAAGAGTGCGTATGGGAATTGGTGGTATCAAGCACCTGATTCTACAGGAGAGTATGCTGTCGGTTGGAATGAAATCGAAGGTGAATGGTATTACTTTAACCAAACGGGTATCTTGTTACAGAATCAATGGAAAAAATGGAACAATCATTGGTTCTATTTGACAGACTCTGGTGCTTCTTCTAAAAATTGGAAGAAAATTGATGGAATCTGGTATTATTTCAACAAAGAAAATCAGATGGAAATTGGTTGGGTAAATACTGGAGGTCAGAATTATTATTTATCCAAGGATGGTTCGCTGCAAACAGGTTGGCTTCAATATAAGGGGCAATGGTATTACTTTGCTCAATCAGGAGAAATGAAAACGGGCTGGGTAAAAGATAAAGAAACTTGGTACTATATGAATTCTACTGGTATTATGAAGACAGGTGAAATAGAAGTTGCAGGTCAACATTACTATCTAGAAGAATCAGGAGCTATGAAGCAAGGCTGGCTTAAAAAGGCAAACGATTGGTATTTCTATAAGGAAGACGGTTCACGAGCTGTGGGTTGGATCAAGGACAAGGATAAATGGTACTTCTTGAAAGAAAATGGTCAATTGCTTGTGAACGGTAAGACACCAGAAGGCTATACTGTTGATTCAAGTGGTGCCTGGTTAGTGGATGTTCCGGTAGAGAAATCTGCTACAATTAAAACTACAAGTAATTCAGAAATAAAAGAATCTAAAGAAGTAGTGAAAAAGGATCTTGAAAATCAAGAAACGAGTCAACATGAAAGTGTTGCAAGTTCATCAACTAGGCAAGATTTTACTTCATCAACTTCAAAAAGCTCTGAGACGAGTACAAACAAATCGGAATCAGAACAGTAGTAAAAAAGAAGGTTTTAGGGCCTTCTTTTTCTATCAACTCTTTTCTATTTCCTGTCATTCATGTTATAATGGATGAATATGAAGAATCGGAGTGAGACTATGAAATACAAACGGATTGTCTTTAAGGTGGGGACTTCTTCTCTGACAAATGAGGATGGAAGTTTATCACGTAGTAAGGTAAAGGCTATTACCCAGCAGTTGGCTATGTTGCACGAGGCTGGTCATGAATTGATTTTGGTGTCGTCAGGTGCCATTGCGGCTGGTTTTGGGGCCTTAGGATTTAAAAAGCGTCCGACTAAGATTGCTGATAAGCAGGCTTCAGCAGCGGTAGGGCAAGGGCTTTTGTTGGAAGAATACACGACCAATCTTCTCTTGCGCCAAATCGTTTCTGCACAAATCTTGCTGACCCAGGACGACTTTGTGGATAAGCGTCGTTATAAAAATGCCCATCAAGCCTTGTCAGTTCTACTTAGCCGTGGGGCGATTCCTATTATTAACGAGAATGACAGTGTCGTCATTGATGAGCTCAAGGTCGGGGACAATGACACTCTAAGTGCCCAGGTAGCAGCTATGGTCCAAGCAGATCTTTTGGTCCTCTTGACAGACGTAGACGGTCTATATACAGGAAATCCTAATTCAGATCCAAGAGCAAAACGCTTGGAGAAAATCGAGACTATCAATCGTGAGATTATTGATATGGCCGGTGGAGCAGGTTCGTCTAATGGTACAGGGGGCATGTTAACCAAAATCAAAGCTGCAACTATCGCGACGGAATCAGGAGTTCCTGTTTATATCTGCTCATCCTTGAAGTCAGATGCCATGATTGAGGCAGCTGAGGAGACCAAGGATGGTTCCTACTTTGTTGCTCAAGAGAAAGGACTTCGTACCCAGAAACAATGGCTGGCCTTTTATGCTCAGAGTCAAGGTTCTATTTGGGTTGATAAAGGGGCTGCAGAAGCTCTCTCCCAACATGGAAAGAGTCTTCTCTTATCTGGTGTTGTTGAAGCAGAAGGAGCCTTTTCTTACGGTGATATCGTGACAGTATTTGACAAGGAAAGTGGAAAATCACTTGGAAAAGGGCGTGTGCAATTTGGTGCATCTGCTTTGGAGGATATGTTGCGTTTTCAAAAAGCCAAGGGGGTCTTGATTCACCGTGATGACTGGATTTCCATTACTCCTGAAATCCAACTACTCTTTACAGAATTTTAGAGGTAAACTATGGTAAGTACACAAGAACAATTTGAACAGGTACAGGCTGTTAAAAAATCAATCAATACAGCTAGTGAAGACGTGAAAAACCAAACCTTGCTAGCCATGGCTGATCACTTAGTAGCTGCTACAGAGGAAATTTTAGCAGCCAATGCCCTTGATATGGAAGCGGCCAAAGGTAAAATCTCAGATGTGATGCTGGATCGTCTTTATTTGGATGCAGGTCGTATAGAAGCGATGGCAACTGGTATTCGTGAAGTGGTTGCTTTACCAGATCCAATCGGTGAAGTTTTAGAAACAAGTCAGCTTGAAAATGGTTTGGTTATCACCAAGAAACGTGTGGCCATGGGTGTTATCGGTATAATCTATGAAAGCCGTCCAAATGTGACGTCTGATGCGGTTGCTTTGGCTCTTAAGAGTGGAAATGCAGTTGTTCTTCGTAGTGGTAAGGATGCCTATCAAACAGCACATGCTATTGTCACAGCCTTGAAGAAGGGCTTGGAGACGACTACTATTCACCCAGATGTGATTCAACTGGTGGAAGATACCAGCCGAGAAAGCAGCTATGCCATGATGAAGGCAAAGGGCTATCTAGACCTTCTCATTCCTCGTGGAGGAGCTGGTTTGATCAATGCCGTAGTTGAGAATGCTATCGTACCCGTTATCGAGACAGGAACTGGGATTGTCCATGTTTATGTCGATAAGGACGCAGATGACGACAAGGCACTGTCTATCATCAACAATGCTAAAACAAGTCGTCCTTCTGTCTGCAATGCCATGGAGGTTCTGCTGGTTCATGAAGACAAGGCAGCAAGCTTCCTTCCTCGCTTGGAGCAAGTTCTAGTTACAGAGCGTAAGGAAGCTGGACTGGAACCAATTCAATTCCGCTTGGATAGCAAAGCAAGTCAGTTTGTTTCAGGCCAAGCAGCTGAGGATCAAGACTTTGACACCGAGTTTTTGGACTATGTCCTAGCTGTTAAAGTAGTTTCAAGTCTTGAGGAAGCCGTCGAGCATATTGAAGCACACAGTACTCATCATTCGGATGCCATTGTGACGGAAAACGCTGCAGCTGCAGCTTACTTTACAGATCAAGTGGACTCTGCAGCGGTTTATGTCAATGCCTCAACTCGTTTCACAGATGGAGGCCAATTTGGTCTGGGTTGTGAAATGGGAATTTCTACTCAGAAACTGCACGCGCGTGGTCCAATGGGCTTAAAAGAATTGACTAGCTACAAGTATGTGGTTACTGGTGACGGACAGATAAGGGAGTAAGAGATGAAGATTGGATTTATCGGATTGGGGAATATGGGTGCTAGTTTGGCCAAGGCTGTTTTGCAGGCCAAGACGGGTGCTCAGATTCTCCTTGCCAATCGTAGCCAAGACAAGGTGGATGCTTTCATCGCCAACTTTGGTGGTCAGGCTTCCAGCAATGAAGAAATTTTTGCAGAAGCAGATGTGATTTTTCTAGGAGTTAAGCCTGCTCAGTTTTCTGAACTGCTTTCTCAATACCATACTATCCTTGAAAAGCGAGCATGTCTTCTTTTAATCTCCATGGCAGCTGGATTGACTTTAGAAAAACTAGCAAGTCTTATCCCAAATCAACACAGAATTATTCGTATGATGCCAAATACCCCTGCTTCTATTGGTCAAGGAGTCATTAGTTATACCTTGTCAGCCAACTGCCAAGCAGATGATAAGGAAGTCTTTTGTCAACTTTTACAACATGCCGGTTTATTGTTTGAAATCAGTGAAGGCTTAATCGATGCAGCGACAGGTCTTGCAGGCTGTGGGCCGGCCTTTGTCTATCTCTTTATTGAGGCCTTGGCAGATGCAGGTGTTCAGACTGGATTGCCACGAGAGACAGCATTGAAAATGGCGGCTCAAACTGTGGTAGGAGCTGGTCAATTGGTCCTAGAAAGCCAAGAGCATCCTGGAGTATTGAAAGACCAAGTCTGCAGCCCAGGAGGTTCGACTATCGCTGGTGTAGCAAGCTTAGAAGCGCATGCTTTTCGAGGAACAGTCATGGATGCAGTTCATCAAGCCTATAAACGAACACAAGAATTAGGTAAATAAGAGGTGGATTTGTCTGCCTCTTTTATGGTGGTTGATACTCTTCGAAAATCTCTTCAAACTGCGTCAGCTTCCATTTGCAACCTCAAAACAGTGTTTTGAGCAACCTGCGGCTAGCTTCCTAGTTTGCTCTTTGATTTTCATTGAGTATGAAATGAGAAGACAAAAAAGATTGTCACAAACCTCTATTTTTTTGATAGAATAGAAGTAGTAAAAAAGAAATGAGTTAGACATGTCAAAAGGATTTTTAGTCTCTCTTGAGGGACCAGAGGGAGCAGGAAAGACCAGTGTTTTAGAGGCTCTGCTCCCAATTTTAGAGGAAAAAGGGGTAGAGGTGCTGACGACCCGTGAACCTGGCGGAGTCTTGATTGGGGAGAAGATTCGGGAAGTAATTTTGGATCCAAGTCATACTCAGATGGATGCGAAGACAGAGTTGCTTCTTTATATTGCCAGTCGCAGACAGCACTTGGTGGAAAAAGTTCTTCCAGCACTTGAAGCTGGCAAGTTGGTCATTATGGACCGCTTCATCGATAGTTCGGTTGCCTATCAGGGATTTGGTCGTGGCTTGGACATTGAAGCCATTGACTGGCTTAACCAGTTTGCGACAGATGGCCTCAAACCCGATTTGACACTCTATTTTGATATTGAGGTGGAAGACGGACTGGCTCGCATTGCTGCTAATAGCAATCGTGAGGTCAATCGTTTGGACTTGGAAGGGTTGGACTTGCATAAAAAAGTCCGTCACGGTTACCTTTCTCTTCTGGATAAAGAGGGAAATCGCATTGTCAAGATTGATGCTAGTCTTCCTTTTGAGCAAGTTGTGGAAACTACCAAGGCTGTCTTGTTTGACAGAATGGGCTTGGCCAAATGAAACAAGATCAACTAAAGGCTTGGCAGCCAGATCAGTTTGACCGCTTTGTCCGTATCTTGGAGCAAGACCAGCTCAATCATGCCTACCTCTTTTCAGGTTTCTTTGGAAGTTTGGAAATGGCGCAATTTTTAGCTAAGAGCCTCTTTTGTACGGATAAAGTTGGCGTCTTACCATGTGAGAAATGCCGAAATTGCAAGCTGATTGAACAGGAAGAGTTTCCAGATGTCACCTTGATTAAGCCAGTTAATCAGGTCATTAAGACAGAACGCATTCGGGAATTGGTGGGTCAGTTTTCCCAAGCAGGGATTGAAAGTCAGCAACAGGTCTTTATTATCGAGCAAGCTGAGAAAATGCATCCTAACGCAGCCAATTCTTTGCTCAAGGTCATCGAAGAACCCCAGAGTGAGGTTTATATTTTCTTCTTGACTAGCGATGAGGAAAAGATGTTGCCGACAATCCGAAGTCGGACCCAGATTTTTCACTTTAAAAAGCAAGAAGAGAAGCTCATCTTGCTCTTAGAACAAATGGGGCTGGTTAAGAAAAAAGCAACTCTATTAGCCCAGTTTAGTCAATCGCGAGCTGAAGCAGAAAAGTTAGCCAATCAGGCAAGTTTTTGGACCTTGGTCGATGAAAGTGAACGCCTGCTGACTTGGTTAGTAGCTAAGAAAAAAGAAAGTTATTTGCAAGTTGCCAAACTAGCTAGCTTGGCAGATGACAAGGAAAAGCAGGATCAGGTTTTACGGATTCTTGAAGTGCTCTGTGGGCAGGACCTCTTGCAAGCAAGAGTAAGGGTGATTCTACAAGATTTGCTAGAAGCTAGAAAAATGTGGGAAACTAATGTCAGCTTTCAAAATGCCATGGAATATCTGGTCTTGAAAGAAATATAAACTAAAAAATGAATGATAAAGAAAGGAAAGGGCTGGTTTATGGACAAAAAAGAATTATTTGACGCGCTGGATGATTTTTCCCAACAGTTATTGGTAACCTTAGCTGATGTGGAAGCCATCAAGAAAAATCTCAAGAGCTTGGTAGAAGAAAATACAGCTCTTCGCTTGGAAAATTCTAAGTTGCGCGAACGCTTAGGTGAGGTGGAAGCAGATGCTCCTGTCAAGGCCAAGCATGTTCGTGAAAGTGTTCGTCGCATTTACAAAGACGGATTTCACGTATGTAATGATTTTTATGGACAACGTCGAGAACAGGACGAAGAATGTATGTTCTGTGACGAGTTGTTATACAGGGAGTAAACATGCAGATTCAAAAAAGTTTTAAGAGGCAGTCTCCCTATGGCAAGCTGTATCTAGTGGCAACACCGATTGGCAATCTAGATGATATGACCTTTCGCGCCATCCAAACCCTGAAAGAAGTGGACTGGATTGCGGCTGAGGACACGCGCAATACAGGTCTATTGCTCAAGCATTTTGACATTTCTACCAAGCAGATTAGTTTTCATGAGCACAATGCCAAGGAAAAGATTCCTGATTTGATTGGTTTCCTGAAAGCAGGGAAAAGTATTGCTCAAGTATCCGATGCGGGTCTGCCTAGTATCTCAGACCCTGGTCATGATTTGGTTAAGGCAGCTATTGAGGAAGAAATTGCGGTTGTCACAGTCCCAGGTGCTTCTGCAGGGATTTCTGCCTTGATTGCCAGTGGTTTAGCGCCACAGCCACATATCTTTTACGGCTTTTTACCAAGAAAATCAGGCCAGCAAAAGCAATTTTTCGATTTGAAAAAAGACTATTCTGAAACACAGATTTTCTATGAATCCCCCCATCGTGTGGCGGATACGTTGGAAAATATGCTAGAAGTCTACGATGATCGCTCGGTCGTCTTGGTCAGGGAATTGACCAAAATCTATGAAGAATACCAAAGAGGTACCATTTCTGAATTGCTGGAAAGCATTTCTGAAACGCCACTCAAGGGTGAATGCCTTCTCATCGTTGAAGGTGCCAGTCAGGATGTGGAAGAAAAAGACGAGGAAGATTTGTTCTTAGAAATCCAAGCCCGTATTCAGCAAGGCATGAAGAAAAATCAAGCTATCAAGGAAGTCGCTAAGATTTACCAGTGGAATAAAAGCCAGCTTTATGCTGCCTACCACGAATGGGAAGAAAATGACTAAACAGGGAAGTTTGCCTTCTTCCCTGTTTTTGTTATACTAGTAGAAGAAAAAAATAGAAAGATTTGTGGGTGTCAAACAGTCCAGTGGGGTGTTTTGATATGGACTTACGTCCCACCCAAAGAGGTATTAGTGTCGTGTCTCAATCTTATATCAATGTTATCGGTGCTGGTTTGGCAGGTTCTGAAGCAGCCTACCAAATTGCAGAACGTGGTATTCCAGTTAAACTTTATGAAATGCGTGGTGTCAAGTCAACACCTCAACACAAAACAGATAATTTTGCAGAGTTAGTTTGTTCTAATTCCTTGCGTGGGGATGCCTTGACTAATGCTGTTGGTCTCCTCAAGGAAGAAATGCGTCGCTTGGGTTCTGTTATCTTGGAATCTGCTGAAGCAACTCGTGTTCCTGCAGGAGGAGCGCTTGCGGTGGACCGTGATGGTTTCTCCCAAATGGTGACCGAAAAAGTGGCCAACCACCCCTTGATTGAAGTGGTGCGTGATGAAATTACAGAATTGCCGACAGATGTTATTACGGTTGTCGCTACTGGTCCTTTGACTAGCGATGCCTTGGCTGAAAAGATTCATGCCCTTAATGATGGCGATGGTTTCTATTTCTACGATGCGGCAGCGCCTATTATCGATGTCAACACTATCGATATGAGCAAGGTTTATCTCAAGTCTCGTTATGATAAGGGAGAAGCCGCTTATCTCAACGCTCCCATGACCAAGCAGGAGTTTATGGATTTCCATGAAGCCTTGGTCAATGCAGAAGAAGCACCGCTCAATTCCTTTGAAAAAGAAAAGTACTTTGAAGGCTGTATGCCTATCGAAGTTATGGCCAAACGTGGCATTAAAACTATGCTTTATGGTCCTATGAAACCAGTCGGTTTGGAGTATCCAGACGACTACACAGGACCTCGTGATGGAGAATTTAAAACACCTTATGCGGTTGTGCAACTTCGTCAGGATAATGCAGCTGGTAGCCTATACAATATTGTTGGTTTTCAGACCCACCTCAAATGGGGAGAACAAAAGCGTGTCTTCCAAATGATTCCAGGTCTTGAAAATGCCGAGTTTGTCCGTTATGGTGTTATGCATCGCAATTCTTACATGGATTCACCAAATCTTCTTGAGCAGACTTACCGTTCTAAGAAACAACCAAATCTCTTCTTTGCTGGTCAGATGACGGGTGTGGAAGGCTATGTTGAGTCCGCAGCGTCAGGATTAGTTGCGGGTATTAACGCTGCTCGTCTCTTCAAGGGAGAAAGCGAGGCTATTTTCCCAGAGACAACAGCGATTGGAAGTCTGGCTCATTACATCACCCATGCTGACAGCAAGCATTTCCAACCAATGAATGTCAACTTTGGGATTATCAAGGAGTTGGAAGGCGAACGTATCCGTGATAAGAAGGCTCGTTATGAAAAAATTGCAGAGCGTGCTCTTAGCGACTTAGAGGAATTTTTAACGTTCTAATTTTTTTGAAAGAATTGCTCATGATACTATAAAAATCTTAGAAATTGTGATAAAATAGGTAGGATAAAAAAAGGAGAGTGAAAATGGCGAATCCCAAGTATAAACGTATTTTAATCAAGTTATCAGGTGAAGCCCTTGCCGGTGAACGTGGCGTAGGGATTGATATCCAAACAGTTCAAACAATCGCAAAAGAGATTCAAGAAGTTCATAGCTTAGGTATCGAAATTGCCCTTGTTATTGGTGGAGGAAATCTCTGGCGTGGAGAACCTGCTGCTGAAGCAGGAATGGACCGCGTTCAGGCAGATTACACAGGGATGCTTGGGACTGTTATGAATGCTCTTGTGATGGCAGATTCATTGCAACAAGTTGGGGTTGATACACGTGTGCAAACAGCTATTGCTATGCAACAAGTGGCAGAGCCTTATGTCCGTGGACGTGCCCTTCGTCATCTTGAAAAAGGCCGTATCGTTATCTTTGGTGCCGGAATTGGTTCACCTTACTTCTCAACCGATACAACAGCGGCCCTTCGTGCAGCTGAAATCGAAGCAGATGCTATTCTTATGGCTAAAAACGGTGTCGATGGTGTTTACAATGCCGATCCTAAGAAAGACAAGACAGCCGTTAAGTTTGAAGAATTGACCCACCGTGACGTTATCAATAAAGGTCTTCGTATCATGGACTCAACAGCTTCAACCCTCTCAATGGATAACGACATTGACTTGGTTGTCTTCAACATGAACCAACCAGGCAACATCAAACGTGTCGTATTTGGCGAAAATATCGGAACAACAGTTTCAAATAATATCTAAGAAAAGGAATAAGAAAGATTATGGCTAACGCAATTATTGAAAAAGCTAAAGAGAGAATGACCCAGTCTCACCAATCACTTGCTCGTGAATTTGGTGGTATCCGTGCTGGTCGTGCCAATGCAAGCTTGCTTGACCGTGTACATGTAGAATACTATGGAGTAGAAACTCCTCTTAACCAAATCGCTTCAATTACGATTCCAGAAGCGCGTGTTTTGTTGGTAACACCATTTGACAAGTCTTCATTGAAAGACATCGAACGTGCCTTGAACGCTTCTGATCTTGGTATCACACCAACTAATGACGGTTCTGTGATTCGCTTGGTTATCCCTGCTCTGACAGAAGAAACTCGTCGTGACCTTGCTAAAGAAGTGAAGAAGGTCGGCGAAAATGCTAAAGTGGCTGTCCGCAATATCCGTCGCGATGCTATGGACGAAGCTAAGAAACAAGAAAAAGCAAAAGAAATCACTGAAGACGAATTGAAGACTCTTGAAAAAGACATTCAAAAAGTAACAGACGATGCTGTTAAACACATCGACGACATGACTGCCAACAAAGAGAAAGAACTTTTGGAAGTCTAAAAATAAAAAACAGAAAAACTCAGTTGGCATTGCTGGCTGAGTTTTATTCGAAAGAAGGAAATATGAATACAAATCTTGCAAGTTTTATCGTTGGACTGATCATCGATGAAAACGACCGTTTTTACTTTGTGCAAAAGGATGGTCAAACCTATGCTCTTGCCAAGGAAGAAGGTCAACATACAGTAGGGGATACGGTCAAAGGTTTTGCCTACACGGATATGAAGCAAAAACTCCGCCTGACAACCATAGAAGTGACTGCCACTCAGGACCAATTTGGTTGGGGAACTGTAACGGAAGTTCGTAAAGACTTGGGTGTCTTTGTGGATACAGGACTTCCTGACAAGGAAATCGTTGTGTCACTCGATATTCTCCCTGAGCTCAAGGAACTCTGGCCTAAGAAGGGCGACCAACTCTACATCCGTCTTGAAGTGGACAAGAAAGACCGTATCTGGGGACTCTTGGCCTATCAAGAAGACTTCCAACGTCTGGCTCGTCCTGCTTACAACAACATGCAGAATCAAAACTGGCCAGCCATTGTTTACCGCCTCAAGCTGTCAGGGACCTTTGTATATCTGCCAGAGAATAACATGCTTGGCTTTATCCATCCTAGCGAACGCTATGCAGAGCCACGTTTGGGGCAAGTCTTAGATGCGCGTGTCATTGGTTTCCGCGAAGTGGACCGCACTCTGAACCTCTCCCTCAAACCACGTTCTTTTGAAATGTTGGAAAATGATGCTCAGATGATTTTGACTTATTTGGAAAGCAATGGCGGTTTCATGACTTTAAATGATAAGTCATCTCCAGATGACATCAAAGCAACCTTTGGTATCTCTAAAGGTCAGTTCAAGAAAGCACTCGGTGGCTTGATGAAGGCTGGTAAAATCAAGCAAGACCAGTTTGGGACAGAGTTGATTTAGGGTGACATATGAGAAAATCATTTTACACATGGCTCATGACTGAGCGCAATCCTAAAAGTAACAGTCCCAAGGCTATATTGGCAGACCTCGCTTTTGAAGAGTCAGCTTTTCCAAAACACACAGACGATTTTGATGAGGTCAGTCGCTTTTTGGAGGAGCATGCCAGTTTCTCTTTTAACCTAGGTGACTTTGACGCTATCTGGCAAGAATACTTAGAACACTAGCATGATTCATTGGGTTTGGGCTAGTAATTTCTCCATCCCTTTGCTATAATAAAAAGAAATAAACGGATTAGAGAGGTTCTTTATTTGAAGGAACATTCAATTGACATTCAACTGAGTCATCCAGATGACCTGTTTCATCTTTTTGGTTCCAATGAACGCCATCTTCGTTTGATGGAAGAAGAGCTTGATGTGGTGATTCATGCTCGTACGGAGATTGTCCAGATTTTGGGAGAGGAGACTGCTTGTGAGGAAGCTCGTCAGGTTATTCAAGCTCTCATGGTCTTGGTAAATCGTGGGATGACTGTCGGTACACCAGATGTGGTGACGGCTATTAGCATGGTCAAAAATGATGAAATCGACAAGTTTGTTGCCCTTTACGAAGAAGAAATCATCAAGGACAATACAGGGAAGCCTATCCGTGTCAAAACACTGGGTCAAAAACTTTATGTGGACAGTGTCAAACAGCATGATGTGACCTTTGGAATCGGACCTGCAGGGACAGGGAAGACCTTCCTTGCAGTGACCTTGGCAGTGACTGCCCTTAAACGTGGGCAAGTCAAGAGGATTATTCTAACTAGACCAGCGGTGGAAGCAGGAGAGAGTCTAGGTTTTCTTCCGGGTGATCTTAAGGAGAAGGTAGATCCTTACCTTCGCCCCGTTTATGATGCCTTGTATCAGATTCTGGGAAAAGACCAAACAACTCGTCTCATGGAGCGTGAAATTATCGAGATTGCGCCCCTTGCCTATATGCGTGGACGAACCTTGGATGATGCCTTTGTCATTCTCGATGAGGCTCAAAATACGACCATCATGCAGATGAAGATGTTTTTGACGCGTTTAGGCTTTAATTCTAAGATGATTGTCAATGGAGATATCAGTCAGATTGACCTGCCACGTAATGTCAAGTCAGGTTTGATTGACGCCCAAGAAAAGCTCAAGAACATTCACCAGATTGACTTTGTTCATTTTTCAGCTAAGGATGTGGTTCGCCATCCTGTTGTCGCTCAGATTATCCGAGCTTATGAACCAGCTCCAATTAAAAATGAAGAGAATGAAGAAGTCCAAGAAGAAACAGAATAGCAAAAAAGAGCAGTTCGGTTGGAATTGCTCTTTCTTTTATCTAATAATTAGATTTTTTAGATTAGTTCATCAATTGGAGTATGTTTTTTATCGAGGCCTTGGGCTACTGGAAGACTGGCTAAGTAACCTTGATAAGTGGTAACACCTTGGCGCAAGCCCTCATCTTCAGCAATTGCTTGCACAAATCCTTTTCCTGCCAAGGATTCTATATATGGAAGTGTGACATTGGTTAGGGCAATGGTAGAAGTACGGGCTACAGCACCTGGGATGTTGGCAACTGCATAGTGGAGTACACCGTGTTTTTCATAGACAGGTTCATCGTGAGTTGTCACACGGTCAGCTGTCTCGATAACACCACCTTGGTCAACGGCAACGTCAACGATGACTGAACCTGGGCGCATTTGCTTGACCATCTCATCTGTCACCAATTTTGGTGCTTTGGCACCTGGGATGAGAACCGCTCCGATCACCACATCTGCATCTCTCACACTGGCTTCAATGTTAAATGAATTGGACATAAGTGTTTGGATTTGATGGCCAAAGACCTCCTCTAAAACGGAGAGACGTTTAGCACTGATATCAAGGATTGTTACTTGAGCACCAAGACCAAGCGCAATTCGAGCAGCATGGGTTCCTACGACACCGCCACCGATGATGGTTACTTTCCCTTTAGGTACACCCGGTACACCACCTAGTAGGACGCCAGAACCTCCTGCTTGCTTAGTTAGGAAATGAGCACCGATTTGGACTGCCATACGGCCTGCAACCTCACTCATAGGTACGAGGAGTGGTAATTGACCTTGGGAATCACGGACAGTTTCATAGGCAATCCCAGTTGTTTTTGATTCCAACATAGCATCTGCTAATTCTGGAGCAGCGGCCATGTGCAAGTAGGTAAAGAGAAGCAGGTCGTCACGTAAGTAACCATATTCAGAAGCTAGTGGTTCTTTTACTTTCACGACCAACTCAGCTGCCCAGGCTTCACCAGCAGTAGCGACAATTTCAGCTCCTTGCTTTTGATAGTCAGCATCAGTAAAGCCAGAACCGAGACCAGCATTTGTTTCGATAAGGACGCGATGACCACGACCGACTAAACTGTGGACACCAGCAGGTGTGAGGGCAACACGGTTTTCATTATTCTTAATTTCTTTTGGAATTCCGATTAACATAGAGAAAAACTCACTTTCTATTGACGGGTTGTAAATGATTTATCACAATTATCTATAAAATAAGGTGATGATTTTATTCTATATGAAACCGCTTTAAAAAGCAAGAAAAATTTGTTGTAACTTATTTTTTATGCTAGACTGATAGAAAATACTTTTGAATGGTAGAAACGTATGGAATCAATCTTTTTAAAACTAGCTCAGTATCCAATAGTGGAGACTGAGCGTTTATTGCTTAGACCTGTAACTTTGGATGATGCGGAAGCAATGTTTGAGTATGCCTCGGATAAGGATAATACACGTTACACTTTTCTAACCAATGAAAGCTTGGAAGAAACCAAGAATAACATTGCTCAGTTCTACTTGACCAATCCCTTGGGACGCTGGGGAATAGAATTAAAAAGCAATGGCAAATTTATTGGAACCATTGACTTGCACAAGATTGATCCTGTTCTTAAGAAGGCAGCTATTGGCTACATTATCAATAAAAAGTATTGGAATCAAGGATTGACGACAGAAGCCAATCGTGCCGTGATTGAGCTGGCTTTTGAGAAGATAGGGATGAATAAGTTGAGTGCCCTTTACGATAAGGACAATCCTGCATCTGGAAAGGTCATGGAGAAATCAGGCATGCGTTTTTCACATGAAGAACCATATGCTTGTATGGACCAGCATGAAGAAGGCCGAATCGTGACAAGAGTTCATTATGTCTTGACCAAGGAAGACTATTTTGCAAATAAATAAGCAGTTGAGAAGAAATTTTCAACTGTTTTTTCTTCCTCTTACGAATAATCTAAGAGAGGAGAAAATATGGAAGCAATTATCGAAAAAATCAAAGAGTATAAAATCATTGTCATCTGTACTGGTCTGGGCTTGCTTGTAGGAGGATTTTTCCTGCTAAAGCCAACTCCACAAACACCTGTCAAAGAAACGAATTTACAGGCAGAAGTCGCAGCTGTTTCCAAGGATTCATCGACCGAAAAGGAAGTGAAGGAAGAACCGGTTGAACAAGATCTAATCACAGTAGATGTCAAAGGTGCTGTCAAATCTCCGGGTATTTACGATTTGCCGGTAGGTAGTAGGGTCAATGATGCCGTACAGAAAGCAGGTGGATTGACAGAAGAAGCAGATAGCAAGTCGCTCAATCTAGCTCAGAAAGTTAGTGATGAGGCTCTGGTTTACGTTCCAACTAAGGGGGAAGAAGCAGCTAGTCAACAGACTGCTTCTGGGACGGCCTCTTCGACGAGCAAGGAAAAGAAGGTCAATCTCAATAGGGCCAGTCTGGAAGAACTCAAGCAGGTCAAGGGATTGGGTGGTAAACGTGCTCAGGATATTATCGACCATCGTGAATCAAATGGGAAATTCAAGTCGGTAGACGAACTCAAGAAGGTCTCTGGTATTGGTGCTAAAACGATAGAAAAGCTAAAAGACTATGTTACAGTGGATTAAGAATTTCCCTATTCCCCTAATCTATCTTAGTTTTCTATTGCTCTGGCTTTACTACGCCATTTTTTCAGCGTCCTATATCGCACTGCTAGGCTTCGTTTTTCTGCTGGTCTGTCTCTTTCTCCAATTTCCGTGGAAGTCTGCTGGTAGAGTTCTAGCGATTTGTGGAATCTTTGCCTTCTGGTTTGTTTTTCAAACTTGGCAACAGAGTCAAGTGAGTCAAAATTTGGCAGATTCTGTTGAAAGGGTACGGATTTTGCCTGACACTATTAAGGTCAATGGTGACAGTCTATCCTTTCGGGGCAAGTCTGATGGACGCATTTTTCAAGTATATTATAAACTCCAGTCCGAGGAGGAGAAAGAAGCCTTTCAAGCTTTAACCGACCTTCATGAGATAGGACTAGAAGGGAAGCTTTCGGAGCCAGAAGGGCAGAGAAATTTTGGAGGCTTTGACTACCAAGCCTATCTGAAAACTCAGGGGATTTACCAGACACTCAACATCAAAAAAATCCAGTCACTCCAAAAGGTTGGCAGTTGGGATATAGGTGAAAACCTGTCCAGTTTACGCCGTAAGGCTGTAGTTTGGACTAAGACGCACTTTCCAGACCCTATGCGTAACTACATGACGGGGCTTCTATTAGGACATCTGGACACAGACTTTGAGGAGATGAATGAGCTTTATTCCAGTCTAGGAATTATTCACCTCTTTGCCTTGTCGGGTATGCAGGTAGGCTTTTTCATGGATGGATTTAAGAAACTTCTCTTGCGATTGGGCTTGACCCAAGAAAAGTTGAAATGGCTGACTTATCCCTTTTCCCTTATTTATGCAGGTCTGACAGGATTTTCAGCTTCGGTCATTCGCAGTCTCTTGCAGAAGCTACTGGCTCAACATGGGGTTAAGGGCTTGGATAATTTTGCCTTGACGGTTCTTGTCATCTTTATTATCATGCCCAACTTTTTCCTGACTGCAGGAGGAGTCTTGTCCTGCGCTTATGCTTTTATCTTGACCATGACCAGCAAAGAAGAGGAGGGGCTTGAGGCTATTGCCAGAGAAAGTCTAGTCATTTCTTTGGGAATATTGCCCATTCTATCCTTCTATTTTGCGGAATTTCAACCTTGGTCCATCCTTTTGACCTTTGTCTTTTCCTTTCTTTTTGACTTGGTCTTCTTACCGCTCTTGTCTATCTTATTTGCCCTTTCCTTTCTCTATCCAGTCATTCAGCTTAATTTTATTTTTGAATGGTTGGAGGGCATTATTCGCTTGGTCTCACAGGTGGCAAGTAGACCTCTGGTTTTTGGACAAGCTAATGCATGGCTTTTAATTTTATTGTTAATTTCCTTGGCTTTTGTCTATGATTTGAGGAAAAACATTAAAAGGCTAGCAGTGTTGAGCTTATTGATTGCAGGTCTATTTTTCTTTACCAAGCATCCACTGGAAAACGAAATCACCATGCTGGATGTAGGGCAAGGGGAAAGTATTTTCCTACGGGATGTAGCTGGTAAGACAATTCTCATAGATGTTGGTGGCAAGGCAGAATCTGATAAGAAAATCGAGGCTTGGCAAGAAAAGGCGACGACCAGCATTGCCCAGCGAACCTTGATTCCCTATCTCAAAAATCGAGGAGTAGCCAAAATTGACCAGCTGATTTTGACAAATACGGACAAGGAACATGTTGGAGATTTGTTGGAGGTGACCAAGGCTTTTCATGTAGGGGAGATTTTAGTATCAAAAGGAAGTCTGAAACAGAAGGAATTTGTGGCAGAACTACAGGCGACTCAAACCAAGGTGCGCAGTGTGACAGCAGGAGAGAACTTGCCAATTTTTGGAAGTCAGTTAGAAGTCCTATCTCCAAGGAAAATTGGAGATCATGAAGATACCCTGGTTTTGTATGGAAAACTCTTGGATAAAAACTTTCTTTTCACTGGAAATTTGGAGGAGAAAGGAGAGAAGGACATGCTGAAGCACTATCCTGACCTAGAAGTGGATGTTTTGAAAGCTAGCCAACATGGCTCTAAAAAATCATCAAGTTCAGCCTTTCTAGAGCAGCTCAAACCAGAGCTTACTCTTATCTCAGTTGGAAAGAACAATCGAACGAAACTACCTCATCAGGAAACTTTGACACGACTGGAAGGTATCAATAGCAAAGTTTACCGAACTGACCAGCAAGGAGCTATACGCTTTAAAGGTTGGAAAAATTGGAAAATCGAAAGTGTTCGATAGGAAGGACAAATATTATATATTAGTAAAATGAACTAAAAATCTGTTGCATAATAATGATAAAAACGATATAATGAAAACGTATTTAATGTTAATGATATAAAACCATTAAAAATTAGTAAAAATCGTTTAATTAGTTAGTTTATGATCTATTGGTCTTTTTCAGTCCAGTGTATCTGCTGTGAGCGTTCTTAAAACTTATCGGGTTCTTAAAACTTATCGGTATGATTGGAATATCTACTATAAGTCTAGTATGAATTACCACAGATATAGCTATATTGACGTTCTGTTATGATCTCGTTATTATAGCTATTCTGAGTATAAAGTTGATGGTGGCTGTAATTACAATCGTTATGAGGTACTAAACTACTACAGCGGAGGCTATTAATTCTTAAAGAGTGAGAAAAAGGAGGGCTAGATATGTTGCAGCTTACTCATGTGACCTTAAAAACGCGACACGTCATCTTACAAGATGTTGATTTTACATTTGAAAAGGGTAGGATTTATGGTATTCTTGCTATCAATGGTTCTGGAAAGACAACACTGTTCCGCGCCATTAGCAATTTAATTCCTATAAGTAGCGGAAATATCTCAGTCTCTCCTTCTTTGTTTTATTATGAGAGTATTGAATGGCTGGATGGAAACTTAAGTGGGATGGACTATCTTCGCCTTATCAAAAACATCTGGAAGTCAGGGCTGAACTTGGGGGATGAAATTGCTTATTGGGAAATGTCTGACTATATCAACCTTCCCATTCGCAAGTATTCCTTAGGTATGAAGCAACGCTTGGTGATTGCCATGTATTTCCTTAGTCAGGCGAAATGCTGGCTCATGGATGAGATTACAAATGGCTTAGATGAGTATTATCGTCAGAAGTTTTTTGATAGGCTAGCACAAATCGATAGACAAGAACAGCTGGTTCTTTTAAGTTCCCACTATAAGGAGGAGTTGCTTGATGTCTGCGATAGAGTAGTAACCATTCATCAGGGGCAAATAGAAGAGGTTTAGTTTATGAAAGATGTTAGTCTATTTTTATTAAAAAAAGTTTTCAAAAGTCGCTTAAACTGGATTATCTTAGCTTTATTTGTATCTGGACTCGGTGTTACCTTTTATTTTAATAGTCAGACTGCAAACTCCGTCAGCTTGGAGAGCGAGTTGGAAACCCGTCTTGTAAAAGATGAGAGAGTCATCAATGAATATGAAGAGGAACTCTCCCAAATTTCTGATACCAACTCGGAGGAATACCAGATTGCTAAAATTAATTTAGAATCGCAAAAAAATCTTTTGACTCAAAAGAAAGAAATTCTGGATTTGTTAAAAGAAGGACGCTGGAAAGAAGCTTACTATTTGCAGTGGCAAGATGAAGAGAAGAATTATGAAGTTATGTCAAATCAACCGACTGCTAGCTCTGACTTTAAAATGGCGGTTGACCGCCAACGAAAGATTTACCAAGCCCTGTATCCCTTGAATATAAAAGCACATACTTTGGAGTTTCCGACCCACGGGATTGATCAGATTGTCTGGATTTTAGAGGCTATCATCCCAAGCTTGTTTGTGGTTGCTATTATTTTTATGCTAACACAACTATTTGCAGAAAGATATCCAAATCATCTGGATACAGCTCAGTTATATCCTTTTTCAAAAGTGACATTTGCAATATCTTCTCTGGGAGTTGGAGTGGGCTATGTAACTGTGCTGTTTATCGGAATCAGCGGATTTTCTTTTCTAGTGGGAAGTCTGATAAGTGGTTTTGGACAGTTAGATTATCCCTACCCGATTTATAGCTTAGTGAATCAAGAGGTAACTATTGGAAAGATACAAGATATGTTATTTCCTAGCTTGTTCTTAGCTTTCTTAGCCTTTATCGTCATTGTGGAAGTAGTGTACTTGATTGCTTACTTTTTCAAGCAAAAAATGCCTGTCCTTTTTCTTTCACTCATTGGGATTGTTGGCTTACTGTTTGGCATCCAAACAATTCAGCCTCTTCAAAGGATTGCACATCTGATTCCCTTTACTTACTTGCGTTCAGTGGAGATTTTGTCTGGAAGATTACCTAAGCAAATTGATAATGTCAATCTGAATTGGGGTATGGGGCTGGTCTTACTTCCTTGCCTGATTCTCCTTTTGTTAGTGGGGATTCTATTTATCGAAAGATGGGGAAGTTCACGTAAAAAAGAAGTTTTTAAGGCTTAGTTTTCCTATGGGGAAGCTAAAGAAAAACTAATATAGGGAGGGAATCAACTTGGTTCTCTCTTTTTGATTAGGAAATCAATGCAAAATACAAACACAAACTTTTCAAAAAAATAACTTTTTATCTTGACAAGGGCTAGAAAACTTGGTATTATATAAAAGTTGAGAAAAGCAGAAGTGAGAGCTTCTCGCCTTGTGACATTAAGTTGCCTGGCCCTACGGATGAAAAGTTTCTAAGAAACGCTATCATAACGTGCGGGCTTGTATATTTACGAGTCCGCTATTGTTTTTCTCTAATAAAACAAAAGAGGTGAAAACCATAGCAAAGCAAGACTTATTCATCAATGATGAGATTCGTGTACGTGAAGTTCGCTTGATTGGTCTTGAAGGAGAACAGCTAGGCATCAAGCCACTCAGTGAAGCGCAAGCTTTGGCTGATAACGCTAATGTTGACCTAGTATTGATTCAACCCCAAGCCAAACCGCCTGTTGCAAAAATTATGGACTACGGTAAGTTCAAATTTGAGTACCAGAAGAAGCAAAAAGAACAACGTAAAAAACAAAGCGTTGTTACTGTGAAAGAAGTTCGTCTAAGTCCAACTATTGACAAGGGTGACTTTGATACAAAACTTCGTAATGCACGTAAGTTCCTTGAAAAAGGAAATAAAGTTAAGGTATCTATTCGCTTTAAGGGTCGTATGATTACCCATAAAGAGATTGGTGCAAAAGTTTTAGCCGAGTTTGCTGAAGCAACTCAAGATATTGCCATCATCGAACAACGTGCTAAAATGGATGGACGTCAAATGTTCATGCAATTGGCGCCAGCGACTGACAAAAAATAATTGTCAGAAAGTTAAATAAAGGAGAAAAAATCATGCCAAAACAAAAAACACACCGCGCATCAGCTAAACGTTTCAAACGTACAGGTTCTGGTGGACTTAAACGTTTCCGTGCTTACACTTCTCACCGTTTCCACGGAAAAACTAAGAAACAACGTCGTCATCTTCGTAAAGCATCTATGGTGCATTCAGGAGATTACAAACGTATCAAAGCAATGCTTACTCGCTTGAAATAATAGCTTGACTGTAAGTAAACAATTCTAGGAAATATTTGGAGGAAATAAAACATGGCACGTGTTAAAGGTGGCGTTGTATCACGCAAACGTCGTAAACGTATTCTTAAATTAGCAAAAGGTTACTATGGAGCTAAACACATCTTGTTCCGTACTGCAAAAGAACAAGTAATGAACTCTTACTACTATGCATACCGTGACCGTCGTCAGAAAAAACGTGACTTCCGCAAATTGTGGATTACTCGTATCAATGCGGCAGCTCGTATGAACGGACTTTCATACTCACAATTGATGCATGGTTTGAAATTGGCTGAGATCGAAGTTAACCGTAAAATGCTTGCTGACTTGGCTGTTAACGATGCAGTAGCTTTCACAGCTCTTGCAGATGCAGCTAAAGCAAAACTTGGTAAATAACAACTGATGAGACTGGAACAGGATTGTCCCAGTCTTTTTAAAAATAAAGGAGAAAAATATGGCTTCAAAAATGCTACACACTTGCTTGCGAGTAGAAAATCTTGAAAAATCAATCGCATTCTATCAAGATGCTTTTGGTTTTAAAGAATTGCGTCGTAGAGATTTCCCAGATCATGCCTTCACGATTGTCTATCTAGGACTTGAAGGTGACGACTATGAGTTGGAATTGACTTATAACTACGATCACGGTCCTTATGTGGTAGGAGATGGTTTTGCCCATATCGCCCTCAGTACACCTGATCTTGAGGCGCTTCATCAAGAGCACAGTGCAAAAGGCTATGAAGTGACTGAGCCAAATGGTCTACCAGGAACTGCACCTAACTATTACTTTGTCAAAGACCCTGATGGCTACAAGGTCGAAGTCATTCGTGAAAAATAATCTCGTGAAGTCAAGTAGAATGTTCGTTTTCTACTTGACTTTTTTTGGTTGAAAGAGTATACTAGTAAAAATTTAACCTTTAAGGGGAGTCCAGAGAGACTCACAAGGTGTCAGATAAAAGAATAGTACAATTTTCTAGAGGGGACTTTTTGAGTGTGCTCTCTTCTGTTGTACGATTTTAACTGAGGCCTTGCACTAGCAAGGTCTTTTCTTTGTCTGCTCCCCTTAAAATTTAAGGAGGAAAAGTCATGAATCCCACATGTAAGAAACGTTTGGGTGCGATTCGATTGGAAACCATGAAGGTGGTTGCACAGGAGGAAATTGCGCCAGCAATCTTTGAATTAGTTCTAGAAGGGGAAATGGTTGAAGCCATGCGAGCAGGCCAATTTCTTCATCTGCGTGTTCCCGATGATGCTCATCTCTTGCGCCGTCCTATTTCAATTTCGTCTATTGATAAGGTTAAGAAGCAGTGTCGTCTTATTTATCGGATTGAAGGGACTGGGACAGCTATTTTCTCAACCTTAAGTCAGGGAGATACTCTTGATGTGATGGGGCCTCAAGGGAATGGTTTTGACTTGTCTGACCTAGATGAGCAGAGCCAGATTCTCTTAGTTGGAGGGGGGATTGGTGTACCTCCTTTACTTGAGGTGGCCAAGGAATTGCATGCGCGTGGAGTAAAAGTAGTGACTGTTCTCGGTTTTGCTAATAAGGATGCTGTTATTTTAGAGGCGGAATTAGTTCAGTATGGTCAAGTTTTTGTAACGACAGATGATGGTTCTTATGGTATCAAGGGAAATGTTTCCGTTGTTATCAAGGATTTAGACAATCAGTTTGATGCTGTTTACTCATGTGGGGCGCCTGGAATGATGAAGTATATCAATCAAACCTTCTATAACCATCCAAGAGCCTATCTATCTCTGGAATCTCGTATGGCTTGTGGGATGGGGGCTTGCTATGCCTGTGTCCTAAAAGTACCAGAAAGCGAGACGGTCAGCCAACGCGTCTGTGAAGATGGCCCTGTTTTCCGCACAGGAACAGTTGTATTATAAGGAGAAAATCATGACTAGAAATCGTTTACAAGTTTCTCTACCAGGTTTGGATTTGAAAAATCCAATCATTCCAGCATCAGGCTGTTTTGGTTTTGGCAAAGAGTATGCCAAGTACTATGATTTAGACCTTTTAGGTTCTATTATGATCAAGGCAACGACACTTGAACCTCGTTTTGGCAATCCAACTCCAAGGGTGGCAGAGACGCCTGCTGGTATGCTCAATGCAATTGGCTTGCAAAACCCTGGTTTGGAAGTTGTTTTGGCCGAAAAGCTTCCTTGGCTGGAAAGGGAATATCCAAATCTTCCTATTATCGCCAATGTAGCTGGTTTTTCAAAACAAGAGTATGCAGCTGTTTCTCGTGGAATTTCCAAGGCAGCCAATGTAAAGGCTATCGAGCTCAATATTTCTTGTCCCAATGTCGACCACTGTAATCACGGACTTTTGATTGGTCAAGATCCGGATTTAGCTTATGATGTGGTGAAAGCAGCTGTGGAAGCGTCTGATGTGCCAGTTTATGTCAAATTAACCCCTAGTGTGACGGATATCGTCACTGTCGCAAAAGCTGCAGAAGAGGCGGGAGCAAGTGGCTTGACTATGATTAATACTCTGGTTGGAATGCGTTTTGACCTCAAAACCAGAAAACCAATTTTGGCCAATGGAACAGGTGGAATGTCTGGTCCAGCAGTATTTCCAGTAGCCCTCAAACTTATCCGCCAAGTCGCCCAAACAACAGACCTGCCTATCATTGGAATGGGGGGAGTGGATTCGGCAGAAGCAGCTCTAGAAATGTATCTGGCTGGAGCATCTGCTATTGGAGTTGGAACAGCTAACTTTACCAATCCCTATGCCTGTCCTGATATCATCGAAAATTTACCAAAAGTTATGGACAAATACGGCATTAGCAGTCTGGAAAATCTCCGCAAGGAAGTAAAAGAGTCTTTGAGGTAAACTGCAATCTATCTGTTCTTGATTTTTTATTAGTTTGTAATATGAATTTAAGAGAATTTTGGTACAATAAAATAAATAAGAACAGAGGAAGAAGGTTAATGAAGAAAGTAAGATTTATTTTTTTAGCTCTGCTATTTTTCTTAGCTAGTCCAGAGGGTGTAATGGCCAGTGATGGTACTTGGCAAGGAAAACAATACCTGAAAGCAGACGGTAGTCAAGCAGCCAATGAATGGGTTTTTGATGCTCACTATCAATCTTGGTTTTATATAAAAGCAGATGCCAACTATGCTGAAAATGAATGGCTGAAACAAGGTGATGATTATTTTTACCTAAAATCTGGTGGCTATATGGCCAAGTCAGAATGGGTAGAAGACAAGGGAGCCTTCTATTATCTTGACCAAAATGGAAAAATGAAAAGAAATGCGTGGGTAGGAACTTCCTATGTTGGTGCAACAGGTGCCAAGGTAATAGAAGACTGGGTTTATGATTCTCAATACGACTCTTGGTTTTATATCAAAGCAGATGGACAACACGCAGAGAAAGAATGGCTTCAAATCAAGGGCAAGGACTATTATTTCAAATCTGGTGGTTATATGCTGACAAGTCAGTGGATTGAACAGGCTTATGTGAGTGCTAGTGGCGCTAAAGTACAGCAAGGTTGGCTTTTTGACAAACAATACCAATCTTGGTTTTACATCAAAGAAAATGGAAATCATGCTGATAAAGAATGGATTTTCGAAAATGGTCACTATTATTATCTAAAATCCGGTGGCTATATGGCAAAAGATGAATGGATTTGGGATAAAGAGTCATGGTTTTACCTCAAATCTGATGGTAAAATAGCTGAGAAAGAATGGGTCTACGATTCTAAAAGTCAAGCTTGGTACTACTTCAAATCTGGTGGCTATATGGCGAAAAATGAGACAGTAGATGGTTATCAGCTTGGAAGCGACGGTAAATGGCTTGGAGAAAAAGCTACAAATGAAAATGCTGCTTATTATCAAGTAGTTCCTGTCACAGCAAATGTTTATAATGCAGATGGTGAAAAGCTTTCCTATATATCGCAAGGTAGTGTCGTCTGGCTAGATAAGGATAGAAAAAGTGATGACAAGCGCTTGGCTATTACTGTTTCTGGTTTGTCAGGATATATGAAAACAGAAGATTTACAAGCACTAGATGCTAGCAAGGATTTTATCCCTTATTATGAGAGTGATGGCCACCGTTTTTATCACTATGTGGCTCAGAATGCTAGTATTCCAGTAGCTTCTCATATTTCTGATATGGAAGTAGGCAAGAAATATTATTCGGCAGATGGGCTGCATTTTGATGGTTTTAAGCTTGAGAATCTCTTCCTTTTCAAAGATTTAACAGAGGCTACAAACTATAGTCCTGAAGACTTGGATAAGGTATTTAGTCTGTTGAATATTGACAATAGTCTCTTGGAAAATAAGGGATCTACCTTTAAGGAAGCTGAAGAACATTACCATATCAATGCCCTCTATCTCCTTGCCCATAGTGCTTTAGAAAGTGATTGGGGACGAAGTAAGATTGCTAAAGATAAGAATAATTTCTTTGGAATTACAGCCTATGATACGACACCTTACCTTTCTGCCAAGACATTTGATGATGTGGATAAGGGAATTTTAGGTGCAACCAAGTGGATTAAGGAAAATTATATCGATAGGGGCAGAACTTTCCTTGGAAATAAGGCGTCTGGTATGAATGTTGAATATGCCTCAGACCCTTATTGGGGCGAAAAAATTGCTAGTGTGATGATGAAAATCAATGAGAAACTAGGTGGTAAAGATTAGTCTTATTATTGGATATGATTTGAGTGAATAGTATGTTAAAAATCCTGATTTCAAGTAAAATCAGGATTTTTTCATGGATGCGATTTTTTCTGGGTCTGGTGTAACACGGAGGGTCTTTTGTCCTGTGTAAGTGACAAAGCCGGGTTTGCCACCAGTTGGTTTGTTAAGTTTCTTGACCTCGATCATATCTACCTGAACCAGATTTGACAGGCGAGCTTGCGAGAAGTAGGCGGCTAGCTCTGCTGCGTCTGTCTTGACTTCATCAGATGGGTCTAGGTTGCCTGAGATGACAACATGGCTTCCAGGAATGTCCTTGGCATGGAACCAAAGTTCCTCCTTGCGGGCCATTTTAAAGGTTAGTTCCTCATTTTGCAGGTTATTGCGGCCAACATAGATGATGGTTTTGCCATCGCTGGCCAGATATTGTTCTGGTTTTTTGCGTTTCTGGATTTTCTCCCGTTGTCTTCTGCGGATAAAACCTGTTTGAATCAATTCTTCACGGATTTCAGCGATTTCTTCTAGTCCTGCTTGGTTGAGGACGGTTTCCACACTTTCCAGATAGAGAATGGTTGCCTTAGTTTCTTCAATCAAATCAGTCAAGTATTTGACAGCTTCTTTGAGTTTCTGGTACCGTTTAAAATAGCGTTGGGCATTCTGGTTGGGAGTCAAGGCTTTATCAAGCGCAATCGTGATAGGTTGGTTGGTGTAGTAGTTGTCCAGGATAACCTGATCTTGGTCGTTAGGCACTTGGTGGAGGAAGGTTGTCAGCAATTCCCCTTTTTGGCGAAATTCTTCAGCATTGTCTGTCGCCAGTAACTCTTTTTCTTGCTTTTGCAGTTTGTGGCGGTTTTTCTGAAGTTCGTTTTCAACACGACGAATGAGTTCACTGGCTTGCTGTTTGACGCGGTCGCGCTCAGCCTTATCCTTATAGTAGGTGTCCAACAAATCAGAAAGACTAGCAAAAGGCTCTCCCACCTGATTTGCAAAAGGAACTGGACTGAAGGATGTCTCTGTCAAGCAGGGTTTGGTTTCTTGACTGAAAAAGTTACGGAAAGTAGACAGTTTATCACTAACCAGAATGTTTGCCAATTCATTTGCTGTATCGCGTCCCAGACCTTGAAAGAGGCTTTGAAGATTTTTAGCTGTCGTTTCCTGTGTTTGTAGGATTTCAAAGAGCTTTTCATTCTTGATAGTAAAAGGATTGAGAGATTCCGTACTTGGCGGAGCGATGTAGGTAGACCCAGGAAGCAAGGTGCGGTAGCTATTTTGTGAAAAGCCAACGTGTTTAATGACTTCGAGGATTTTATGACTGCTTTTATCGACCAGTAGAATATTACTGTGTTTACCCATAATCTCGATAATCAAGGTAGCCTGGATATGGTCTCCAATCTCGTTTTTATTGGAAACTGTCATTTCCACAATACGGTCATTTTCCACTTGCTCAATAGACTCAATCAGGGCACCCTGCAAATACTTTCTCAAAACCATGATAAAGGTAGAAGGTTGGGCTGGGTTTTCAAAAGTCGTTTGGGTCAGCTGAATGCGTCCAAAAACAGGATGGGCAGAAAGGAGCAGGCGATGACTTTGGCGATTGCTGCGGATTTGCAAGACCAACTCTTGTTCAAAAGGTTGATTGATTTTCTGGATGCGACCATTCACTAACTCTCTTCGCAATTCCTCAACCATGTGGTGTAAAAAAAATCCGTCAAATGACATCGTTCTCTCCTTGTGATTGTATTCCATAGTATTATATCAAAAAGGTAGAATAAAATCATGGAAATGTGGTATAATAAAGCCAAGTAAAGAGAAACGAGAAGCACATGTATATTGAAATGGTAGATGAAACTGGTCAAGTTTCAAAAGAAATGTTGCAACAAACCCAAGAAATTTTGGAATTTGCAGCCCAAAAATTAGGAAAAGAGGACAAGGAGATGGCAGTTACCTTTGTGACCAATGAGCGTAGTCATGAACTCAATCTGGAGTACCGTGACACAGACCGTCCGACAGATGTTATCAGCCTTGAATACAAGCCAGAGTTGGAAATTGCCTTTGCCGAGGAAGATTTGCTTGAAAATCCGGAATTGGCAGAGATGATGTCTGAGTTTGATGCCTATATTGGGGAACTGTTCATCTCTATTGATAAGGCTCATGAGCAGGCCGAGGAATACGGTCACAGCTTTGAGCGTGAGATGGGCTTCTTGGCAGTACACGGCTTTTTACATATCAACGGCTATGATCACTACACTTCGGAAGAAGAAGCGGAGATGTTCGGTTTACAAGAAGAAATTTTGACAGCCTATGGACTCACAAGACAATAAACGAAAATGGAAAAATCGTGACCTGATATCCAGTTTAGAATTTGCCATCACAGGGATTTTTACTGCTAGCAAGGAAGAACGCAATATGCGAAAACATGCCGTGACGGCTCTAGTGGTCATCCTTGCAGGTTTTGTTTTTCAGGTGTCACGAATCGAATGGCTCTTTCTCTTATTGAGCATTTTCTTGGTAGTAGCCTTTGAAATTATCAACTCTGCTATTGAAAATGTGGTGGATTTGGCCAGTCACTATCACTTTTCCATGCTGGCTAAAAATGCCAAGGATATGGCAGCTGGCGCGGTATTAGTGGTCTCTCTTTTCGCAGCCTTAACAGGCGCATTGATTTTTCTCCCACGAATCTGGGATTTATTATTTTAAACAGTAAGAGGAAATTATGACTTTTAAATCAGGCTTTGTAGCCATTTTAGGACGTCCCAATGTTGGGAAGTCAACTTTTTTAAATCATGTCATGGGGCAAAAGATTGCCATCATGAGTGACAAGGCGCAGACAACGCGCAACAAAATCATGGGAATTTACACGACTGATAAGGAACAAATCGTCTTTATCGACACACCAGGGATTCACAAACCTAAAACGGCCCTTGGAGATTTCATGGTCGAATCCGCCTACAGCACCCTTCGTGAAGTGGATACTGTTCTTTTTATGGTGCCTGCGGATGAAGCGCGTGGTAAGGGGGACGATATGATTATCGAGCGTCTTAAGGCTGCCAAGATTCCTGTTATTCTGGTGGTGAATAAAATCGATAAGGTTCACCCAGACCAGCTTTTGTCTCAGATTGATGATTTCCGTAATCAGATGGACTTTAAGGAAATCGTTCCAATCTCAGCCCTTCAGGGGAATAACGTGTCTCGTCTAGTGGATATTTTGAGTGAAAATCTGGATGAAGGATTCCAATATTTCCCAGCTGACCAAATCACAGACCATCCAGAACGCTTCTTAGTATCAGAGATGGTTCGCGAGAAAGTCTTGCACCTAACTCGTGAAGAAATTCCGCATTCTGTTGCAGTAGTAGTGGATTCTATGAAACGAGATGAAGAGACAGACAAGGTTCACATCCGTGCAACCATCATGGTCGAGCGCGATAGTCAGAAAGGGATTATCATCGGTAAAGGTGGCGCTATGCTTAAGAAAATTGGTAGCATGGCCCGTCGTGATATTGAACTCATGCTAGGAGACAAGGTTTTCCTAGAAACCTGGGTCAAGGTCAAGAAAAACTGGCGCGATAAAAAGCTAGATTTGGCTGACTTTGGCTATAATGAAAAAGAATACTAAGTAGAGGTGGGCTCATGCCTGCTTCTTGTTTTTACAGAAGGAGGACGTATGCCTGAATTACCTGAGGTTGAAACCGTTCGTCGTAGTTTAGAAAAATTGATTCTGGGTAAGAAGATTTCGAGTGTAGAAATTCGCTATACCAAGATGATTAAGACAGATTTGGACGAGTTTCAAAAGGAGGTGCCTGGTCAGATTATTGAGTCAATGGAACGTCGGGGCAAATATTTGCTTTTTTACCTGACAGACAAGGTCTTGATTTCCCATTTGCGCATGGAAGGCAAGTATTTTTATTATCCGTATCAGGTTCCCGAACGCAAGCATGCCCATGTTTTCTTTCAGTTTGAGGACGGTGGCACGCTTGTTTATGAGGATGTTCGCAAGTTTGGTACTATGGAACTCTTGGAGCCTGATCTTTTAGACGCCTACTTTATTTCTAAAAAATTAGGGCCTGAACCAACAGACCAGGACTTTGATTTAGAGAATTTTATAGGTGCCCTGAAGAAATCTAAAAAGCCTATCAAATCCCATCTCCTAGACCAGACCTTGGTAGCTGGACTTGGCAATATCTATGTGGATGAGGTTCTCTGGCGAGCTCAGGTTCATCCGGCAAGACCTTCCCAGACTTTGACAGCAGCAGAAACGACAGCCATTCATGACCAAACCATTGCTATTTTGGGCCAGGCCGTTGAAAAAGGTGGTTCGACCATTCGGACCTATACCAATGCCTTTGGGGAAGATGGAACCATGCAGGATTTTCATCAGGTCTATGACAAGGCTGGTCAAGAGTGTTCACGCTGTGGGACAGTGATTGAGAAAATCCAACTAGGCGGACGTGGAACCCACTTTTGTCCTCAGTGCCAAAGGAGGGGCTGATGGGAAAAATCATCGGAATCACTGGGGGAATTGCCTCTGGTAAGTCAACCGTGACAAATTTTCTAAGAAAGCAAGGCTTTCAAGTAGTGGATGCCGACGCAGCCGTCCACCAACTACAGAAACCTGGTGGTCGTCTGTTTGAAGCTCTAGTCCAGCACTTTGGTCAAAAAATTATCTTAGAAAATGGAGAACTCAATCGCCCTCTCCTAGCTAATCTCATCTTTTCAAATCCTGAAGAACAGGAATGGTCTAAGCGAATCCAAGGAAAGATTATCCGTGAGGAACTAGCTACGTTGAGAGATCAGTTTGCTCAGACAGAAGAGATTTTTTTCATGGATATCCCCTTACTTTTTGAGCAGAACTACGTCTCTTGGTTTGATGAGACTTGGTTGGTCTATGTGGACCGAGATGTCCAAGTAGAACGCTTAATGAAAAGGGACCACTTGTCCAAAGATGAAGCTGAGTTTCGTCTGGCAGCCCAGTGGCCTTTAGAGAAAAAGAAAGATTTGGCCAGTTATGTTCTAGATAACAATGGAAATCAGGACCAGCTTCTTACTCAGGTGTTCTCCCTGCTTGAGGGAGGTAAGCAAGATGACAGAGATTAACTGGAAGGATAATCTGCGCATTGCCTGGTTTGGTAATTTTCTGACAGGAGCCAGTATTTCTTTGGTAGTGCCCTTTATGCCCATCTTTGTGGAAAATTTAGGTGTAGGGAGTGATCAAGCTGCTTTTTACGCAGGTTTAGCTATTTCTGTCTCTGCCATTTCTGCAGCACTTTTCTCTCCTATCTGGGGCATCCTTGCTGATAAATACGGTCGAAAACCCATGATGATTCGTGCTGGTCTGGCCATGACTATCACTATGGGAGGCTTGGCCTTTGTGCCAAATATCTATTGGTTAATCTTTCTTCGTTTACTGAATGGTGTATTTGCGGGTTTTGTTCCCAATGCAACGGCCTTGATAGCCAGTCAGGTTCCAAAGGAGAAATCAGGCTCTGCCTTAGGTACTTTGTCTACTGGCGTAGTTGCAGGTACTCTAACTGGTCCCTTTATCGGGGGATTTATCGCAGAATTATTTGGTATTCGTACAGTTTTCTTACTGGTTGGTAGTTTTCTGTTTTTAGCTGCTGTTTTGACTATTTGCTTTATCAAGGAAGATTTTCAACCAGTAGCCAAGGAAAAGGCCATCCCAACAAGGGAATTATTTACATCAGTTAAATATCCCTATCTTTTGGCCAACCTCTTTCTGACCAGTTTTGTCATCCAATTTTCAGCCCAATCAATCGGCCCTATCTTAGCTCTGTATGTACGCGACTTAGGGCAGACAGAGAATCTTCTTTTTGTATCTGGTTTGATTGTATCCAGTATGGGCTTTTCCAGTATGATGAGTGCAGGAGTCATGGGAAAGCTAGGTGACAAGGTGGGCAACCATCGCCTCTTGGTTGTAGCCCAGTTTTATTCAGTCATCATCTATCTCCTCTGTGCCAATGCCTCTAGCCCCCTTCAACTAGGACTTTATCGTTTCCTCTTTGGATTGGGAACCGGTGCCCTGATTCCCGGGGTTAATGCCCTACTCAGCAAAATGACTCCCCAAGCCGGCATTTCGAGGGTCTTTGCCTTCAATCAGGTATTCTTTTATCTGGGAGGTGTCGTTGGTCCCATGGCAGGTTCTGCAGTAGCAGGTCAATTTGGCTACCATGCAGTCTTTTATGCGACAAGCCTTTGTGTTGCCTTTAGTTGTCTCTTTAACCTGCTTCAATTTCGAACATTATTAAAAGTAAAGGAAATCTAGTGCGAGTAAAAATTAATCTCAAATGCTCCTCTTGTGGCAGTATCAATTACCTAACCAGTAAAAATTCAAAAACTCATCCAGACAAGATTGAGGTTTTAAAGTATTGTCCCAAGGAAAGAAAAGTAACCCTACATCTTGAATCTAAGTAGATTTTATGGTAAAATAATAAGGATTTTAAGGAGTTTGATATGTATAACCTATTATTAACCATTTTATTAGTATTATCTGTTGTGATTGTGATTGCGATTTTCATGCAACCAACTAAAAACCAATCCAGCAATGTATTTGATGCCAGCTCAGGTGATTTGTTTGAACGTAGTAAAGCACGCGGTTTCGAAGCTGTAATGCAGCGTTTGACAGGGATTTTAGTCTTTTTCTGGCTAGCCATTGCCTTAGCATTGACGGTATTATCAAGTAGATAAGAAAATAATGGGCAGGACTAGGTCTTTGCCTCTTTTTATTTTTAAAAGATATTTGAGAAGGTTTTACAGTAAAAGAAAATAAAAAATCTAGAAAGAAAATATGAAAGACAGAATAAAAGAATATTTACAAGATAAGGGAAAGGTAACTGTCAATGACTTGGCTCAGGCTTTGGGAAAAGACGGTTCCAAGGACTTTCGTGAGTTGATTAAAACCTTGTCCTTAATGGAAAGAAAGCACCAGATTCGCTTTGAAGAAGATGGAAGTCTGACCTTGGAAGTCAAGAAAAAACATGAGATTACTCTCAAGGGGATTTTTCATGCCCATAAAAATGGCTTTGGCTTTGTCAGTCTAGAAGGGGAAGAGGACGACCTTTTTGTAGGAAAAAACGATGTCAACTATGCTATTGATGGTGATACCGTTGAGGTCGTCATCAAGAAAGTCGCTGACCGCAATAAGGGAACAGCAGCAGAAGCAAAAATTATTGATATCTTAGAACACAGTTTGACAACTGTTGTTGGCCAAATCGTTCTGGATCAGGAAAAGCCTAAGTATGCTGGCTACATCCGTTCGAAAAATCAGAAAATCAGCCAACCCATCTATGTTAAGAAACCAGCCCTTAAACTGGAGGGAACAGAAGTTCTCAAGGTCTTTATCGATAAATACCCAAGTAAGAAACATGATTTCTTTGTCGCGAGTGTCCTCGATGTGGTGGGGCATTCAACGGATGTCGGAATTGATGTTCTTGAGGTCTTGGAATCAATGGACATTGTATCCGAGTTTCCAGAAGCTGTTGTCAAGGAAGCAGAAAGTGTGCCTGATGCTCCGTCTCAAAAGGATATGGAAGGTCGTCTGGATCTAAGAGATGAGATTACCTTTACCATTGACGGTGCTGACGCCAAGGACTTGGACGATGCGGTGCATATTAAGCCTATGAAAAATGGAAATATCGAACTCGGAGTTCACATAGCAGATGTTTCCTATTATGTGACCGAGGGTTCTGCCCTTGACAAGGAAGCCCTTAACCGCGCGACTTCAGTCTATGTAACAGACCGAGTGGTTCCAATGCTTCCAGAACGACTGTCAAATGGTATCTGTTCTCTCAATCCTCAAGTTGACCGCCTGACCCAGTCTGCCATTATGGAGATTGATAAACATGGTCGTGTAGTCAACTACACCATCACACAAACGGTTATCAAGACTAGCTTCAGGATGACCTATAGCGATGTCAATGATATCCTAGCTGGCGATGAAGAAAAGAGAAAAGAATATCATAAAATTGTACCAAGTATCGAACTTATGGCCAAGCTTCATGAAACTTTAGAAAACATGCGTGTGAAACGTGGAGCTCTCAATTTTGATACCAATGAAGCGAAGATTTTAGTGGATAAACAAGGTAAGCCTGTTGATATCGTTCTTCGTCAGCGTGGCATTGCCGAGCGTATGATTGAGTCCTTTATGTTGATGGCCAATGAAACAGTTGCTGAGCATTTCAGCAAGTTGGATTTGCCTTTTATCTATAGAATTCACGAGGAGCCTAAGGCTGAAAAGGTTCAGAAGTTTATTGATTATGCTTCGAGTTTTGGCTTGCGCATTTATGGGACTGCCAGTGAGATTGGCCAGGAGGCACTTCAAGACATTATGCGTGCTGTTGAGGGAGAACCTTATGCAGATGTATTGTCCATGATGCTTCTTCGCTCTATGCAGCAGGCTCGTTATTCGGAGCACAATTACGGCCACTATGGACTAGCTGCTGACTATTATACTCACTTTACCAGTCCGATTCGTCGTTATCCAGACCTTCTTGTTCACCGTATGATTCGTGATTACGGCCGTTCTAAAGAAATAGCAGAGCATTTTGAACAAGTGATTCCAGAGATTGCGACCCAGTCTTCCAACCGTGAGCGTCGTGCCATCGAGGCGGAGCGTGAAGTCGAAGCCATGAAAAAGGCTGAGTACATGGAAGAGTACGTAGGCGAAGAGTACGATGCAGTTGTATCAAGTATTGTCAAATTCGGTCTCTTTGTTGAATTGCCAAACACAGTTGAAGGCTTGATTCACATCACTAATCTACCTGAATTTTATCATTTCAATGAGCGTGATTTGACTCTTCGTGGAGAGAAATCAGGAACAACCTTCCGTGTAGGTCAGCAGATTCGCATTCGCGTTGAAAGAGCTGATAAGATGACGGGCGAAATTGACTTCTCTTACATTCCAAGTGAGTTTGATGTGATTGAAAAAGGCTTGAAACAGTCTAGTCGCAGTGACAGAGGGCGTGGTTCAAGTCGTCGTTCAGATAAGAAGGAAGATAAGAGAAAATCAGGACGCTCAAATGATAAGCGCAAGCATTCACAAAAAGACAAGAAGAAAAAAGGAAAGAAACCTTTTTACAAGGAAGTAGCTAAGAAAGGAGCCAAGCATGGCAAAGGGCGAGGGAAAGGTCGTCGCACAAAATAAAAAGGCGCGCCACGACTATACAATCGTAGATACGCTAGAAGCAGGAATGGTCCTGACTGGAACTGAAATCAAGAGTGTGCGAGCTGCTCGAATCAATCTCAAGGACGGTTTTGCACAAGTAAAAAATGGGGAGGTCTGGTTGAGCAACGTTCATATCGCTCCTTACGAAGAGGGTAATATCTGGAATCAGGAACCAGAACGTCGCCGCAAACTCCTGCTCCATAAGAAACAAATTCAAAAATTGGAACAAGAGACCAAAGGGACAGGAATGACCCTGGTTCCCCTTAAAGTCTATATCAAAGATGGTTACGCTAAACTCCTTTTAGGTCTAGCTAAAGGAAAGCATGACTATGATAAACGGGAGTCAATCAAGCGACGTGAGCAGAATCGCGATATTGCGCGCGTGATGAAAGCTGTCAATCAGCGATAAAAAGAGGAATGAAGATGGAAAAACTAGTTGCCTATAAACGCATGCCTTTGTGGACTAAAGAAACTATGCCAGAGGCTGTTCAGCAGAAACACAATACCAAGGTTGGGACTTGGGGGAAAATTACTGTCTTGAAGGGAGCTCTCAAGTTTATTGAATTGACAGAAGATGGTGAGGTTTTAGCTGAGCACCTCTTTGAAGCAGGAGCCGACAATCCCATGGCACAACCTCAAGCTTGGCATCGAGTCGAGGCTGCTACAGACGATGTGGAATGGTACTTGGAGTTTTATTGTAAACCTGAAGATTATTTCCCTAAGAAATACAATACTAATCCTGTTCATTCAGAGGTCCTAGAGGCTATGCAGACAGTAAAACCAGGGAAAGCCTTGGATTTGGGCTGTGGTCAAGGCCGTAATGCATTCTTTTTAGTCCAACAAGGTTTTGATGTGACAGCTGTGGATCAAAATGAACTGGCCCTTGAAATCTTGCAAAGCATTGTGGAGCAGGAAAATCTGGACATGCCAGTTGGTCTTTACGATATCAATTCAGCTAGTATTGGGCAAGCGTATGATTTCATCGTATCGACAGTTGTTTTGATGTTTTTGCAAGCAGACCGCATTCCTGCAATTATCAAAAATATGCAGGAGCATACTACGGTCGGTGGTTATAATCTTATCGTTTGTGCTATGGATACGGAAGATTACCCTTGCTCTGTGAACTTCCCATTTACCTTTAAAGAAGGGGAATTGTCAGACTATTACAAGGACTGGGAATTGGTTAAGTACAATGAAAATCCAGGTCAATTGCACCGTCGCGATGAAAATGGCAATCGCATTCAACTACGCTTTGCGACCATGCTAGCTAAGAAAATTAAATAAACATGAATGAAGATTAGGAATTTTTCTGATCTTTTTTTTCTTTTTTTACGAATAGATAAGATAGAAGAATTGACAAAAATACGCATTATAAGTATAATTTTAGCTAGAAAGGTGACAATGAATGCCAATCACAGGTAAGGAAATGGTAAAATTAGCTCTTGCAAATGGATGGATTGAAGTTCGTAAGAGAGGAAGTCATCATCATTTTAAGAAAGAAGGAGTTCCCTATCTTGTCACTATTCCAGTTCACGGTAATGATGATCTAGGAAAAGGGTTAGAGAGAAAAATATTAAAAGATTTGGGATTGTAGTTGATTTGGAAATTGTGGAGGTGTATTATGCTAAAATCTTATCCTGCTATTTTTCATAAAGAAGGTACTGGATACTGGATTGAATTTCCGGAGTTTGGAGGTGGGACAGAGGGAGCAACGATTGAACTTGCAATGAAAAATGCTCGGGAAATGCTTGAGAGTGTTTTAGCTTCTTATATTGATGAAGGACTGGCTCTGCCTACTCCTAGTGACATTGCTGAGTTGAAAGCTCCTGATGGATTTGTGACTTTGATTCAGGTCAATCCCTTGCCTTTCGTAAAGAATAATAAAGCGATTCGAAAAAATGTTACGGTTCCAGAGTGGCTAGTCAGACTTGCAGATCGTGAGAAAGTGAACTATTCTGAAGTTTTGACACAAGCTCTTGAAAGTCGCTTGCAACTCTAAAATTATAGAGTGATGAAGATTAGGAAATTTCCTGATCTTTTTTCTTTTTTTCGAATAATATAGAAAAGGAGGGAAATCATGTTTGTTGCGAGAGATACTAGGGGAGAATTGGTAAATGTGTTAGAGGATAAGCTTGAGAAGCAAGCCTACACTTGCCCAGCTTGTGGAGGTCAGCTCCGTTTGCGGCAAGGACCAAGTGTCCGAACCCATTTTGCCCATAAATCCTTAAAAGACTGTGATTATTCCTCTGAAAATGAAAGCCCAGAACACCTGTCCAATAAAGAATCACTTTATCACTGGTTGAAAAAAGATGCAGAGGTGCAATTAGAATACCCGCTTCCAGAGCTTAAACAGATTGCGGATGTGTTTGTAAATGGCAATCTAGCTTTAGAGGTTCAATGTAGTCCCTTGCCTCAAAAAGTTCTTAAAGAGCGCAGTGAGGGCTATTGTAGTGAGGGTTACCAAGTACTGTGGTTGCTGGGGCAAAAACTGTGGCTCAAAGACCGTTTGACTCGTCTGCAACAAGGTTTTCTCTATTTCAGTCAAAACATGGGCTTTTATGTTTGGGAAGTAGACAAGGAAAAACAGGTTTTAAGGCTTAAATATCTCATCCACCAGGATCTCCGAGGCAGACTCTATTATCAAATCAAGGAATTTCCCTATGGACAAGATAGTTTACTGGAGATATTACGTCTTCCCTATAAGAAACAAAAAATATCTCATTTTACAGCTTCTCAGGACAAGGACATCTGTCGCTATATCCGGCAACAACTCTATTATCAAAATCCTTTTTGGATGAAAGAACAAGCGGAAGCCTATAAAAAGGGAGAAAATCTCCTAACTTATGGTCTAAAAGAATGGTATCCACAAATAAGACCACTAGTAGGTAATTTTTGCCAAATTGAGCAAGATTTGACTCGCTATTATCAGTATTTTCAAACCTATTACCAAGAAAATCCTCAAAATGATTGGCAAAAGCTTTATCCACCAGCCTTTTATCAGCAATATTTCTTGAAAAATATGGTAAAATAGAAAGGATGGAGGAATCTAATGGTATTACAAAGACATGAAATAAATGAAAAAGATACATGGGATCTATCAACGATTTACCCAACTGACCAGGCTTGGGAAGAAGCCTTAAAAGATTTAACAGAACAACTGGAGAAAGTAAGCCAGTATGAAGGCCATCTCTTGGATAGTGCGGATAGCCTACTCGAAATCACTGAATTTTCTCTTGAAATGGAACGCCAGATGGAGAAGCTTTACGTTTATGCTCATATGAAGAATGACCAAGATACACGTGAAGCCAAGTACCAAGAGTACTATGCTAAGGCTATGACTCTATACAGCCAGCTAGACCAAGCCTTTTCATTCTATGAGCCTGAATTTATGGAAATCAGTGAAGAGCAGTATGCTGACTTTTTAGAAGCTCAACCAAAATTGCAGCTTTATCAACACTATTTTGATAAGCTTTTGCAAGGCAAGGATCACGTTCTTTCACAACGTGAAGAAGAATTATTGGCTGGAGCTGGAGAAATCTTTGGTTCGGCAAGTGAAACCTTCGCTATCTTGGACAATGCGGATATTGTGTTCCCTTATGTCCTCGACGATGATGGTAAGGAAGTTCAGCTATCTCATGGGACTTACACACGTTTGATGGAGTCTAAAAATCGTGAGGTGCGTCGTGGTGCCTATCAAGCTCTTTATGCGACTTATGAACAATTCCAACATACCTATGCCAAAACCTTGCAAACCAATGTTAAGGTGCAAAACTACCGTGCTAAAGTTCGCAACTACAAGAGCGCTCGTCATGCAGCCCTAGCAGCCAATTTTGTTCCAGAGAGTGTTTATGACAATTTGGTAGCAGTAGTTCGCAAGCATTTGCCCCTCTTGCATCGTTACCTTGAACTTCGTTCAAAAATCTTGGGGATTTCAGACCTTAAGATGTACGATGTCTACACACCGCTTTCATCTGTTGAATATAGTTTTACCTACCAAGAAGCCTTGAAAAAGGCAGAAGATGCTTTGTCAGTCTTGGGTGAGGATTACTTGAGCCGTGTTAAACGTGCCTTCAGCGAGCGTTGGATTGATGTTTACGAAAATCAAGGCAAGCGTTCAGGGGCTTACTCTGGTGGTTCTTACGATACCAATGCCTTTATGCTCCTTAACTGGCAGGACAATCTTGACAATCTCTTTACTCTTGTTCATGAGACAGGCCACAGCATGCATTCTAGCTATACTCGCGAGACTCAGCCTTATGTTTATGGAGATTACTCTATCTTCTTGGCTGAGATTGCATCAACTACCAATGAAAATATCTTGACGGAGAAATTATTGGAAGAAGTGGAAGACGACGCAACGCGCTTTGCTATTCTCAATAACTTCCTAGATGGTTTCCGTGGAACAGTTTTTCGTCAAACTCAATTTGCCGAGTTTGAACACGCAATCCACCAAGCGGATCAAAATGGTGAAGTCTTGACAAGCGATTTCTTAAATAAACTCTACGCAGACTTGAACCAAGAGTATTATGGTTTGAGTAAGGAAGACAATCCTGAAATCCAATACGAGTGGGCTCGCATTCCACACTTCTACTATAACTACTATGTATACCAATATTCAACAGGCTTTGCGGCCGCCTCAGCCCTAGCTGAAAAGATTGTCCATGGTAGTCAAGAAGATCGTGACTGCTATATCGACTATCTCAAGGCAGGTAAGTCTGACTATCCACTTAATGTCATGAGAAAAGCTGGTGTTGATATGGAGAAGGAAGACTATCTCAACGATGCTTTTGCAGTCTTCGAACGTCGTTTGAATGAGTTTGAAGCCCTTGTTGAAAAATTGGGATTGGCATAAGATGGTTGAATCATATAGTAAAAATGCCAACCATAACATGCGTCGCCCTGTCGTCAAGGAAGAAATTGTAGACTTGATGCGTCAGCGCCAAAAGCAAGTCACAGGTTCCTTGAAAGAATTGGAAGACTTTGCCCGCAAGGAAAATATTCCCATTATTCCCCATGAAACGGTAGCTTATTTCCGTTTTCTCATGGAAACCATGCAACCTAAAAACATTCTGGAAATTGGGACGGCCATCGGTTTTTCAGCCCTCTTGATGGCGGAACATGCGCCAAATGCCAAGATTACAACTATTGATCGCAATCCAGAAATGATTGGTTTTGCCAAGGAAAATTTTGCCCAGTTTGATAGTCGTAAGCAAATCACTCTCCTAGAAGGAGATGCGGTAGATGTCTTATCAACCTTGACAGAGTCTTATGATTTTGTCTTTATGGATTCTGCCAAGTCTAAATACATCGTCTTTCTACCAGAAATCCTCAAACATTTGGAAGTTGGAGGTGTGGTTGTCTTGGATGATATTTTCCAAGGCGGTGATGTTGCCAAGGACATTATGGAAGTCCGTCGAGGTCAGCGAACCATCTATCGAGGCCTTCAAAGACTATTTGATGCAACCTTAGACAATCCAGGACTCACTGCAACATTAGTCCCTCTGGGGGACGGCATTCTCATGCTTCGTAAAAATGTAGCAGATGTTCAATTGCCTGACAGCGAATGATTTTCAGAAAAATTTAAGAAAATATAGTACAATAGATAGAGTAACACTTATCTCAAAGGAGTAGACATGAAGAAAAAACTATTGGCAGGTGCCATTACACTATTATCAGTAGCAACTTTAGCAGCTTGTTCGAAAGGTTCAGAAGGGGCAGACCTTATCAGCATGAAAGGGGATGTCATCACAGAACATCAATTTTATGAGCAAGTGAAAAGCAACCCTTCAGCCCAACAAGTCTTGTTAAATATGACCATCCAAAAAGTTTTTGAAAAACAATATGGCTCAGAGCTTGATGATAAAGAGGTTGATGATACTATTGCCGAAGAAGAAAAACAATATGGCGAAAACTACCAACGTGTCTTGTCACAAGCAGGTATGACGATTGAAACACGTAAAGCTCAAATTCGTACAAGTAAATTAGTTGAGTTGGCAGTTAAGAAGGCAGCAGAAGCTGAACTGACAGATGATGCCTATAAGAAAGCATTTGACGAGTACACTCCAGATGTAACGGCTCAAATCATCCGTCTTGATAATGAAGATAAGGCCAAAGAAGTTCTCGAAAAAGCCAAGGCAGAAGGTGCTGATTTTGCTCAATTAGCCAAAGATAATTCAACTGATGAGAAAACTAAAGCAAATGGTGGAGAAATTACCTTTGATTCTGCTTCAACGGAAGTACCTGAGCAAGTCAAGAAAGCCGCTTTCGCTTTAGATGTAAATGGCATTTCTGATGTGATTACAGCAACTGGCACACAAGCCTACAGTAGCCAATATTACATTGTAAAACTCATTAAGAAAACAGAAAAATCATCTAATATTGATGACTACAAAGAAAAATTAAAAACTGTTATCTTGACTCAAAAACAAAATGATTCAACATTTGTTCAAAGCATTATCGGAAAAGAATTGCAAGCAGCCAATATCAAGGTTAAGGACCAAGCCTTCCAAAATATCTTTACCCAATATATCGGTGGTGGAGATTCAAGCTCAAGCAGTAGTACATCAAACGAATAGTCCAAATCAATAAGTCAGGGAAAAAACTCGACTTCAGGAAAAAATGAAGTAAATCTTTCCACAATAAAACGCATAGTACAAGGTTTTCAATACCTGATATTATGCGTTTTTTGATTTTAAAGACTTTTTGACCAGACTCATTTTTTTAACTTAATACTCAGTGAAAAGCAAAGATTAAACTAGGAAGCTAGCTGTAGGCTGCTCAAAGAACAGCTTTGAAGACTTATGAGGTCACCAACATATATAATGTGAAGCTGACGTGGTTTGAATCGATTTTAGAAGAGTATGAGTCTGGAAGTTTTAATGGATAATGCAAGATTCCATAGAATGGGTAAGATAGAGTTCTTATGTGAAGAGTTTGGGCATAAACTTTTACCTCTTCCTCCCTACTCATCTTATACTCAATGAAAATCAAAGAGCAAACTAGGAAACTAGCCGCAGGTTGCTCAAAGCACTGCTTTGAGGNNCATATATACGGCAAGGCGACGTTGACGCGGTTTGAAGAGATTTTCGAAGAGTATTAGTATAGAAAAGTGAATCTGAACTAGTACATCACTACTTCTAAAACATTCTTATAAATTAGTTTAAATTCTCAAATCACATTATTCAGTTCTTATTTCATTTTGCTCTACAATCCTGTTGAGAAGACACGTGTTCATATCAAAAAGGTATTGGCAAGTTGCAATACCTTTTTACGAGGCTCTTTTGTCTTATTTTTGTTTCAACTGACTATATCTCCAGAAGGCTAGGCTATAATTATGATTGATAAGAAGTATCATTCCACGTATCGAGAGTGAATGTTTCAAAATCATGGGTTTCTAGAATGGTCAGGCTGGCATTTGCTAGACTGCCATCTTTACGAAGAAGTGGTTCTTTATATCCTAGAAGAGTACGAAGACTGGCAGTAAGATTGGCACCGTGACCGACAATTAGAATACGCTCAGCTGGACTATCTTTGAGTGATTTGATAAATTGGATGGTCCGTTGCGTGGTGCTATAGAGGGATTCGGCTCCAAACATTTGAGTATCAAATTGAGCAAGATTAGTACGGAAAGCCTGGATTTGTTGCGGGTAAATAGCTTCCAAGGTTGCAATTTTCAAACCTTCCAACTTCCCCAGCTGCCATTCACGAATATTAGGAACACTTTCTAAAGGACAGGGCGTCTTGAGTTGACTTTGGATAATCTCGGCAGATCTGACTGCTCGAGGTAAGTCACTTGAATAGATCTGATCAAAAGGAATATCCTTGAGATACTGGCCTAGTTGTTTTAGGGTTTCAATGGATTCAGGAAGAAGGGGGGAATCTCCACTAGCACCTTGAAAGCGTCCTTCTTGGTTCCAGACTGTACGACCGTGGCGGACAAAGTAGAGTTTCATTACTTGCTGTCCTCCAAAATATCTACAAAGTCTGCCTTTACAAAGCTAGCCAAGTCTTGTGGCACGACGATAATGCTGTGACCAACTTCCCCAGCAGAGACAATCATTTGATCCAAGTCTAGGGCGATTTTATCGATAAAAATGGGGTAATTGTGTTTCTGACGAATTCCGACAGGATTATTGGCTCCATGAATGTAACCAGTTGTTTTTTCCAAGTCCTTTTGTGGAATCATGCTCACTTTTTTATTGCCAGAAATTTTGGCTAGTTTCTTTTCAGACAAGTGTTGAGTGATAGGGACAATTCCGATAATCGGTCCTGTCTTGTCTCCCAAAAGAGCCAAGGTTTTGAAAATCTGATCTCGTTCATAACCTTGAGGAAGCTCTCCTTCCAGGGCATTGATTTGAATCCCCTGATGTGGGATACCTGCTTTAGATAGGATTTGTTCTACTAATGTTTTTTTGACTTTAACTTTTTTTGCCATTATTTATATTTATCCTCCAATTGACTCATCCAAATACCAAGCCAAATTCCTAGAGCAAAGAAGAAGGCGATGATGACATAACCGACAAGTGAAAGACCTGTGTATTGGATACTTTCAGCGTTTCCTGCATTTGGAATCAAGATCAAAAGGGTACTTGATAGGACGATACCGATGATGAAATGATAGACGCATGAGTGGTAGTTGTTTAAGGCATAATCCATCAATTTTGAAAAAACGATGAGAGTGGCACCTGCTCCGATTCCAATCGGGAAGAAGGTTCCCAAGAGGTCAAAGGTTTTAAAACCAGTCAACATCGGAGCATAGAGACCCAAAATCAAAAGTAGATTTGATGGACTGAGGCCAGGAACCAAGACGCCAAGAGCCAGCAGTGCACCTGCTAGGACCAAATTAAGAAAGCTAGCACTTAAGGTTCCAACGACAAAATTTAAGGCATAGAGTCCTAATCCAGAAATGATAAAGGTTGTCCAGAACCAAGCTAAATCAATCTTGTCTCGGTCAGATTCTCGAGTTGATTCCTTGAGAAGGCTAGGAACTGTACCAATGATGGCACCCGCAAAGCTCCATAAGACAAAGACCTGATAATTTTCAAGCAGGTATTCAATCGGGTAGGAAAATAAGCCGATTCCCAGAAGCATACCGATGGCAACTGGAATAAAGTACAAAACATTTTCTTTAAAGTCTTTAAAGGGATGGGCCAGAAAGCCAATCATCCGTTCGTAAATTCCTAAGATTGCTGCTAGAACCCCTCCGGAAATTCCCGGTAGAATAAATCCAAGAGCAATCACAATCCCTTTGATAATGCGCGCTAACCATGAGAGCATATATTTCCTCCAACTATTTCTATTTCAAAAAATCCTTACTATATTGTATCACAATCAAACACAAAAAGAAAAAGCAAATGCTAAACAAATGCTTTTAAGGTTTTAAAAAGATTTTTCTAAAGGTTTCTTCTTTGTTTTTTAAGGGAGAGATGACGTTGATATCCAAATCGTGGTCAAAGCCGGCAATTTTTCCTTTAGATGTGTATTGGTGGATGTCATAATCTAAATCAGTTTTAGGACTGCTCTCCAAAAATCCTGAGTTTGAGCCGTAGGACGGAATCCAAACAGAAGTAAACTTGCCTGTATCAATACTGTGTTCTTCCATGAAGTAGACCCCAACGTAGATTCCGATGTTTTTAGCACCTAGTGATGCTAGTTTTGCTCGAAAGGCTTCAACACCCTCGTTCATATTGGACATGGTTTTGTCCTCCACATCTAGCCAATAGTAGCTAGGGCTGTATGGCGATGAAGCATTATAAAAAACTTCAGCAGCCTTTTCCATTTCTTGGACACTTTTTCCAGCTACATAGGCATAGACAGCAACTGGGACATTCCGCTTTTGAAGTTCAGTGATATGACTCTTATAGGCCTTGTCTATTCCATTGATAAAGGAAGCATCATTTTCTTCTGTCGTTTGAGCACCACTGTGAACACGAACAATAGCGCCTGAAATATTTTGTGAGAGGGCATCGTAGTTGATTTCCTCAGGACGCTGCCAGCCAGAGAGGTCAATAATCGGTTTGTCTAAGTGTTTCAAAGCCTGTGCTTCAATCTGCGCTATGTTGGATTTTGTTTTAAAGGATTGGTTGTCATTAAGTGGGCGATTGATGATTAAAATGAAAATTATGATCCCAAAAAAACCAAATAAAATAAGTGGATGAATTTGTTTTCTCATATCTTATAATTCTACCCTAAAAATCAAAAAAAATCAAAAAAATGGGTTAAGGAAAGGACTTTGGAGCATTTTTTCATTCAAGAGCGCGGAATGATTTGAAATATGGTATAATAAAAGGGAATTTCTAGAGAAAAGAGAAGATTATGTCAAATTATGCCATTATTTTAGCAGCGGGTAAAGGGACTCGCATGAAATCTGATTTGCCAAAAGTTTTGCACAAGGTTGCGGGTATTTCTATGCTGGAACATGTTTTCCGTAGTGTGGGAGCTATCAAACCTGAAAAGACAGTAACAGTTGTCGGACACAAGGCAGAATTGGTTGAGCAGGTCTTGGCTGGACAGACAGAATTTGTGACTCAATCTGAACAGTTAGGGACTGGGCATGCAGTTATGATGACAGAGCCTATCTTAGAAGGTTTGTCAGGTCACACCTTGGTCATTGCAGGAGATACTCCTTTAATCACAGGTGAAAGCTTGAAAAACTTGATTGATTTCCATATCAATCATAAAAATGTGGCCACTATCTTGACTGCTGAAACGGATAATCCTTTTGGCTATGGACGAATTGTTCGTAATGATAATGCTGAGGTTCTTCGCATTGTTGAGCAAAAAGATGCCACCGATTTTGAAAAGCAAATCAAGGAAATCAACACTGGAACATATGTCTTTGACAACGAGCGTTTGTTTGAGGCTTTGAAAAATATTAATACAAATAATGCTCAAGGTGAATATTATATTACAGACGTCATCGGTATTTTCCGTGAAGCTGGTGAAAAAGTTGGCGCTTATACTTTGAAAGATTTTGATGAAAGTCTTGGGGTAAATGACCGTGTAGCTCTTGCGACGGCTGAGTCAGTCATGCGTCGTCGCATCAATCATCAGCACATGGTCAACGGTGTTAGCTTTGTCAATCCAGAAGCAACTTATATCGATATTGATGTTGAGATTGCTCCCGAAGTTCAAATCGAAGCCAATGTTACCTTGAAGGGGCAAACGAAAATTGGTGCTGAGACTGTTTTGACAAACGGTACTTATGTAGTGGACAGCACTGTCGGAGCAGGAGCGGTCATTACCAATTCTATGATTGAGGAAAGTAGTGTTGCAGACGGCGTAACTGTCGGACCTTATGCCCACATTCGTCCAGGTTCAACTCTAGGTGCCCAAGTTCATATTGGTAACTTTGTTGAGGTTAAAGGTTCTTCTATCGGCGAGAATACTAAGGCTGGTCATTTGACTTATATTGGAAACTGTGAAGTGGGTAGCCAGGTTAATTTTGGTGCAGGAACCATTACAGTCAACTATGACGGCAAAAATAAATACAAGACAGTCATCGGTAACAATGTCTTTGTTGGTTCAAATTCAACCATTATTGCGCCAGTAGAACTTGGTGACAATTCCCTCGTTGGTGCTGGTTCAACTATTACTAAAGACGTGCCGGTGGATGCTATTGCTATTGGTCGCGGTCGTCAGGTCAATAAAGACGAATATGCAACACGTCTTCCTCACCATCCTAAGAATCAGTAGGAGCCTATCATGGAATTTGAAGAAAAAACGCTTAGCCGAAAAGAAATCTATCAAGGACCAATTTTTAAACTGGTTCAAGATCAGGTTGAATTACCAGAAGGCAAAGGAGTTGCCCAACGGGATTTGATTTTCCACAATGGGGCTGTCTGTGTTTTAGCAGTAACGGATGAGCAAAAGCTCATCTTGGTCAAGCAGTACCGCAAAGCCATTGAGGCAGTCTCTTACGAAATTCCAGCCGGAAAGTTGGAAGTAGGAGAAAATACAGACCCTGTCGCAGCAGCCCTTCGTGAATTAGAGGAAGAAACAGCCTATACAGGGAAATTGGAACTCTTGTACGATTTTTACTCAGCCATCGGCTTTTGTAATGAAAAGTTAAAACTATACCTAGCCAGCGATTTGACAAAGGTGGAAAATCCGCGTCCCCAGGATGAAGATGAGACCTTGGAAGTCCTTGAAGTGAGCTTAGAAGAAGCCAAGGAATTAATCCAATCAGGTCATATCTGTGATGCCAAGACGATTATGGCTGTTCAGTATTGGGAATTGAACAAAAAATAGAGGAGGTCAATATGGGTAAACCTTTATTAACGGATGAAATGATTGAAAGAGCTAATAGAGGCGAAAAGATTTCAGGTCCCCCTTTGCTAGATGATGAGGAGACAAAAATTTTACCAACCTCTTCTTCTCGTTTTGGTTATGCCAATCCTAAGGATCATGGCTTTAGTCAGGAAACCTTGAAGATTCAGGTCGAACCGTCTATCCATAAAAGCCGTCGCATTGAAAATACCAAGAGAAATGTTTTCAATTCTAAACTGAATAAAATCTTATTTGCAGTCATCTTTCTCTTGATTTTGCTTGTCTTAGCAATGAAACTTTTGTAATAGAAAAGGAAATGAAATGAAAATAGGAATTATTGCAGCTATGCCAGAAGAACTAGCTTATTTGGTCCAGCATTTAGAAAATGCCCAAGAGCAAGTTGTTTTGGGGAATACCTATCATACAGGCACCATTGCCTCTCATGAAGTCGTTCTTGTAGAAAGTGGAATTGGTAAGGTCATGTCTGCTATGAGTGTGGCGATTTTGGCTGATCATTTCCAAGTGGATGCTCTAATTAATACGGGATCTGCTGGAGCAGTAGCAGAGGGTATCGCTGTTGGGGATGTCGTGATTGCTGACAAGTTAGCCTATCATGATGTGGATGTCACAGCTTTTGGTTATGCTTATGGACAAATGGCGCAACAACCGCTTTATTTCGAATCAGACAAAATCTTTGTTGCCAAAATTCAAGAGAATCTATCTCAATTGGACCAGAACTGGCATCTTGGTTTGATTGCTACAGGAGATAGTTTTGTTGCAGGAAATGACAAGATAGAAGCGATTAAATCCCATTTCCCAGAAGTTTTAGCTGTTGAGATGGAGGGGGCAGCTATTGCTCAAGCAGCGCATGCCCTTAATCTTCCAGTTTTAGTTATTCGAGCTATGAGTGACAATGCCAACCATGAAGCAAACATCTCTTTTGATGAGTTTATTATCGAAGCTGGACGTCGCTCTGCCCAAGTCTTATTAGCCTTTTTGAAGGCCTTAAATTAAGCGAAAATTTGACAGTTTTTCTAGCTTATGATAAGATTTAAGTAAAGAAAAGCTAGAAAACGTTTCAGAGGATATTATGAGTATTGAAATGACCGTCAGTGAGATTGCAGAGGTCTTAGGATTATCTCGCCAAGCAATCAATAACCGTGTCAAAGAATTACCAGAAGAAGACACAGATAAAAATGACAAAGGGGTAACAGTCGTTACCAGAAGTGGCTTGATTAAGCTAGAAGAAATCTATAAAAAAACGATTTTTGAAGATGAGCCTGTCAGTGAAGATGTCAAGCAACGTGAACTGATGGAGATTCTAGTTGATGAGAAGAATGCAGAAATTCTTCGTCTCTATGAACAATTAAAAGCCAAGGATCGTCAGTTATCAGAAAAAGACGAGCAGATGCGTATCAAAGACCGTCAGATTGCTGAGAAAGACAAACAACTCGATCAGCAGCAACAATTGACCCTTCAAGCCATGAAGGATCAAGAAAATCTTAAGCTAGAGCTGGACCAAGCAAAAGAAGAAGTCCAATCCACTAAAAAAGGCTTTTTTGCTCGTTTATTTGGAGGATAATCAAGGAGCTGTTTAGGTTAAATGCTAACCTGATGGCTTCTTTTGTTTGTGAATAGTATAGTTGATTAGAACAGAGATAGTATAGGAGAGGTAGAAAATGGAACGATTAGAAGATTACATTGCTTTTGACTTAGAATTTAATCAGCATGAAGGACAAACACACTTGATTCAAGTATCGGCAGTGCGTTTTAGAGATGGTCAGGAAATCGATGCCTATGATTCCTATGTTCATACCAATGTACCTTTAAAAAGTTTTATCAATGGTTTGACAGGGATTACAGCTGAGACCTTAAAAGATGCTCCTTCAGTGGAGGAAGTCATAAAAGAATTCCAAGAGTTTGTGGGTTCTTTGCCGATGGTTGGGTACAACGCTGCTAAAAGTGATTTACCTATTCTAGCAGAGCATGGTTTAGATTATAGTCAGCAGTATAAGGTGGATTTGTATGATGAAGCTTTTGAACGTCGGAGCTCGGATTTACATGGTATTGCCAATCTCAAGTTGCAAACTGTTGCCTCATTTCTTGGATTTCAAGGTCAGTCCCATAATAGCTTGGAGGATGCTCGGATGACGGCGCGTGTGTATGAGTCCTTCCTAGAATCAGATCAAGCTAGAGAATTGTTAGAGACGGAAAGTAGCTTATCAAACAATCCTTTTGGTGGCTTGGACTTATCTCAATTATTTGACTAGGAGTGCCTATGAAACCTGAAAAACCTAAAAAATTGGGTTTTAAACAGATTTACCTCAATCTTGATAAAATCCTCTTTCTCTTTTTCTTGATTTTTATGATAGTGGAGTATTTGTGGGTACCATTCAATTCATGGTTGGCTAGCTTCTTATTAGATCAGACAGGTTATCTTTTTATTTCCTATAACAATGTCTTAGCCATCCTCACTCATTCTCCATTGATTAGTCTAGCTTTTTTAGCCTTGATTATCATTAACCTGCTGGTCGCTTATTTTCAAATAGGACTCCTCTTTATTGGTGCTCGTCATCTCCTCTATCATGAAAAGCGAAGGCTAATTGAGTATATCCGCAAGGTTTTCCATGAAAGTTTTGGATTTATGAAAAAGCTAACTTGCGCCAAAGCCTTGTTTATCTTTTTCTATATAGCTATGCTTTTTCCTTTTATACGGAAAATGCTGAAGATTTATTATCTCAATAAAATCGTCATTCCAGAGTTTATCCAAGATTATTTAGAAGATAAATATTGGATGTGGTGGCTGAGCATTCTACTTCTATCTCTTATCTTTCTCTATGTCTCTGTCAGATTGATGTTTGCCCTTCCGAAGATTGTATATGATCAGCTGACTGTTCGAGAAGCAGTGATGTTTAGTTTGGAGAAAACCAAGAAAAGAGTTGCTTTTTATGCTTGGAATTTATTTTATATCTTGCTCAAGGCAAATTTATTATTTTATCTTCCTTTGATTCCTTTGTTATTGGCTCAAACTTTGGTAGATGACATCACTCAGAGAGAGTCTCTGATTCTTGGTATTTTGAATTTTGTTGTGATTAAAAATCTTTATTATATGGCTCTGACTTATTTTTTGGTTAAATTTGTTTCATTTTTGACAGGAAAGGGGCTGGATATGCTTCCTAGGAGAGAAAAAGATCACATCATGCGATGGGGAGTCATGATTTGTGCCAGTCTTTTCTTTGCCTTAGAAGGTTATATTTATCTGGAGACTCCCATGGTTCATCTACCTCAGCTTATTTCTCACCGAGGGGTTTCCAATGCAAATGGGATTCAAAATACAGTAGAATCCTTGGAAACTACAGCACAACTCAAACCAGACTTGGTGGAGACGGACGTGCAGGAAACAAAAGATGGGCAGTTTGTCATGATGCATGATGCAAACTTGAAAAATCTAGCAGGTATCAATAAAAGTCCTCAAGACTTAAACTTGGAGGAGCTTAAAGGGATTGATATTTTTGAAAATGGCTACCAGGCTAAAATTTCAAGCTTTGAAGATTATCTCAGTCGAGCCAACGAACTTGGTCAAAAATTACTAATTGAAATTAAAACCAGTAAAAAAGATAGTCCAGACATGATGGACCGCTTTTTAGCCCGTTATGCTGCAAAGCTCAAGATTTATGGACATCAAATCCAGTCTTTAGACTACCATGTTGTTGAAAAAGTAAGACAGTATGATGCCGAACTGCCAGTTTATTTTATCATGCCCTACAATTCTGTCTTTCCTAAAACAAGGGCGACAGGATATACTATGGAGTACTCGACCTTGGATGAATATTTTGTAAGCAAACTATGGACAACAGATCAGAAACTTTATGTATGGACTGTCAATGATTCAGAAGCTATCAGCAAATCTCTTCACTTAGGAGTAGATGGAGTGATTACAGATGATTTGGAAAAGGTTCAGTGGGAAATAGAAGTAGCCCAAGAAGATCCAGAATATACGGATTTGCTCTTGAAAAAAGCTTTGGAATTCTTTGAATTTTAGTAATAAAAAAGAGGAACAACTATTCCTCCCATGATAGGTAAGTATTCTTGTGAATGCTTGCTTTTTTGTGGTTGCAATTCGTTTACGATAAATGTATGTCTTGTTTTTATTTCAATCAACTTTATAGTAATTTGAGATTGGAATAGTACATTACAACTTCTAAAATGGTACTAAAAATTGGGAAAATTCCTTTATTCTCTATATCCATTAGAAAGAATTGATTAAAAATTAGGAGATTTTTAATTTCTTTTCCGAATAAATAGATAGAAGCATCAAATCTAGTAAATTAGATTAAAAAATGTGCTATAATGAAAGGAGAAGAAATATGACTGTACGTCATCCGGGCATTAGCCCGACCAACGATTTGGTTGCTAAGAAAATTTTTAGCAATCCAGAAATCACTTGTCAATTTATTCGCGATATGCTGGACTTGCCAGCAAAAAATGTAACCATTTTGGAGGGAAGCAATATTCATGTACTACCTTCTCTGCCTTATTCAGCCCAAGATTTCTATACCAGTATAGACGTTTTAGCTGAACTAGACAATGGCACTCAAGTTATCATTGAGATTCAAGTTCATCATCAAAATTTTTTCATCAATCGCCTGTGGGCTTACTTGTGCAGTCAGGTCAATCAAAACCTAGAAAAAATTCGCCAACAAGAAGGCAATACTCATCAAAGTTACAAACATATCGCTCCTGTCTACGCCATTGCAATTGTAGACAGCAACTACTTCCAAGATGACTTAGCTTTTCACAGTTTCAGTATGCGCGAGGACACGACAGGTGAAGTCTTAACTATCACAAATAACGGTCAAGAAAACCATCTAGTCAAAATGGCGTTCTTAGAACTAAAAAAATATAGAGAAACCAGCAAAGACAAGGTTCGCAAGCCGTGGTTGGAGTTTTTCGGCAACAAGCCCTTTACCCAGCAACCCGAGCGAGCTATCAGCCAAGCAGATCAACTGCTGGACTATAAGAGCTGGTCCGAGGAGGACAGGAAGATGTTTAGCCAACTACGTATGCGAGAAGAACAAGCCTTGTTAGCGCAGGACTATGCCTTGGAACAAGCTGAGGAAAAAGGTTTAGAGAGAGGTCGTGCAGAAGGCGGTTTCGCGATGTTAGCAAATCTAGTTCGCCAACATGTATTAAGCACTGAATTTGCCAGCCAACAGCTGGGTATGACTGTGGCTGAGTTTGAGGTACTGTTGAAAGAACATGAGTGAGAAATCTGTAAATATTATACGATATGAAAACAATTAAAAAGAATAGCTAAATTTCTTGATGGAAAAGAGATTAGCTATCTTTTTTGTTAGGAAAGTTTGAACTTTTCACTTTCTTTTCCGAATAAATAGATAGAAGCATCGAATCTAGTAAATTAGATTAAAAAATGTGATATAATGAAAGGAGAAGAAATATGACTGTACGTCATCCGGGCATCAGCCCGACTAATGACTTGGTAGCTAAGAAAATCTTTAGCAATCCAGAAATCACTTGTCAATTTATCCGCGATATGCTGGATTTACCAGCAAAAAATGTGACGATTTTGGAGGGAAGTAATATTCATGTCTTGCCTTCTCTACCCTACTCGGCTCAGGACTTCTATACCAGTATAGACGTCTTGGCGGAGTTGGATAATGAAACCCAAGTAATCATTGAAATCCAAGTCCACCATCAGAATTTTTTCATCAATCGCCTGTGGGCTTATCTGTGTAGTCAGGTCAATCAAAATCTCGAAAAAATTCGTCAGCGTGAAGGTGATACCCACCAGAGTTACAAGCATATCGCACCTGTTTATGCAATAGCTATTGTGGATAGTAATTATTTCCAAGATGATCTAGCTTTCCACAGTTTCAGTATGCGCGAAGACACGACAGGTGAAGTCTTAACCATCACAAACAATGGACAAGAAAACCATCTAGTCAAGATGGCATTCTTGGAATTAAAGAAATACAGAGAAACCAGCAAAGACGAGGTTCGCAAGCCGTGGTTGGAGTTTTTTGGGAACAAGCCCTTTACTCAACAACCCGAGCGAGCTATTAGTCAAGCAGACCAACTGCTAGATTACAAGAGCTGGTCCGAGGAGGACAGAAAAATGTTTAGTCAACTACGTATGCGCGAAGAACAAGCCTTGTTAGCGCAGGACTATGCCTTGGAACAAGCAGAGGAAAAAGGTTTAGAGCGTGGTCTTGAACGTGGTCTTGAACGTGGTCGTGCAGAGGGTCTTGAACAGGGACTGGAGCGTGGGAAAGTCGAAGGAAGTTTGTCCATGCTACTAAATCTAGTCCGTCAAGGTATTCTAACTTCTGAGGTTGCCAGTCAGCAACTGGGCATGACTGTCTCTGAGTTTGAAGAATTATTGAAAGACGATCATAAATAAGACCTAAAAAATACAGAGAAACCAGCAAAGACGAGGTTCGCAAACCATGGTTAGAGTTTTTCGGGAATAAACCCTTTACCCAACAACCTGAGCGAGCTATCAGCCAGGCAGACCAACTGCTGGACTACAAGAGCTGGTCCGAGGAGGACAGGAAGATGTTTAGTCAACTACGTATGCGCGAAGAACAGGCATTGTTGGCACAGGACTATGCTTTGGAACAAGCTGAGGAAAAGGGCTTAGAACGTGGTCTTGAACGTGGTCGTGCAGAGGGTCTTGAACAGGGACTGGAGCGTGGGAAAGTCGAAGGAAGTTTGTCCATGCTACTAAATCTAGTCCGTCAAGGTCTTTTGACATCTGAGGTTGCGAGCGAGCAATTGGAAATGACTGTCACTGAGTTTGAGACATTGTTGTAAAATCAGCAATAATGGTCAAGCACACCATCTAGCCAAGGTGTGCTTTTTGTACTAAAAGACAGGCAAGCGTTTTTGCTTTAGTCTCTTTATCCTTTATCTCTTCTTTGGCTCCTATTTATTTGTAGGAATTTTGGAGAGACTTTGGGTATGGTTTTGCTATCGGCCTTTCTCTTGCTTCTCTCCTATATTTATCTGGGCTTTTATGAGTCTGGCTATGGCTGATTTTTGTCATGGTTAGTCTACCTCTGCTACTCGACAAAGCTGGGAGAGCCTACATCAAGTGATTTGGGATAGGAGTTATATCAAATAATATCTCAGGATTTCTGATTTTTCGGAGAGCCTGTTTTTTTATTTGCTGAGTCTAGGATAGGTCTTTCTGGCGATGGATAGCAAGACGAACAGTTTCGTTTGAATGTCATATAAATTTAAAATTTCTGAAAATAATGGAAAATATACTAAATTTACAAATAAGTAGCCTCTAAATCCTTTAAAATAAGCCTTGTGCATATATATATATATATATAATTATCGATTTTCTAAAACAAAGTGAGGTTGAAGGAAAGGAACTAAGTTGATATAATGAAGTGTTAGTAAACAATGGGTTTTTTGTCATTTGTTTAAGATGAAAAAAGGTCATGTTTTCCTGTTTTTATTGCGAGTTGATGCCTGTATGAACATGGCTAGAGGAGCAAAGACAGGGTAGAAAGAAAGGAAAAACTATGAAACAGTTTAAAATGAATGAGCGCCAACGCTTTTCTATACGCAAGTTTTCAATTGGAGCAGCCTCAGTCTTGCTAGGGTCTGTCTTTTTTGTGGCTAATCCAGCGACAGAAGTTCAGGCGGCGGAAGCAAATACAGAAGTGGTCAGTCAGGATGGAAATGGCAACACTGGGAATCCATCTGTCTTACCGCCATCAGATACAAGCAATCAAAATCTTAACGTAGAACAAGAAGGAGCTAAACCAAACACTCAAGCGACAGAGAGAAAAGAGCAAGACAGCCAAGCTAAAGATGGTGAAGGAAAAGCTGAGGAAACAGTAGAGAATAAAGGTGACGAAAAAGTTGATGGTGTAGTTAAACCTGTGTCTGGTGAATCATCTCCCGTGTCCGAGGTAGAAAAAGATAAAAAAGAAGCTCAACCAGAGTTGGAAGAAAAATCCTTAACTGACAAAGAAGAAGCTGTGGTAGCAGATAAGACAGAGCAATCTCAAGAAGAAGACGGGTATCAGTTATATGATAAATTGATAGATGCATCTAAAAGATTGAAAGAATCTAATCCTGAGTCTGCAGTAGCTTTTAAAAACTTAGCCGATACTATCAACGAAAAGTTAGGACTTTCAGACGACGGAAAGATTTCTGGAGAACTTGTCGAAAAAGCTCACAAGTTACTGGATGGTAATCAAGTGATGATGTCAAAAAATGATAGTGAGGAAAATTCTGAGGAAAGAGGAGTTCATGTAAGAAAAAGACGGAATATAACAGGATTAACAATTGGGAGATGGAATGCAGTACGTAAACAAATAGAGGTTTCTAATATACTAGTAGTACCAGGTGGAGATAGAGTATTTGGTAATATTTTGAAAATTAGTGCTAAATCAAATCATGAGAAAATTACTAGCATATCTGTAACTGGTCATGAAAACATGGGTTTAAAGGTCGCATCTTCTGTCAATGGGAGTGAAGCATCTTTGACTTTCGACGGAACTACTCCGCGCAGTGGTCAGTATTTATTGAATGTAACAGTAACTACTTCAAGTGGTAGTCAGACGACACAATTTGGATACTATCTCCCTTTTCAGAAGCCGACTATTAATACACCAAATGATAGTACAGATGCAAGTGTCCCGAGCTTAGCAGGTAAAGCTAATGAAAAACCTAATATTGATGTGACAATTCCTTATGTTCCTAAATTACCTAATGGCGCAAAGATGAAAGTATATTTGGTAACCGGAGGTTCGGATATTTCTAATTATGGAGGGAGTCCGGATGGATTAGCTTATCCGGAAGGTTATAATATACTTGCCTCTAAAGATATATCTCCTAATAATGATGGGGATGGTTCTGCACGCAAAATTACTATTACCCAGTCTGATTATAAGCCTGGAGTTAATAAGATAGGAACAGATAAATTTAGAGCGCTCACTGTTATCGAAGTAAATAATAACGTAAACGATGGTAATCCACGAGAACGTGGTTCCTGGTTTAGTGATGAAAGAAGAGCGACAGCACCAGTAGTTAAAGAAGCAACACCTGAAAAACCAACAGTTGCCTCTAGCGAAGCGAATGCCAATGTAACGGTAACACCAAGTGCGAATGCAGACCATGTAGAAATTAGCATTGGAAGCGACAAAGTTGTAGCTACGAAATCAGGGTCAAGCTGGAGCCTAACACCAACAAAATCAGGTGTCAGCATTGATGGAGTAAGTGGTATTGTTACAATTTCCCATAATGCGGCTAGTGCAGGAACTCAAGTAAGTGCGACAGCTAAACATGGTAATAGTGAAGTTAGTGCTTCTTCAACACCAGTCAGCTTACCAGCTAGACGATATTATCCAATTCCTGATTCATATAACGCAACACCTCAACCTTCTACTCCTACTCAGCCAGATCAAGGAGCTACTGAGACTCCAACAGCTCCATCTGAGCCAGCTCCACAACCGTCTCAATCAGCAGCTCCGAGTCAACCTGCAAGTCCTGCTCCAGCTCCAAGTTCAGCTCCGACTCAAGCACCTAGAGCGGTAGCAAGTCCTTCGGCTAGCTCAACGAGCACGCAAGCACCTGCTCCAGCTCCAGAGCAAGTTGACAAGTCTAAACTTCGTGCCTTGACTCAAGAGTTAGACCAACGCTTGAAAGCTTTGGCAACAGTATCTGATCCGAAAATCGATGCAGCCAAAGCTGTCCTCCTAGATGCTCAAAAAGCTCTGGAAGATAGTGCCTTGACAGAGCAAGGTTTGCGTACTGCAGTAGAGTCTGTGAAGGCTGCCTTGGACTCTCTTAAAGATGTGAAAGCAAATGCTAGCGACAGCAAGCCTACACAGGACAAGAAGGATGCCAAACAAGGAACGGAAGATAGTAAGGATTCAGATAAGATGACTGAAACAAACTCAGTTCCAGCAGGAGTGATTGTAGTCGGTCTACTCGCCCTTCTAGGTGTGATTGCCTTCTGGTTGGTTCGCCGTAAGAAAGAGTCAGAAATCCAGCAATTAAGCACGGAATTGACCAAGGTTCTAGGACAGCTAGATGCAGAAAAAGTAGATAAAAAAGTCCTTGCCAAAGCCAAAAAACTTCTCCAAGAAACCCTTGATTTCGTGAAAGAGGAAAATGGTTCAGCAGAGACAGAAGCTAAACTAGTAGAGGAGCTTAAAGCAATCCTTGCCAAACTCAAGTAAAACATGATTTATGAAATGTCAGACCTAAAAGACATTTTCGTTCACAAAAGCAGCGACGAGTAACCCTTGTCGTTGCTTTTTGCCTATTTTGGGGATAAGATCCGCCTTGACTAGCAAAAGAAAAGATTAGTCCAATAGTGCCCGATACGATTTTGCGTAGCAGAAAGCATACAAATTAAATTGAATATAGTAAAATAGGATTAGAAATCTTAAGAAAGTTGGTTCTTTATTGGAAACGCTAGTATTTTCAATCTCCGTTTTTCTAGCAGGGGTCTTGTCCTTCTTTTCTCCCTGTATTTTTCCACTTCTGCCAGTTTATGCTGGGATTTTATTGGATGATCAGGAAAGCGCAAAAAGTTTTTCTTTGTTTGGGAGAAAGGTTCTCTGGTCAGGTTTGATTCGAACACTTTGCTTTATTGCAGGTATCTCTCTCATTTTCTTTATTCTAGGCTTTGGTGCAGGTTACTTTGGTCATATTCTCTATGCAAATTGGTTTCGATATGTCATGGGAGCTATTATTATCATTTTGGGTCTTCACCAGATGGAAATTTTTCATTTTAAGAAATTAGAGGTTCAAAAAAGCTTTACTTTTAAGAAATCAGAAGTCAATCGTTATTGGTCAGCATTTTTACTCGGTATTACTTTTAGCTTTGGTTGGACACCTTGTATCGGTCCAGTTTTAAGTTCTGTTTTAGCGTTTGCGGCTTCTGGAGGCAATGGCGCTTGGCAAGGTGCTATCTATACCTTGATTTACACTCTAGGGATGGCCCTTCCTTTCTTGGTCTTGGCACTAGCTTCAGGAGTAGTCATGCCTTATTTTAGTAAAATCAAGCGCCATATGATGCTACTGAAGAAAATTGGTGGTTTCCTCATTATTTTAATGGGAATTTTGTTAATACTAGGACAAGTAAATGTTCTAGCTGGAATTTTTGAATAAAGGAGAACAAATGAAAAAAGTAATGTTTGCTGGCTTAAGCCTCTTGTCATTAGTCGTATTGATGGCTTGTGGTGAGGAAGAGACTAAAAAAACTCAAGCCCCACAACAGCCAAAACAAGAAACGACTGTACAACAAATTGCTGTTGGAAAAGAAGCTCCAGACTTCACCTTGCAATCCATGGATGGCAAAGAAGTTAAGTTATCTGATTATAAGGGTAAAAAAGTCTATTTGAAGTTTTGGGCTTCCTGGTGTGGTCCATGTAAGAAAAGTATGCCAGAGTTGATGGAATTAGCTGCAAAACCAGATCGTGATTTTGAAATTCTTAGTGTCATTGCACCAGGAATTCAAGGTGAAAAAACTGTTGAGCAATTCCCACAATGGTTCCAAGATCAAGGCTATAAGGATATCCCAGTTCTTTATGATACCAAGGCAACCACCTTCCAAGCTTATCAAATTCGAAGCATTCCTACAGAATACCTAATTGATAGTCAAGGGAAGATTGGAAAGATTCAATTTGGTGTCATCAGCAACGCAGATGCAGAAGCGGCCTTTAAAGAAATGAACTAGAAACGATAAAAATCTGATTACAAGAGAGTAGTCAGATTTTTTTAGAAAAATGTTTTATAAATATTCACAAATATCCTATATTTATGGTAAAATAGAATCATCATTTTATTTAGGAGTCAAAGATGAATATATTTAGAACAAAGAATGTAAGTTTGGATAAAACGGAGATGCACAGGCATTTGAAGTTATGGGATCTGATTTTGCTGGGTATCGGAGCCATGGTAGGGACAGGTGTCTTTACAATTACAGGTACTGCAGCTGCAACGCTTGCTGGTCCAGCCCTAGTGATTTCAATCGTCATTTCTGCCTTGTGTGTGGGATTATCAGCCCTCTTTTTTGCAGAATTTGCTTCACGAGTACCCGCCACAGGTGGTGCCTACAGCTATCTCTATGCTATCTTAGGAGAATTCCCAGCTTGGTTGGCTGGCTGGTTAACCATGATGGAATTCATGACAGCCATATCTGGTGTGGCTTCGGGTTGGGCAGCTTATTTTAAAGGCTTGCTCTCTCAATACGGGATAGCCCTTCCTCAGGCTTTAAATGGTACCTTTAATCCTCAAGCAGGGACATTTGTTGATTTATTGCCTATTCTTGTTTTGGTCTTGGTGACCTCGCTTGTTTTACTCAATGCTAAAGCAGCCTTACGCTTTAACTCAATTCTAGTTATTTTGAAATTTTCCGCTTTAGCTCTCTTTATTTTGGTGGGAATTTGGCATATCAAACTTGATAATTGGAGCAATTTTGCTCCTTACGGTTTTGGACAAATCTATGGCGCTAGTACCGGTATCATGGCTGGTGCCTCCTTGATGTTCTTCGGTTTTTTGGGATTTGAATCCATCTCTATGGCCGTAGATGAGGTCAAGACTCCTCAAAAAAATATTCCTAGAGGGATTGTCTTATCGCTTTCTATTGTAACTATTCTCTATGCCTTGGTGACCCTTGTCTTAACTGGTGTGGTTCACTATAGTCATCTAAATGTTGACGATGCCGTTGCCTTTGCCCTTCGTAGTGTTGGGATTAGTTGGGCAGCCAACTATGTGTCATTGGTGGCTATCTTGACCTTGATTACAGTTTGTATTTCGATGACCTATGCTCTATCACGTATGATTTACAGTTTAGCGCGCGATGGCTTAATGCCTGCTGCCTTTAAAGAACTGACCAAAACAAGCAAGGTACCAAAAAATGCTACTATTTTAACAGGTCTAGCTTCAGCAGTAGCAGCAGGAATGTTCCCTCTTGCTAGTATCGCAGCCTTCTTAAATATTTGTACCTTGGCCTACTTGATCATGCTGGCTTATGGTTTGATTCGCTTACGGAAAGAAAAGGGGATGCCCAAAGCTGGAGAATTTAAAACACCACTGGTACCTCTGTTACCAATTTTATCAATCATCATTTGTTTATCCTTTATGTTACAGTATAATATGGAAACTTGGATTGCTTTCCTGATTACCTTGTTGATAGGAAGTATTATTTACTTCACTTATGGTTATAAGCATTCTACCATAGAAGAATAAAGTGAGAATCTGTTGAGTTGTTGAAACTCAGCAGATTTTTATATGTGAAAGAAATTTCAAATTTTTTCTAAAAATATCTTGACAGATTAAATTTTTAGGAGTAGAATGTTTACTAGTTAATTAAACGGTTAAGGAGTTGTTCATGAAGAAACAAAATTTATTTTTAGTCTTGTTAAGTGTTTTTCTTTTATTGCTGGGAGCCTGTGGTCAAAAGGAAAGCCAGACAGGAAAGGGGATGAAAATTGTGACCAGTTTTTATCCTATCTACGCTATGGTTAAGGAAGTATCTGGTGACTTGAATGATGTTCGGATGATTCAGTCAAGTAGTGGGATTCACTCCTTTGAGCCTTCGGCAAATGACATCGCGGCCATCTATGACGCGGATGTATTTGTTTACCATTCTCATACACTCGAATCTTGGGCAGGAAGTTTAGATCCCAATCTAAAAAAATCTAAAGTGAAGGTTTTAGAGGCTTCTGAGGGAATGACCTTGGAACGTATCCCTGGGCTAGAAGATGTGGAAGCAGGGGATGGAGTTGATGAAAAAACGCTCTATGATCCTCACACTTGGCTAGATCCTGAAAAAGCTGGCGAAGAAGCTCAGATTATCGCTGATAAACTTTCAGAGGTGGATAGTGAGCATAAAGAAACTTACCAGAAAAATGCGCAAGCCTTTATCAAAAAAGCTCAAGAACTAACTAAGAAATTCCAGCCTAAATTTGAAAAAGCGAGTCAGAAAACCTTTGTAACACAACATACAGCCTTTTCTTATTTAGCGAAGCGATTTGGACTTCATCAACTTGGTATTGCAGGCATCTCTCCTGAACAAGAACCAAGTCCACGACAACTAACAGAAATTCAGGAATTTGTTAAAACCTATAAGGTTAAAACGATTTTTACAGAAAGTAATGCTTCTTCAAAAGTAGCTGAAACTCTTGTTAAATCAACAGGTGTAGGTCTTAAAACTCTGAATCCTTTAGAGGCAGACCCACAAAATGACAAGACTTATTTAGAAAATCTTGAAGAAAATATAAGTGTTTTAGCAGAAGAATTAAAGTGAGGAAAGAATGAAAATCAATAAAAAATATGTAGCAGGTTCAGTGGCAGTTCTTGCCCTAAGTGTTTGTTCCTATGAACTTGGTCGTTACCAAGCTGGTCAGGCTAAGAAAGAGTCTAATCGAGTTGCTTATATAGACGGTGATCAGGCTGGTCAAAAGGCAGAAAATTTGACACCAGATGAAGTCAGTAAGAGAGAGGGAATCAACGCCGAACAAATTGTTATCAAGATTACGGATCAAGGTTATGTGACCTCTCATGGAGACCATTATCATTACTATAATGGTAAGGTTCCTTATGATGCCATCATCAGTGAAGAACTTCTCATGAAAGATCCGAATTATCAGTTGAAGGATTCAGACATTGTCAATGAAATCAAGGGTGGTTATGTGATTAAGGTAAACGGTAAATACTATGTTTACCTTAAAGATGCGGCCCATGCGGACAATATTCGGACAAAAGAAGAGATTAAACGTCAGAAGCAAGAACACAGTCATAATCATAATTCAAGCACAGATAATGCTGTTGCTGTAGCCAGATCCCAAGGACGCTATACAACGGATGATGGTTATATCTTTAATGCCTCTGATATTATTGAGGATACGGGTGATGCTTATATTGTTCCTCATGGTAATCACTTCCACTATATTCCTAAGAGTGATTTGTCTGCCAGTGAATTAGCTGCCGCTCAAGCCTTCTTATCTGGAAAAGGCGGTCAATTAAGTACGGTTGAATATCGTTCAAGCAGGGGAGAAACAAGATCTAGTGTGAGAACGAGTCAATCTGAGACACCTCAAAATCCTGCAACAGATTCTGAAAGTCAAAGTGAGGACTTAGCTAGTCTCCTTCAAGAATTGTACGCTTTGCCACTTAGCCAACGTCATGTGGAGTCTGATGGATTAGTATTTGACCCAGCACAGATTATAAAACGTACAGCAAATGGTGTGGCAGTTCCTCACGGGGATCATTTCCATTTCATTCCTTATTCACAAATGTCTGCCTTGGAAGAAAAATTGGCTCGAAATCTACCAATTGGAGGTCAGCCAGTTCAAGGTCATGCTGATAATACAAAATCAAGCAGTCCTGCGAAACCAAGTTCAACCATTAAACCAAACTTTAATCTCAATACGCAAGCATCGAATCGAGGAACTGGAGGCGCCTATACAACGGATGATGGATATGTATTTAGTCCGTCAGATGTGATTGAAGATACAGGAGACGCTTTTATTGTACCGCACGGCAACCATTTTCACTATATACCAAAAGGCGCTTTGTCAGCAGGAGAATTGGCTGCTGCTCAAGCCTATTGGAATGGGAAGCAGGGGTCTCGTCCTTCTTCAAGTTTTAGTCATAATGCAAACCCAGCTCAACCAAGCTTGTCAGAGAACCACAATCTAACTGTCACTCCAACTTATCATCAGAATCAAGGGGAAGATATTTCAAGCCTTTTACGTGAATTGTATGCCAAACCTTTGTCAGAACGCCATGTAGAATCGGATGGCTTGGTATTCGACCCAGCACAAATAACAGATCGTACAGCAAATGGTGTTGCTGTGCCTCACGGAAATCATTATCACTTTATCCCTTATTCACAAATGTCTGATTTAGAGCAGAAGATTGCAAGAATGATTCTGTTAAAAGGGCAAAATGGTGCAGTCGTGCCAGGAATGCATTATTTGAAACCAGTGCCAAAACCGCAAGTTCAACCATCAACTGAGAGAAAACAAACTAATTTTGCAGTAGAACAGGTTGTTAGAAAAGTTGGGGAAGGCTATGTTGTGGAAATTGCTGGTGTCAGTCACTATGTTTTTGCTAAAGACTTGGCTAAGGATAAGATTGATGCTATTGAAAATCTCTTGTCTAAGAAAACTCAAGAGACACATGCTCTAGTTGCGAAGAAAGAAAACGTCTCTTCTCGTGACAAAGAATTTTATGATAAAGCTTATAATCTGTTAACCCAGGCTCATAAAGCCTTGTCTGAAAATAAGGGGCGTGCTGTTGATTTCCAAGCCTTAGACAAATTAGCAGAACGCTTGAATAATGAATCTTCTAATAATAAAGTAAAATTGGTAGATGATTTATTGGCATTTCTAGCACCAATTACCCACCCAGAACGCCTTGGCAAACCAAATGCTCAAATTGCCTATACAAACGATGAAATTAAATTAGCGAAATTAGCAGGTAAATATACAACCTCAGATGGCTACATTTTTGACGAACATGATATTGAAAGTGATGCAGGAAATGCCTACGTCACTCCACACTTGAACCATAGCCACTGGATTAAAAAAGACAGCTTATCTGAAGCTGAAAGGGCAGCAGCTCAGGCTTATGCTAAAGAAAAAGGCTTACAAGCTCCAAATTCTACTGAAGCAAAACCAGAGGCAACAGGGACAGAAGCTATCTATAACCGCGTAAAAGCTGAGAACAAGGTACCATTAGAAAAAATACCAAATCATTTACAGTATACTGTAGCTGTACAGAATGGTTACTTTATAATTCCTCACTTTGATCACTATCATAATCTTAAGTTTGCATGGTTTGACGAAGGACTCTATAAGGCACCTGAGGGTTATACCTTAGAAGATTTATTTGCGACTGTAAAATACTACGTTGAACATCCGGACCAACGTCCTCATTCAGATAATGGTTGGGGTAATGCTAGCGACCATGTTCGTAAAAATAAGGCAGACCAAGACGGTAAACCTGATGAAAATAAGGAACATGATGAAGTAAGTGAGCCAACTCGCCCTGAATCTGATGAAAAAGAGAATCACGCTGGTTTAAATCCTTCAGCAGATAATCTTTATAAACCGAGCACTGATGAAGACGAGACAGAGGAAGAAGCTGAAGATACTACAGAAGAGCCAGAAGTCCATCAAGTAGAGACTGCAAAAGTAGAAGCTAAACTCAAAGAAGTAGAAACTTTACTTGATAAAGTAACGGATGCTAGTCTGAAAGCTACTGCGACTGAAACCCTGGCTAGTTTACGAGGTAACTTGAGCCTGCAAACCATGGATAATAATGACATCATGACAGAGGCAGAAAAATTACTTGCTTTGTTAAAAGGTAGTGAGTCAATTGAGACGAAGCCAGAAGCATAAGTTTATCCTATTAAATCGATATAATGTAAGAGTCAGTAGTAATACTGGCTTTTATTTTTTTAAATGATATAAAAATCTTGACAGATAAACTTAAAAAAGGTAAACTATTTACTGGTTAATTAAATGGTTAAATAACCGGTTTAGAAAAACTGTTTAACCGAGAAAAAGAAGTTGAGAAAAAGCTTCATCATTTATTGAAATGAGGGATTTATGAAATTCAGTAAAAAGTATATTGCAGCTGGATCAGCTGTTATCGTATCCTTGAGTCTATGTGCATATGCACTGAACCAGCATCGTTCGCAGGAAAATAAGGACAATAAGCGTGTCTCTTATGTGGATGGTAGCCAGTCAAGTCAGAAAAGTGAAAACTTGACACCAGATCAGGTTAGCCAGAAAGAAGGAATTCAGGCTGAGCAAATTGTCATCAAAATTACAGATCAGGGCTATGTGACGTCACACGGTGACCACTATCATTACTATAATGGGAAAGTTCCTTATGATGCCCTCTTTAGTGAAGAACTTTTGATGAAGGATCCAAACTACCAACTTAAGGATGGAGATATTGTCAATGAGGTCAAGGGTGGTTATATCATCAAGGTCGATGGAAAATATTATGTTTACCTGAAAGATGCAGCTCATGCTGATAATGTTCGAACCAAAGATGAAATCAATCGTCAAAAACAAGAACACGTCAAAGATAATGAGAAGGTCAGTGCTGATGTTGCTGTAGCAAGGTCTCAGGGACGTTATACGACAGATGATGGTTATGTCTTTAATCCAGCTGATATTATCGAAGATACGGGAGATGCTTATATCGTTCCTCACGGAGGTCACTATCACTACATTCCAAAAAGTGATTTGTCTGCTAGTGAGTTAGCTGCTGCTAAAGCTCATCTGGCTGGGAAAAATACGCAACCGAGTCAGTTAAGCTATTCTTCAGCAGCTAGTGACAATAACACGCAATCTGTAGCACAAGGATCAACTAGCAAGCCAGCAAATAAAGCTGAAAATCTCCAGAGTCTTTTGAAGGAACTCTATGATTCACCTAGTGACCAACGTTACAGTGAATCAGACGGTCTGGTTTTTGACCCTGCTAAGATTATCAGCCGTACGCCAAATGGAGTTGCGATTCCGCATGGCGACCATTACCACTTTATTCCTTACAGCAAACTTTCCGCTTTAGAAGAAAAGATTGCTAGAATGGTGCCTATCGGTGGAACTGGTTCTACAAATGAAAAACCTAATGAAGTAGCGTCTAGTCTTGGAAGTCTTTCAAGCAGTCCATCTACTTTGAATAGTGCCTCATTACTTACAAATAAGCCTATCTCTTCAACATCTGATGGTTATATCTTTAATCCTAAAGATATTGTCGAAGAAACAGCCACAGCTTATATTGTAAGACATGGTGATCATTTACATTACATTCCTAAGTCGAATCAAATTGGACAACCGACTCTTCCAAACAATGGTCTAGCAACACCTTCTCCATCTCTTCCAATCAATCCAGGAATTTCACATGAGGAACATGAAGAAGATGGACACGGCTTTGATGCTAATCGTATTATCGCTGAAGATGAATCAGGATTTATCATGACTCATGGTAATCACAATCATTACTTCTTCAAGAAAGATTTGACAGCAGACCAAATTAAGGCAGCGCAAGACCACTTGAAAGGGGCAAATACAGCAACACCAAATCCAGCTCATGATGACGATCACGATGGCGATGAGCATGACCACCATCATGGTGAAGATCACGATCACGGTTTTGATGCCGATCGTGTCATTAGTGAGGATGATCAAGGATTTGTCATGAGTCACGGAGACCACAATCATTACTTCTTCAAGAAGGATTTGACAGCTGATCAAATTAAGGAAGCTCAGGAACATTTGAAAACACATCATGATGCAGAGCCTGTTCAACCACTTGCAAAATCTGTTGAATCATTCTCTAAAGATGCTAGTGATGAAGAAAAAATAGCTTATATTTCTAAGACCTATGGGGTTCCACTTGAAGCTATTAGAATTTCAAAAGGTTTCTTTGTATTTAATAATCCTGACCAAGCCTACGATCCAACTCATATCCATCCCTATGCTGTTCGTAAGGAACACGTTCGACTTCCACTCCAAACTGGAAATCCTGAACTTGATTTCCTAAATGAACTTTATACGACTGCCTTACGTGATCGCGTATCACCTTATCGTTTGCAGGTTGAAAACGGCAGTTTTGTGATCCCTCATGGAGACCACAATCACTACATCAAGGTTCAAACTAAGGGCTATGAAGTAGCCTTGAAAAACAAGATTCCAGCCCTTCAATCTAACTACCAACCTGGAGCTTTTGATGAAAAGGCAGTCTTGGCAAAAGTAGATCAACTTCTAGCTGAAAGTAGAACGATCTATCAAAATCAACCAATCAAACAAAGACAGATTGAGTTAGCCTTAGGACAGTTTACTGAAAATATGAAGAAACTAGCAACTAACTCTACAGCAGGTTATCTTGCGACACTTGATCTCTTTGATAAGCAATATATCCATATTGATGAAAGTGTCAAACCTGTTGAAACAAGTGCTTTAGATAAGAAATATCAGGCCTTGATTGATAAAATCAATACCTTGGATACAGACTCTTATGGGCTTCCTAAGAAAGACCTTCTCGTTCGACTCCAAGAGGCTAAGTTGGCTAAAGATGAGGCTGGTTTAGCAGCGGTTGAATCACAACTTCAAGCTCTTCAAGACTTTAATGATCGTACTGGTGATACAACAGTGGAATACATCAAGTACTTCTATGAGCATGTAAATGATGGTCGTTTAAGTGATGAGCTTCGTAATAAAGTAGCTAATTTGACTTTTACTTTATATCAATCCCAATCCTTCCGTAAGGCTGTGGACTTGAATAAACTGTTCCCAAGCATTTACCAAACAAAACAAGAAGTAGAAGAGGCTTTGAAAAATCAGCCAGCTACTGCAAAAGTAAATGAAACAGTTTTAGATAAAGAAAAAGTTGATAACCAATCTGCTAAGCAAGCGATTTATGAATTTTTGAAAGATCTTTATCCTGATCTTAAAAAAGAAGAGCATGTCAATCATGTTAGCAAGGAAGAAGTAGAAAGCCTCTTGAACAAGGCAACTCAACTCTTGGAGCAAATCCAAGAAGAAGGAATCAGACAATCCTTGGCAGAAGAAGTAGAAAATCTCAAAGCTGCTACAAACAAGGCTGATGCAGACTTGGATGAAGTAAACAGCCAGGTAAAAGATGTCTTGACTCGTATCGCTAGTGCCCTTCAACAAGAAAAGGAAAATGCAGAGCAAGATCCTCAGACACTTGTACTCTATCAAAAACTCTACGATATTCTCATATCGCTTCACTCTTATTTAGAAAGTAATAATGGATCTGATGCGGACTTTGATAAAGTGGATGCATTACTAGATCAACTTTCTGCTAAGAGTAAAGACAAAGCAGCTTTACTTGAATTGACAAAAGCTATTCTAGTTTTGAATCACCAAATCCAGTCAAAAGCTAGCGCAAGTGAAGAAACAAGTCCAGCAAGAAATGCTGAAGCAAATGGTGATAAGACAAGTACCGAAACAGAAACATCAACAGCTACGGAATCTAACAGTGAAACTGCTAGCGACGAAAACAAACCGAGCAACGCAAGAGATTCTAAACCTGCTGAATCAACTTCAGAAAATGAAACAGCATAATCTGCAACAAGTACTGGAAACTAAGAAAAACCAGCAGAATAAAAAGAAAGGCGAAGTAGCTGAGCTACCTCGTCTTTTTAGCCTTTATAAGCTACGATACCAATGATGGTATCAACTGCACGTTCCATAGTCTGAAGGCTAACGTATTCGAAACGACCGTGCATATTCTCGCCACCAGCAAAGATATTAGGGGTTGGGATTCCCATAAAGGAAATCTTAGAGCCGTCTGTCCCTCCACGGATTGGTTCGATAATAGGAGTGATACCTAGATCTTCCATAACGGCTTTAGCAATGGTAATTGGAGTCATATCTTTTTCAATGACTTCTTTCATATTGTAGTACTGGTCTGTCAAGTTGAGAGTGACACGGTCGCTCCCAAGTTCTTGATTCATCTTATCAGCGATAGACTTCATAGTTGCTTTACGCGCTGCAAAGGCATCTTTTTCAAAATCGCGAATGATGTAGCTAGCACTTGCCTCCTCAACGCTACCTGTTACATCCATTAGATGATAGAAACCTTGGTAACCATCCGTTAACTCAGGTCTGTCCTTTTCTGGAAGTTGATTGTGAAAATCAATTGCTAGCTGAAGGGCGTTGACCATCTGACCTTTGGCAGTACCAGGGTGGACATTGCGTCCTTGGAAATGCAATTCAGCCCCAGCTGCTGAAAACGTCTCGTATTGAAGCTCACCTAGTGGGCCACCATCAACTGTGTAGGCAAAATCCACATCAAAATCTTCTGCATCAAATTGATTAGCACCAACACCGATTTCTTCATCTGGACCAAAACCAACACGAATTTCACAGTGTTTGATTTCAGGGTGGGCAGTCAGATATTCAATGGCTGTCATAATTTCAGCAATTCCGGACTTGTCATCAGCCCCTAGCAAGGTTGTTCCATCGGTTGTAATGAGCGTTTGTCCTGGATATTTCTCAAGACTCTTAAAGTCAGCTGGATCGAGTTTGAAACCAGAATTTCCAAGTTCAATCACACCACCATCGTAGTTTTCAATTACCTGTGGATTGACTCCTTCGGCATTAAAATCAGCAGTATCCATGTGGGAGATGAAGCCAATTTTACGTGTTAAAGATGGATCATTGGCTGGCAAGGTACCAATCGCAAAACCATTTGGTAGATAATAAACATTTTGTAATCCAACACGTTTCATTTCAGGAATCAGAACATTGGTTGCGAAGTCAACCTGACTCTGTGTACTTGGAGTAGTAGTAGAGTGTTCATCAGAGCGCGTGTTGACTTTAACGTAGGTTAAGAAGCGGTCCAAGAGATTTGGATAAGTCATAAAAAACTCCTTTTGAATTCATTTTTTCCATTGTATCATAGAAAGAAGAGAAAAACAAAAGATTGTGAATGTTGCTATGTTAGCGTTTACTTATCAGTGGATTCATGATAAAATAAATTTGATAAAAATATCACAAGGAAGCAGTTATGAAAAAAGCAATTTTAATGATGACATTCGGTTCGCCAGAAGAGATTACCTTTGAAGGTGTGGCTGATTTTTTCACAAATATTCGTCGCGGAGTGAGGCCTCAAGACCACGAAATTCAAACTCTCTATGATAATTATGTACGAATTGGGGGCACGCCTCTGCAAAGAATTACTCGTGAAGAAGTTGCCTTGGTAGAAGCTAGACTGGGAAATGAATATAGTGTCTATTTTGCCAATAAATTTTCCAGACCTTTTATTCCAGATGTGATTGGTCAGATGGAAGCATACGGTATTGAACAGTGTATTTGCTTGATTTTGGAGCCTCATTATTCTTTTTACTCTGTCATGGGTTATGAGAAATTTTTAGAAAGCAAACAAATTCAATTTTTGGTCATTAAGGACTGGTATCAGGAAGAAGCGCTCTTAAACTATTGGGCAGATGAAATTGCTAATATTTTAAAAGAAGAAGTAAAGCAGGATAGCTTTAAAGTCATCTTTTCAGCCCATAGTGTGCCCATTTTTGCCTTGGATTTTGGTGACCCTTATATTGACCAAATTTTTGAAAATAGCAAGTTAGTTGCTGAAAAACTAGGTTTGAGTTCCGAACAATATACTAATACTTGGCAAAGTGAGAGTGATATTGGGATTCCATGGATTAAGCCAGATGTATTAGAATATCTCAGAGAACAGACAGAACATCCAGACCATTATATCTTTGTTCCAATCAGCTTTATCAGTGAGCACATTGAGGTCTTGTTTGATAATGATGTGGAATGTTATGACTTGTGTCAAGAATTGGGTGTGAACTACCATCGACCACCAATGCCAAATACGGATTCTCGCTTGATTGATGCCTTGGTCAATACAGTCAGAGCCAATGAACATCAAGAGTTTAAGGAATTTCTCCCAGAAGAAGAGACCTTTGATGAGTTAGTTCCTTCAGACGAGACGAAAAATATTTTGGCTGAATCTCAAGATTTACAAATGCCAGAATTTGTGAAAAAACTGATTGAGAAAAAAGGTCGAGAGAATGTTAAGATGCCTTATCTTATCAAAAAAATGCTTGAGAAAGCAGGTAAATTACCAAAAGAGTAAAGAAAAAGGATTTAGCTTTGTGCTAGATCCTTTTAAACGATTATTTTTTCTCAAGAAGGGCTTTGATTTCTTGAAGTACTTCCAATTCAGTTGGTTTTTTTTCGGCAGTTTTTTCTTCCTTTATGCCAGTCAGCTTCTGTGCTTTTTCAATACCCTTGATAATAAAGAAGAGGGCGGTACCCACAAAGATAAAATTGATAATAGCACTTAAAAAGTTACCATAGCCGACTCCATGCCAAGAAAGTTGAGCGATACGTTCGACTTTAGCAGCTTTCAAAGCGGGATTTAAAATAAGAGGAGTGATAATGTCGTTTACAAGTGAAGTAACGATAGCACCAAAAGCAGAGGCAATGACAACACCGACAGCAAGGTCAATAACATTTCCTCGAAGCAAGAATGATTTTAGATTTTTTAACATACTGTTTTCCTTTCAACGTTTCGTGTTTCATTGTATCCTAAATCATTATAGAAGGCAATTAAAAGGCTCATAAATGGAGCATTATTTTCTAAAAATATAGACCTTGCTCAAGATATAATTGATGATAATAATGAGTATTTGTGCAATTATTGTTTCAATAGCATTTATCTTATCAATGTTTTCATTTACGAATTGCCCTATGATATGAGGGAATTGAGTCACAAACAGAAAAGTAAAGAGCAAATCTAACAGAAAAGTAGAAAGGCGGGCAAGAAAAAATTTCACTAAACGAATAAGCCGATTCTTCCTTGTTTGCTTAAATACAATCGTATCATTTGTGATAAAGGCAAATAAGATACCAATAATATTTGCTAAGGCAGTAGCAAGGAGTTCCTGATGACTTAGTTGATAAATGACTAGTCGTGAGAGAATCGAAACTAGAGTTGTTGCAAGGCCAAAAAAGAGATAGGCTAAGATTTCATTGTTAAAAAATTTTTGAATAGGTTTTTTCATGCTTTAAGTATAGCATAAAGCAGGCTATTGTGCTATACTAGTAAGGTTGAATAAAGCAACCCTTGGTGCTTAGCTTCTTTCACCAAGCATATTACACGCGGATAACCGCCAAAGGAGAAAAGATGAAAAAATTAACTATTCGTGATGTTGCAGACATTGCAATTGTTGCTGCTATTTATGTCGTTTTGACTGTCACACCGCCCCTAAATGCCATTAGCTATGGTGCTTATCAGTTTCGTATTTCAGAAATGATGAACTTTATGGCTTTTTACAATCCTAAGTACATCATCGGAGTTACCATCGGTTGTATGATTGCTAATTTCTTTAGCTTCGGACTGCTAGATGTCTTTGTTGGTGGTGGATCAACCCTAGTATTCCTTAGTTTAGGTGTTTGGCTTTTTGCAAAATATAGTAAGGATTACCTCTTTAACGGATTGATTCGAAAAGATCATTTCTTCTTTTCAATCCTCTTTTCAATTTCCATGTTTACTATCGCTGCAGAGTTAAATATTGTAGCAGAATTACCATTCTTCCTTACTTGGTTTACAACAGGAATCGGTGAATTTGCCTCATTGATTATTGGAGCGATTATTATTGGTAAAATTGGTCGTCGAATCGATTTAAGCAAATAGAACAGGACAAGCTAGGTAGCCTTTACCTGGCTTTTTCTTATAGAAAATTTCTAAGGAAACTTGACAAGTTTTTCTGATTATAGTATACTTTTCAAGTAAGCTGATTTAGCTCAGTTGGCAGAGCGCATCCATGGTAAGGATGAGGTCGCCGGTTCAATCCCGGCAATTAGCATTAAATATACAGTAAAACCCTTGATTGACAAGGGTTTTTGTTATGTCTGCCCCAAATTTTTCAAAGATACTGCTTATGCACCTGTGTAAATAAAACTAAAGAGTTTCGTCTGTTGACAAAAGTCATTCTCTTTAGTAGAATAGTAGATGCGATGAGTCGATAGGTAGTCTTCGGACTACTATTGAGCATAAGGAGGTCATAACGAAGGAGCGGACCTTGATGAGTTGTGTGAACCTGCTCATCACATGAAGATGCCTCTTAGTCCCTGGTCTAACGACTGGGGCTTTTTATTTTCCAAAAAATGATGAAAAAGCTTTGCAATTCATGGAAAAAGTAGTATAATACTTCTATTATAGAAATTTTTAGAAAATTCCGAAAGAGGTTATTTATGGGATATACAGTTGCTGTAGTCGGCGCGACAGGTGCTGTCGGTGCTCAGATGATAAAAATGTTGGAAGAATCAACACTTCCAATTGATAAAATTCGTTTACTTGCTTCTGCACGTTCAGCAGGTAAGACTTTGAAATTTAAAGACCAAGATATTACGATTGAAGAAACGACTGAAACTGCTTTTGAAGGAGTTGATATTGCTCTCTTTTCAGCAGGTGGTTCTACATCAGCTAAGTATGCACCATACGCAGTGAAAGCTGGCGCAGTAGTAGTAGATAATACATCTTACTTCCGTCAAAATCCAGATGTTCCTTTGGTTGTTCCAGAGGTCAATGCTCACGCACTTGATGCCCACAACGGGATTATTGCTTGCCCTAACTGTTCAACAATCCAAATGATGGTGGCTCTTGAGCCAGTTCGCCAAAAATGGGGCTTGGACCGTATCATTGTTTCAACTTATCAAGCCGTTTCAGGTGCTGGTATGGGAGCAATTCTTGAGACACAACGTGAGCTTCGTGAGGTCTTGAATGACGGAGTGAAACCACGTGATTTGCATGCCGAAATCTTGCCTTCAGGTGGTGACAAGAAACACTATCCTATCGCCTTTAACGCTCTTCCACAAATCGATGTCTTCACTGACAATGATTACACATACGAAGAGATGAAGATGACCAAGGAAACTAAGAAAATCATGGAAGATGATAGCATTGCAGTATCTGCAACATGTGTGCGTATTCCAGTCTTGTCAGCTCACTCTGAGTCTGTTTACATCGAAACAAAAGAAGTGGCTCCAATAGAAGAAGTCAAAGCAGCTATCGCAGCCTTCCCAGGCGCTGTTCTTGAAGATGATGTAGCTCATCAAATCTATCCGCAAGCCATCAATGCAGTTGGTTCACGTGATACCTTTGTTGGTCGTATCCGTAAAGACTTGGATGCAGAAAAAGGAATTCACATGTGGGTTGTTTCAGATAACCTTCTCAAAGGTGCTGCTTGGAACTCAGTTCAGATTGCTGAAACTTTGCACGAACGTGGATTGGTTCGTCCAACAGCTGAATTGAAATTTGAATTAAAATAGTCATATAATTTAGGAGTTCAGATGAACTCCTTCTTTGAAATAGAGAGGTGTTTTCATGTCTTATAAAGATTTAAAAGAGTGTAAAATCATCACAGCCTTTATTACCCCCTTTCACGAGGATGGTTCCATCAACTTTGATGCTATTCCAGCCTTGATTGAGCATTTGTTGGCGCATCATACTGACGGAATTCTTCTTGCAGGGACCACTGCTGAGAGTCCAACCTTGACCCACGATGAGGAGTTGGAACTGTTTGCGGCTGTACAAAAGATTGTCAATGGACGAGTTCCTTTGATTGCGGGTGTAGGTACCAATGATACGCGTGACTCTATCGAGTTTGTCAAAGAAGTAGCAGAATTTGGTGGCTTTGCTGCTGGACTTGCAATCGTCCCTTACTACAATAAACCTTCTCAAGAAGGAATGTACCAGCACTTTAAAGCTATTGCAGACGCTTCTGACTTACCTATTATCATTTATAATATTCCAGGTCGTGTGGTTGTGGAATTGACTCCAGAAACCATGCTTCGCTTGGCTGACCATCCAAATATCATTGGTGTTAAGGAATGTACCAGTCTTGCCAATATGGCTTACTTGATTGAGCATAAGCCAGAAGAGTTCTTGGTCTATACAGGTGAAGATGGAGATGCTTTCCATGCCATGAACCTTGGTGCGGATGGGGTTATCTCTGTTGCCTCTCATACAAATGGGGATGAAATGCACGAGATGTTTACTGCCATTGCAGAAAGCGATATGAAGAAAGCCGCAGCTATTCAACGTAAATTCATTCCTAAGGTCAATGCCCTCTTCTCTTATCCAAGTCCTGCTCCAGTTAAGGCAGTTTTGAACTACATGGGATTTGAAGCTGGACCAACTCGTCTACCTCTTGTTCCAGCACCAGAAGAAGATGCTAAACGCATTATCAAGGTTGTCGTAGATGGCGACTACGAAGCAACCAAGGCAACTGTAACAGGGGTTTTAAGACCAGATTACTAATAAGACAATAAAATCCATGACCGCAAGAACGATCATGGATTTTTCTTATTTTCCTAAACAGAATTGGCTAAAGAGTTGGGTGATGAGTTCATCAGGAGCAGCATCCCCAGTAATTTCTCCGAGGATTTCCCAAGTACGAGTCAAATCAACTTGAAGTAAATCAACTGGCATCCCCAGTTCAAGACCTTCGTTTACAGCTTGTAGGCTTTCAACTGCTTTCTCAATTAAGGAAATGTGACGGGCATTTGACAAGTAGGTAGCATCTTGCTCAACTAAGCCAGCATTTTCAAAGAAGAGGTTGTTAATTCTCTCTTCAATCTTATCGATATTTTGGTTTTTAAGGACTGAAATACGAATAACGTCTTCAGGTAGTTCCGAAGCTTCAATCGCTTCTGGCAGGTCGGTTTTATTAAGAAGAATAATACGGTTTGTATCTTGGCTAATCTCAAGAAGTTGTTGGTCTTGGGCGGTTAGTGGTTCACTGGCATTTAGCACCAGTAGAACCAAGTCGGCTTCCTTGAGGGCTTTTTTCGAACGCTCAACACCTATTTGTTCCACGATGTCATCCGTTTCACGGATACCGGCTGTATCAATCAATTTGAGAGGGACACCGTTGATGTTGACGTATTCTTCAATGACATCTCGAGTAGTACCAGCAATATCTGTAACGATAGCCTTGTCCTCACGCAAGAGGTTGTTGAGGAGGCTAGATTTCCCAACGTTTGGGCGTCCGATAATAGCAGTGGAAATTCCTTCACGGAGGATTTTACCGCGGCGGGCTGTCTTAAGGAGATTGGTTAGCAATTGCTCAAACTCCATAGTCTTCTCACGGACAACAGCAGTAGTGGCTTCCTCAACATCGTCATACTCAGGATAGTCAATATTAACCTCGACTTGGGCAAGCGTATTGAGGATTTCTTGACGGGTATTATTGATAAGATCAGAAAGGGAGCCGTCTAATTGCTTAACTGCAATGTTCATGGCCTTGTCTGTCTTAGCACGGATGATGTCCATAACGGCTTCAGCCTGAGTCAAGTCCACACGTCCATTTAGGAAGGCACGTTTAGTAAATTCACCAGGTTCAGCCAATCGAGCTCCTTCACGGATAGCTAGCTGGAGAATCTCATTGGTCACCGCAATCCCACCGTGGGTGTTGATTTCGATAATATCCTCACGAGTGAAGGTTTTTGGAGATTTCATGGCTCCAACCATGACTTCGTCCATGACTTTACCAGTCAGAGGATCAACGATGTGACCGTAGTTAAGGGTATGGCTAGCAACCTGACTCAAGTCTTTTCCTTTAAAAATCTTTTGCGCAATAGCAAAACTGTCTGTTCCGCTCAAGCGGACAATACCAATAGCCCCTTTACCTAGTGGAGTAGAGATAGCAGCGATGGTATCAAATTCACGTGTAATCATAATGTTTCCTTTAATAAATAGCTCTTTTCTTAGAAATTTTTCCAAGTATCCTTTCAAATTGTAACAAATTTAGGCTATTTCTTCAATGGATGTTACTTGGAGATTGAAAAAGCCTAAGCAATTCTGCTTAAGCTAGCTTATTTGGTGCGCATTTCCCCTTGTGGGAAGTAAGTTCCTTCTGGCATATCGTTGATGATGACATGGACAGCAGATTGAGGGGCTCCAGTGTTGCGAACAACCGCTTCCGTTACTTCCTTAGCAAGAGCTTTCTTTTGCTCGAGCGTGCGTCCTTCAAATAAATCGATGCGTACAAATGGCATAATAGCTTCCTCCACTAGTTTTTGATTTCTTCTATTTTACCACATTTTGCCGTTTAAAGCTTAAGAAAATTATGATATACTAGAATGTAGCAAAAATTTAGAAATGGACGTGAAGCAAGAAACATGGCACAGTTGTATTATCGTTATGGGACCATGAACTCTGGTAAGACGATTGAGATTCTCAAGGTGGCCTATAACTATGAGGAGCAAGGAAAAGGTGTTGTGATTATGACCTCGGCTCTGGATACGCGTGACGGTGTTGGCTATGTGTCGAGTCGAATCGGTATGAAACGCCCTGCCCTTGCGATTGAGGAGACGACGGATATCTTTGGCTATATCCGAGATTTACCAGAAAAACCTTACTGTGTGTTGGTCGATGAAGCCCAGTTTCTCAAGCGTCACCATGTTTACGATCTAGCTCGTGTTGTTGATGAGTTAGACATACCTGTCATGGCTTTTGGCTTGAAAAATGACTTTCGCAATGAACTGTTCGAAGGTTCCAAGTATCTCTTGCTCTTAGCAGACAAGATTGACGAAATCAAGACCATCTGTCAGTATTGTAAGAAAAAGGCGACTATGGTTTTGCGAACACAGGATGGACTGCCCGTTTATGACGGTGAGCAGATCCAGATTGGTGGTAATGAAACCTATATCTCGGTTTGCCGTAAACATTATTTTGCCCCTGAAATCAATAAGGAGAATGAAGAAAAATGAACATCTATGATCAACTACAAGCTGTAGAAGACCGTTATGAAGAATTAGGAGAGTTGCTCAGTGACCCAGATGTCGTCTCAGACACCAAGCGTTTCATGGAGCTTTCCAAAGAAGAGGCTTCTACTCGTGATACGGTAACAGCCTACCGTGAGTACAAACAAGTCCTTCAAAACATCGTTGATGCTGAGGAGATGATTAAGGAATCAGGTGGCGATGCGGACTTGGAAGAAATGGCCAAGCAAGAACTCAAAGATGCCAAGGCTGAAAAAGAAGAATACGAAGAAAAACTGAAAATCTTGCTCCTTCCTAAAGATCCAAACGATGACAAGAATATCATCCTTGAAATCCGTGGCGCGGCTGGTGGTGACGAAGCAGCACTTTTCGCTGGAGATTTGCTAACCATGTACCAAAAGTATGCGGAAGCCCAAGGCTGGCGCTTTGAAGTTATGGAAGCCTCTATAAACGGTGTCGGTGGTTTCAAAGAAGTGGTTGCTATGGTTTCTGGTCAGTCTGTATACTCTAAACTCAAGTACGAATCAGGTGCTCACCGTGTGCAACGTGTCCCTGTGACAGAAAGCCAAGGCCGTGTTCATACTTCGACAGCGACAGTTCTTATTATGCCAGAAGTGGAAGAGGTTGAATACGACATTGATCCAAAAGACCTTCGTGTCGACATCTATCATGCCTCTGGTGCTGGTGGACAGAACGTCAATAAGGTTGCGACTGCCGTTCGTATCGTTCACTTGCCAACCAATATCAAGGTTGAGATGCAGGAAGAACGTACCCAGCAGAAGAACCGTGAGAAAGCCATGAAAATCATTCGTGCGCGTGTTGCTGACCACTTTGCTCAGATTGCACAAGACGAACAAGACGCTGAGCGTAAGTCAACAATCGGTACTGGTGACCGTTCAGAACGGATTCGTACTTATAACTTCCCACAAAACCGTGTCACAGACCACCGTATCGGCTTGACTCTCCAAAAACTAGATACGATTTTGTCTGGTAAATTGGATGAGGTTGTGGATGCCTTGGTGCTCTATGACCAAACACAAAAATTAGAAGAATTAAACAAATAATGAAATTAGCTCAATTATTTTCAGATTTTGAAGAAGAGTTGATAAGACAAGGAGAGGAAGCTGAAAGCCTCTCTTTTGTCTATCGTAGCCTGAAAAATCTATCTTTTACGGACTTTGTTTTTGCCCTCCAGCAGGAAGTGACGGAAGAGGAAGAAGTATTTGTAAAAGGAATTTTCCAACAGTTAGCAGCTCATAAACCGGCACAGTACATCATTGGACAGGTAGATTTTTATGGATTGCAGTTAAAAGTTGATGAGCGAGTATTGATCCCTCGTCCAGAAACAGAGGAGTTGGTGGAGCTTATCCTGGCTGAAAATCCTGAGACGAATCTTTCAGTTCTGGATATTGGAACAGGTAGTGGAGCTATTGCTCTCGCTCTAGCAAAAAACAGACCAGATTGGTCAGTGACAGCAGCAGATATTTCCCAAGATGCTTTAGATTTAGCTAACGAAAATGCTAAAAATCAAAATCTTCAAATATTTTTAAAAAAATCTGACTGTTTTACAGAAATTTCTGAAAAATATGATATAATTGTTTCCAATCCACCCTATATCTCTCGTAAAGATGCGTCAGAGGTCGGCTTGAATGTCTTGCATTCGGAGCCTCATCTAGCTCTCTTTGCAGACGAGGATGGCCTAGCTATTTACCGTAGAATTGCGGAAGATGCAAAAGACTATCTCAAAGATGGTGGTAAGATTTACCTTGAAATTGGATACAAGCAAGGTCAAAGTGTTCCTGAACTTTTTAGGAAACATCTTCCTGAACAGCGAGTTCGAACACTCAAGGACCAATTTGGTCAAGATAGGATGGTCGTGATTGATGATGGACAGGATTAGACAAGAGTTGGAAAATGGTGGAGCTGTCGTTCTACCTACAGAGACAGTTTACGGTCTTTTTGCCAAGGCTCTAGACGAAAAAGCAGTTAATCATGTATACCAGATTAAACGTCGTCCCAGAGATAAGGCACTTAATCTCAATGTTGCCTCTTTAGAGGATATCTTGCACTTTTCAAAGAATCAGCCAACTTATCTACAAAAGCTTGTCGAGACCTTTTTACCGGGTCCCTTGACCATTATTCTCGAAGCCAATGACCGAGTTCCCTATTGGGTCAATTCTGGTCTTGAAACTGTGGGATTTCGGATGCCCAGTCATCCTATCACGCTGGATTTGATTAGAGAGACGGGGCCCTTGATTGGACCGTCTGCCAATATCTCAGGTCAGGCAAGTGGGGTAACCTTTGAACAAATTCTGAAGGATTTTGACCAAGAGGTGCTGGGTCTGGAAGACGATGCTTTTCTAACTGGACAAGATTCGACTATTATAGATTTGTCTGGAGACAAGGTGAAAATCATACGCCAAGGGGCGATTAAGCGAGAAGATATTCTTACTCGGTTGCCAGAGATTTCTTTTGAGGAGGAATGAGATGCTCAGAAATTTAAGAGAAACTGATGTGAAAGCTATATGTGATATCAACCAAGAGGCTTTGGGCTATTCTTTTAGTTCAGAGGAAACGGCTAGCCAACTAGCTAAACTGTCTCAGGATTTACATCATTTCTTACTTGCTTATGAGAATGAAGCTAGTCATGCCTTGCTTGGATATGTCCACGCTGAGGTCTATGAATCACTTTATTCTAAAGCAGGATTTAATATTTTAGCCTTAGCAGTTTCACCTCGAGCGCAAGGTCAAGGTATTGGTAAAAGCTTATTACAAGGGTTGGATCAAGAAGCAAAAAGACGTGGTTATGGGTTTATCCGCTTAAACTCTGCCGATCATCGTCTGGGTGCTCATGCATTTTATGAAAAAGTTGGTTATACTTGTGATAAAATGCAGAAACGGTTTATTCGCATCTTTTAGTTTGATTTTCTAATAAGAAAATTAAACTAATGGACTAGTCACACAATAAAGGAGAAGACCTATGATTTTTGACAAAGATGATTTTAAAGCATATGATGCTGATCTCTGGAATGCTATTGCCAAAGAAGAAGAACGACAACAAAACAACATTGAGTTGATTGCTTCGGAAAACGTAGTTTCCAAGGCTGTTATGGCAGCTCAAGGGTCTATCTTGACGAATAAATACGCCGAAGGTTACCCAGGACGCCGTTATTATGGTGGAACTGATGTGGTAGACGTGGTAGAGACTCTAGCCATTGAACGCGCAAAAGAAATTTTCGGCGCTAAATTCGCTAATGTCCAACCTCACTCTGGAAGCCAAGCCAACTGTGCGGCTTACATGGCCTTGATTGAGCCAGGTGATACCGTTATGGGGATGGATTTGGCAGCAGGTGGTCACTTGACCCACGGAGCTCCAGTTAGCTTCTCAGGTCAAACCTACAACTTTGTTTCTTACAGTGTTGACCCTGAAACGGAACTCTTGGATTTTGATGCTATCTTGAAACAAGCCCAAGAAGTAAAACCAAAATTGATCGTAGCAGGTGCTTCAGCCTATTCTCAAATTATCGACTTTTCAAAATTCCGTGAAATTGCGGACGCTGTTGGGGCTAAACTCATGGTAGATATGGCTCATATCGCTGGTTTGGTTGCTGCTGGTCTACATCCTAGCCCAGTGCCATACGCTCACATCACGACAACAACGACCCACAAAACCCTTCGTGGACCTCGTGGTGGTTTGATTTTGACCAATGATGAAGACTTAGCTAAGAAAATCAATTCAGCTATTTTCCCTGGTATTCAGGGTGGTCCTTTGGAGCACGTTGTGGCGGCTAAAGCTGTTTCTTTCAAAGAAGTCTTAGATCCAGCTTTCAAGGAATATGCTACCAATGTCATCAAGAACAGCAAGGCTATGGTAGATGTCTTCTTGCAAGATTCTGATTTCCGTATCATTTCTGGCGGGACTGAAAACCATCTCTTCCTAGTGGATGTGACTAAAGTTGTAGAAAATGGAAAAGTTGCTCAAAACTTGCTGGATGAAGTCAATATTACCCTAAATAAAAACTCAATTCCTTACGAAACCTTGTCCCCATTCAAGACAAGTGGGATTCGTATCGGATCTGCAGCCATCACTGCACGTGGATTTGGTGAAGAAGAAAGTCGCAAAGTGGCTGAATTGATCATTAAAACCCTTAAGAATGCAGGAAATGAGGCTGTATTAGAAGAAGTGAGAAGTGCAGTCAAAGAATTGACAGATGCCTTCCCATTATACGAGGACTAAAACTTTTATGGACATTTATATTAAGAAAGCCATTATTCACCAGTTCAGTCCGGCTGATACCGAGCTGTTTCTAGCGGATAAGCTTCTCAATATTACTCCAAAAATCGAAGAATACCTGCGTAAAAAAATTGAACGTGTGTATTCAGATGAAGCCAAGACTGGGATTTTCGAGGAAGAAAATCCCTTCTTCAATCATATCACAGACGATTTGTTGGAGACATCAGTAGCACTAGCTAATCTCTGGAAAGAGGAGTTCAGCATTTCAGAAAATCTCAAGACCAATGACTTGATTTTTGCGCAATTTTCTAAAGAAGGTGTAGAACATTTTGCTTTCTTGCGAATTGCCCTGCGGGAGACCTTGACCCACCTCGGTGGAGAAGTTGATAATCCAATCAAGCTAACTCAGAATAACCTGCCTGGATTTGGGACGGGTGCTGACGAGGCCTTGGTGGTCAATCTTCAGAGTCGCAAGTACCACCTGATTGAAAAACGAATCAAGTACAACGGGACTTTTTTGAATTACTTTTCAGATAATCTTCTTGCTGTCGCCCCTAAGATTTCTCCTAAGAAATCTATCAAAGAACTGGAAAAAACGGCCCAGAGAATTGCTGAGACTTTTAACACAGATGACTTTCAATTTCAATCCAAGGTCAAATCAGCGATTTTCAACAATCTAGAAGAAAGCAATGAATTGTCACCTGAGAAATTGGCTAACGACCTTTTTGATAATAATCTGACGGCTCGTTTGAGCTTTATTGATCAAGTCAAGGAAGCTGTACCAGAGCCTGTTCAATTTGATGAAATTGATGCCAGTCGCCAGTTAAAGAAATTTGAAAATCAAAAACTCTCCTTGTCAAATGGAATTGAGCTCATCGTTCCCAATAACGTCTATCAAGACGCCGAGTCTGTTGAGTTTATCCAAAACGACAATGGAACTTACTCTATCTTAATCAAAAATATCGAGGATATCCAAAGTAAATAATGTTTAAACGAATTCGAAGAGTGCTTGTACTAGCAGTCTTCCTTTTTGCTGGCTACAAAGCTTACCGCGTTCATCAAGATGTCAAGCAAGTCATGACCTATCAACCCATGGTGCGAGAAATCTTGAGTGAAAAAGACACCCCAGCAAACGAAGAGCTTGTGCTCGCTATGATTTATACCGAAACAAAAGGAAAAGAAGGCGATGTTATGCAGTCTAGTGAGTCTGCAAGTGGTTCCACCAACACCATCAATGATAATGCCTCTAGCATTCGGCAAGGCGTTCAAACTCTGACAGACAATCTCTATCTAGCCCAGAAGCAGGGGGTAGATGTCTGGACAGCTGTTCAAGCCTATAATTTTGGTCCTGCCTATATCGATTTTATCGCACAAAATGGCAAGGAAAATACCTTGGCTCTGGCCAAACAGTACTCTCGTGAGACTGTTGCCCCCTTGCTTGGCAATACCACTGGAAAGACTTATAGTTATATTCACCCCATTTCCATTTTTCATGGAGCCGAACTCTATGTAAATGGAGGAAACTATTATTATTCTAGACAGGTGCAACTCAACCTTTACATCATCAAATGTTTCACTCTCTTTTCAACATCTGGCTAATCCAGGTGTTTTTGTTATAAGTTTTCTTTAAGATAGATATATTACTCTAGAAAGGTAAAGGAGGGAATTCCCTATGAGAAAGAAACTCTTTCTGACCAGTGCTGCGGTCTTGTGGGCAGTAACAGCTATGAATAGCGCCCATGCAGCAACAGATGTTCAAAAAGTTATCGATGAAACCTATGTCCAACCTGAATATGTCCTAGGTTCTTCATTGTCTGAAGATCAAAAAAATCAAACCCTTAAAAAACTAGGCTACAATGCCTCAACAGATACAAAAGAACTCAAGACCATGACACCTGATGTCTATTCTAAGATTATGAATGTTGCCAATGACTCTAGCTTACAATTGTATTCATCAGCCAAGATTCAAAAACTAGGTGACAAATCACCACTTGAGGTCAAGATTGAAACTCCAGAAAACATTACTAAGGTGACGCAGGATATGTACCGAAACGCAGCCGTAACGCTGGGAGTGGAACATGCCAAAATCACTGTAGCAGCACCCATTCCAGTTACAGGTGAGAGTGCCTTAGCAGGGATTTATTATTCGCTAGAAGCTAATGGAGCCAAGGTGCCGCAGGCCAATAAAGATTTGGCTCAAGAAGAGCTAAAGGCTTTGTCAGATATCAATGCTGAAAATAAGGACAAATCAGGCTATGATGCTAATAAATTAAACGTTGCCCTAGCCGATATCAAGTCAGGACTCGCCAAAGCTAAAGAAAGCAAGGGAAATCTGACAGAGGAAGATGTCCGTAAAATTGTTGAAGATACCTTGAAAAATTACAAACTTGATCAGGTTATAACAGGAAACCAAATCAATATCATCATCAATTTTGCTTTGAATCTCTCAAAGAGTGATATCCTCAGCAATGCAGATTTCACTAAAACCCTAAATGACCTTAAACAAAGTATTGTTTCACAAGCTGGCGACAGTTTTAAAAATATCAACCTTAATTTTGATGCGGATAAGGCGCTAGAGGACGGTGGGAACTTCTTAAGCTCCCTCTGGCAAGCCATTGTCAACTTCTTCAAGAGTTTTGGTTCTTAAGAAAAATCATGGTATAATAGATGGTAACCGTAACGTTGCCGTCTTTTTTGTCGGCCAATAGAAAGAGAAGAGAATGTTAAAGAAAAATGATATTGTAGAAGTTGAAATTGTTGACTTGACCCATGAAGGTGCAGGAGTGGCCAAGGTGGATGGTTTGGTCTTTTTTGTAGAGAATGCTTTACCGAGTGAAAAAATTCTCATGCGTGTCCTCAAGGTCAATAAAAAGATTGGCTTTGGAAAAGTTGAAAAATACCTTGTCCAGTCACCACACCGTAATCAAGATCTAGATTTGGCTTACCTGCGTTCAGGAATCGCGGATTTAGGACACCTTTCTTATCCAGAACAGCTCAAGTTTAAAACTAAGCAAGTCAAGGACAGTCTATACAAGATTGCTGGAATTACTGATATAGAGGTTGCTGAAACTTTGGGTATGAAAAATCCAGTCAAGTACCGCAACAAGGCACAGGTGCCTGTTCGTCGTGTTAATGGTGTCTTGGAAACTGGATTTTTCCGTAAGAATTCGCATGACCTCATGCCTCTAGAAGATTTCTTTATCCAAGATCCTGTGATTGACGAGCTAGTAGTAGCCCTACGTGACTTGCTCCGCCGTTATGATTTGAAACCTTATGATGAAAAGGAACAAGCTGGCTTGATTCGTAATCTTGTGGTGCGTCGCGGACACTATTCAGGGCAAATCATGGTTATTTTGGTGACAACTCGTCCAAAAGTTTTTCGTGTTGACCAATTGATTGAACAAGTTATCAAGCAGTTCCCAGAGATTGTGTCTGTCATGCAAAATATCAACGACCAGAATACCAATGCGATTTTTGGTAAGGAGTGGCGCACTCTTTATGGTCAAGACTATATTACGGACCAGATGTTGGGAAATGACTTCCAAATCGCTGGACCAGCCTTTTATCAGGTCAATACTGAAATGGCGGAGAAACTCTATCAAACAGCCATTGACTTTGCAGAGTTAAAAAAAGATGACGTGGTTATTGATGCTTATTCTGGTATTGGAACCATTGGTTTATCAGTCGCCAAGCATGTCAAAGAAGTCTACGGTGTTGAAGTCATTCCAGAAGCGGTTGAGAATAGTAAAAAAAATGCTCAGCTGAACAATATTTCAAACGCCCACTATGTCTGTGACACAGCTGAAAATGCTATGAAGAATTGGCTTAAAGATGGGATTCAACCAAGTCTTATCCTAGTGGACCCACCAAGAAAAGGTCTCACAGAAAGCTTTATCAAGGCAAGCGCTCAAACAGGAGCAGACCGCATCGCCTATATCTCATGCAATGTCGCAACCATGGCGCGTGATATCAAACTCTACCGAGAATTGGGATACGAGTTGAAGAAAGTCCAGCCGGTGGATCTTTTTCCTCAGACGCATCACGTGGAGTGTGTTGCTCTGCTCGTAAAAACCTAGAAACCTTTGAATGAAAGGGATAACGAAAAGCCTTGATTGCAAGGCTTTTTGTATTGGCGTGGGGAAGTATCAGAGTGAGAAAATTTTTGGAATGAATAGAAGTGATAGCTAGAAATTATCAGTTTCTATTTCCATTTACCCTGTGGGTACGTGTTTGTTTCCATTGACAAGGAGATTGTGGGAATAGAAACGTCCCCACCTTACATATCTCCAGAATGGGCGATTGAAATTGAGACAATTTAATAGAGATAAGCTCTTGTTATGTTTCTTTTAAGTCAATTAACTAACAATACTCAAAGTATGCTCAAAAATATGATATAATCTAGGACATAAGGCAATACTGTTTTAAAGTATTTTCTCTTAACCATGTCTCGTTAGACAAATCTGATTCGTCTGGTTTTCTAATAGATTTTAATGCTGACTTGGTTTTATAGCCTTATGCTCTCCATTATTTTAGTGTAGAACACTTTGGTTATTAGTTTTTTGTTACATTGTAAGCAAATCAATAGAGATAGAAAAAGGAATTATATGTTTAGTTATGAGGTTGTAGCAAGTTTTAACGACTTAGAAAATGCTATTTATACAACTATTTTAGAAAATGAAAATATATCCTCTATGACAATCAAGGAATTGTCCCAACTTGCACATGTATCAGTTGGAACCGTACAACGATTTTGCAAGCATCTAGGATTTGATGGATATAGCCATTTTAAGATTGCTTATAAAGAATATTTAAAAAATGAGCAAATTATTTTAAACAATCAAGACAATCATTCTTTGAAGCTATTCATTGATTATACTGAGCAAGATACTTTTTTACAGCTGATTATGGAGGCTGTGGCAATCTTAAAGAAAGTTGAACAGATTGTTTTTGTCGGAATTGGTTCCTCTGGAACTTTAGGTCGATATGGAGCGCGCTATTTTTCAAATATTGGCAAATTTAGTATGTGTATTGAAGATCCTTGGCAACCAGTGCTACAAAACAGTATGGAAAAAACTTGTGTCATTGCCTTATCCGAATCTGGTGAGACTTCTCAAACATTGAAAATTGTACAAAAATTAAAGGAAAAAGGTTGTCCAGTTATTGCCATCACAAATACATTGGAATCAACATTGTCAAGGCTATCTGATTGCTCCATAACCTATCATGTTCCTCAATTATTTTTAAATGGGTTTAATATTACGACGCAGGTACCTGTTATTCTCATTATTGAAATGTTAATGAAACAACTATATACTACAAAAGCATAAGGGTGTCTATGAATTTATTTGATTATCATAAAGTAAAAGGGCTAAATAATAGTGAATTAAGCGTGTATAATTTTATATTGCAACATAGAGATAAAGTTGCTACGATGACTATCAGAGAGCTATCGACATCTATAAATCTATCGACAACAACCATCATTCGTTTTGCGAAAAAGATGGGATTTGATAGCTACAATGATTTAAAATATGCCTTGTCAAGGTCGGAAGATAAGGAAAATAAACATCGTCACTACTTTCCTATTGATATTCCAGCAATACAATTTTTACAGACTAGTGTCCAAGATGAAGCTTTAAAAAAACAACTATCAGAGATAGCAGACTTGATCGTTCAAGCCAAACAAGTTATCTTTTTAGGGGTGGGTACTAGTCTAAGTTTGGCAGAATATGGCTCATATCTTTTTTCTGGAATCGGTATTCTTAGCTTTGCTATTACTAACCCATTTTATTCTCTGAAATTGCATCATTCTAATTTGGAGGATGTTTTGGTTATTGCTCTAAGTGTCAGCGGTGAGACAGAAGAAGTTCTAACTCTGGTACAGGGATTCAAAGAAAGAAATGCTAAGATTGTTAGTCTGACAAATACAGATATTTCCACTTTATCACAGCTATCGGATATAAATTTATCCTACTTTATGCCAGTTGCCTACGCAGATTCCTCGCTACGTTCCACTAATTTGACCACTCAGATTCCAGTTGTCTATTTTTTAGAATCCTTACGTTACCAAGTTTATTTAAAAAAATAGGAGTGAAAACTCTTGTTTTTTTTATGTAACAAATATTGTTCGACTGTACATTTATTTTCTATCTCAATATCTATTGTCAGCAGATACAGTATGTTATAAAATAGACTTGTTCATAGCGCTAGTACAAAATACAGAAAGGATTGGTAAAATGGCAAAAATACCAGAAGGCTTTTTATGGGGTGGGGCAGTTGCTGCTCACCAAATTGAAGGAGGATATGATAAAGGTGGAAAAGGCATTTCGATAGCCGATGTGATGACGGTTGGAAGTGCTAGCCACTCTCGACAGATTACTGATGGCGTCTTACCTGACGAATATTATCCGAATCATGATGCAATAGATTTTTACAGAACCTATAAGGACGATATACAATTATTCGCTGAGATGGGATTTAAGTGTTTTCGAACTTCGATTGCCTGGACTCGTATCTTCCCAAATGGAGATGAAGAAGAACCTAACGAAGAAGGGTTGAAATTTTATGATGATTTATTTGATCAGCTGCTAGCTCGTCAAATTGAACCGGTCATCACACTCAGTCACTTTGAAATGCCCTATCATCTAGTTACTAAGTATGGTGCTTGGCGTAATCGCAAGTTGATTGATTTCTTTGTTCGTTTTGCGGAAGTCGTCATGGAACGATATAAGGACAAAGTTAAGTATTGGATGACCTTTAACGAGATCAATAATCAAGGTGCAATTAATGTTCCTTGGTGCTCATGGACTAATTCTGGTGTCATTTATCAAGAAGATGAAAATCCAGTTGAGGTACTACAGCAGGTTATCCATTATCAGTCAGTGGCTTCTGCAAAAGTTGTACAATTGGGTCGGAAAATCAATAAAAATTTCAAAATTGGTTGTATGCTGGCAATGGTACCATTTTATCCGAATACATGTGATACAAAAGATATACTTGCTAGCCAGAAGGCAATGGAGCATCGTTTATTTCACTATGGAGATCTTCATGTTTTTGGAGAGCGTCCTTACTATATCGAGGCCTTTTGTCGAAAAAATAATATCAAACTGGATATTTTACCAGAAGATCTAGAAACTCTAAAAGAAGGTTGTGTAGATTATATTGGCTTGAGTTACTATATGAGTGATACAGTGACTGCTACAGCATCTGAGGAAACAGAAGAACTTTTCAAAGATGTTTATACTAAGAAAAATCCCTATATTGAATCAAGCGATTGGAGTTGGCAGATTGATCCTGAGGGATTACGCTATAGCTTAAATCTTTTATACGATCGCTATCATTGTCCGCTTTTTATAGTTGAAAATGGATTCGGTGCTTATGATAAGGTAGAGCCTGATGGAATCCATGATTCTTACCGCATTGATTACCTCAAACAACACATTGAACAAATGATGTTAGCGATTGAAGAAGATGGCGTAAATGTCATTGGTTATACCCCTTGGGGCTGTATCGATATTGTTAGTGCTGGTACAGGTGAAATGGAGAAGCGTTATGGCTTTATCTATGTCGATAAGAATAATAATGGCGAAGGAACTTTGCAACGAATGAAGAAAGATTCCTTTACATGGTATCAAAAAGTGATTACATCAAATGGAAACGAATTATAGGGAGTAATTAAAATGAATATTGGATTGTTTTGTGCAGCAGGTATGTCAACAAGTATTTTGGTTGAGCGAATGAAAGAAGCGGCTCAGAAAAAAGGGAAAGATGCAACAATTGCAGCTTATTCCATCAGTGAATTGGAACAAAGAGTTGGAGATATTGATGTGGCTCTATTAGGCCCACAGGTTGGTTTCCAACTTGAAAAAGCAAAAGAAATTTGTGCTTCTCACAATGTTCCTGTAGAAGTGATTGCAATGGCTGATTATGGCACTGCAAACGGTATGGCAGTTCTTAAACAAGCTTACATGATGAAAAAATAAGGAGAAGATGATGAAGGATAAACTGATTAAAAAGTTTGTTGATGGGATGATGGCCTTTGTCAATACCAAAGGTGTAACAGCGATAAAAGATGGTATTGTTTTCTCTATGCCATTGTTGATTGTTGGCTCCATCTTTCTTATCTTGGCCAATCTTCCAGTTCCAGCTCTAGCAACGATGTTAGAAACTAGTGGTATTACCCCTGTTCTCAATCAAGCAATTGGTGCAACCTTTAATATCAGTGCGATTGTAACAGTCATTGGGATTGCGTATACCTATGCTAAGCTAGAAAAACAGGAGCCGCTTGGGGCAGGTGTCATTGCCCTAGCAGTTTTCTTGCTAATCCAGCCTTCCAGTTTGATTTCTCAAAATGGGGATGTAGTTGGTAACATTATTCTGAAGGATTGGACTTCCGGGAAAGGGATGATTGGTGCCATTATCGTTGGTTTGATTGTAGGAGCAAGCTATTCTTGGTTTTTGAAGAAAAATATCAAAATCAAAATGCCAGATGGCGTACCAACTGGTGTAGCCAACGCATTTTCAGCCTTGATTCCTGCTACTGTTATCATCACAGCGGCAACGATCTTTGTCGGACTTGTTGAACAATTGTTTAAGGTCACAACGATTGAAGTGATTTATAATCTTATTCAAACACCAATGCAAGGCTTGACTGACTCATTGTTTGGTGCGGTGCTTATGTGTTTCCTTGTACCATTCTTATGGATGTTTGGGGTTCACGGCTCAACTGTAGTTGGTGGCATCATGAGTGGCTTGCTACAGGCGAATGCTTTGGAAAACCAAGCCATTTTAGATAAGGGCCTAGAATTAAATCTAGCCAATGGCGGTCATATTGTGACGATTCAATTTTTTGATCAATTTATCAATGTTACAGGTGCCGGGATTACGATTGGTTTGGTAGTTTACATGGTTGCATTTGCAAAATCAAAACAACTAAAAATTCTTGGACGTCTTGAAATGGTTCCAGCCATCTTTAATATCAATGAGCCGGTGCTCTTTGGTTTGCCGATTGTAATGAATCCAGTTTTAGCAACTCCCTTTATATTAACGCCTATTTTATCTTGTATCATCCAGTATTCAGCGATTTATTTTGGACTGACACCTATGTATGGTGCCGTTCAAGTTCCGTGGACTTGTCCTCCAATTATTTCAGGATTTATCATCGGTGGTTGGAAAACAGCCTTGTTGCAAACACTTATTTTGGTTATGTCTTTCTTTGTTTATTATCCGTTTATTAAACAGATGGATAAACAAGCTTTACAAGCTGTAATACAAGAAACAAGCGATTTAGAAGATGAAGATTGGTAAGAGAGGTATTAAAATGGACGAAAAAGTACTCGAAGTGTGTTTTCAAATTATCACCTATGTAGGAACAGCAAAATCTATGTACATCAATGCTATTCAATTGGCTAAGCAGGGTGAATTCGAGCAGGCTAAAGATAGAATTAAACAAGGCGAAGAAGCATTTGTACAGGGACACAATGCTCACCACTCACTTTTGACAAAAGAAATGAATGGGGCATTAAGCCAAACAGGTCTACTTCTGATGCATGCTGAGGATCAGTTAATGAGTGCAGAAGGTTTTCGAACGATTGCTGAGGAATTTATAGCAGTCTATAAACGCTTTGAGGAAGGTAAATAGAGCAAGTTATGAAAGTAAAAAATCAAGCAATGTTAATTACCTATTCAGACAGTCTTGGAAAAAATCTGAAAGACTTGAAGTAGGTCTTAGAAGGCCCTTTGAAAGATGTGGTCGGTGGTGTCCACATTCTTCCCTTCTTTCCATCGTCAGGCGACCGCGGGTTTGCACCCATGAACTATACCAAGGTTGATGAGGCTTTTGGAGATTGGAGCGATATTGAGGCACTCAGTCAAGACTACTACCTCATGTTTGATTTCATGATTAACCATATCTCAGCCAAGTCGCCTTTTTCCTTGATTTCCTAGAAAAGAAAGATGAGTCTGCCTATGCGGATTTGTTTATCCGCTACAAAAACTTTTGGCCAAACAGTGGGCCGACTCAGGAAGATGTAGACCTGATTTACAAACGGAAGCCACGTGCTCCCTATCGCATTGCCAAGTTTGCTGATGGTAGTGAGGAAAAAGTTTGGTGTACCTTTGATGAGCAACAGATCGACCTCGATGTGACAACAGAAACAACTCGTCGCTTTATTCAGGAAAATCTGGAACAGCTGGCGGACCACGGAGCTTCCATTATTCGCTTGGATTCCTTTGCCTACGCCAATAAGAAAATCGGCACTAACTGTTTCTTTGTTGAACCAGATATTTGGGAAATGCTTCATTTTCCGCGTCAGCTATTGGCACCAAAAGGAGTGAAAATTCTTCCAGAAATTCATGAACATTACACCATTCAGCAAAAAATCGCTTAGCAAGACCACTATGTCTATGACTTTGCCCTTCCAATGCTGGTTCTTCATGCTCTTTATTCAGGTAATGTCAACCGTCTTGTTCACTGGATGGAAATCTGCCCTCGCAAGCAATTTACAACCTTGGACACGCACGATAGTATCGGAGTGGTCGATGTCAAGGACTTGCTAACAGATGTTGAAACAGAGGCGACAAGAGAAGCCCTCTATACCCAAGGAGCAAATGTCAAAAAGATTTACAGCTCAGAGGCCTACAACAATTTGGATATTTATAAGATAAATTGTACCTACTATTCAACTTTAGGAAATGATGACCAAGCCTATCTCTTGGCACGTGTGCTTCAATGTTTTGCACCAGGTATTCCGCAGATTTACTACGTTGGCTTGTTGTCAGGAGAAAATGATATCGAATTGCTCGAATCAACCAAAGAAGGCCGCAACATCAACCGTCACTATTATGATTTGGAAGAAATTGAGCGAGAAGTTCAACGCCCAGTTTGTCCAGTCCTTGTTCGATCTGCTCAAATTCCGTAATACCAGCGCAGCATTTGATGGAGAGTTTGCTGTTGATATGGAAGACGCTAATACTATCCACATCAGTTGGACCAATACCGATGCCAATACAGTGGCAGAATTAAGAGCTAATCTGAAAGATAAATCATTTGAAATTACAGAGAAAATAGATAGTGAAAGAACATCGATTTATCTATAATAGAATACAAAAGAGTGGTGGAAACGTTTGATTTCCTCACTCTTTTTGTTAGCTAGTTAGTAACAAAATAGTACTTAAACGTAAACTATGAATTATATTCTGTTGTGACGATAATTGTTCGAGAATATTTGTAATAAAAAAACAGGAACAGTCAATTAAACTGCTCCTATTTTTGTGATAGAATATAGGTAGTTATAACCGAGAGCAACTAAGAAGCAATAAAAATATTATTCATAAAATAATCAAGATTAGGAAGATAAAATGACAGAAATTGATAAAAGGAATTTAAAAAATTATCTTTATTGTACATTTGGAATTACTTATATAGCTTGGGGGATTCTTGCCATCTTTACGCAATCTCATATTTTGGGATTAGAAACATTTATAGGGAGAATGTTACATATAGTAGGTGCACTTGGTCCAGCTATTGCAAGTGGCTTTTATTTGAAAAGTAATAATATAAAATTTAAACATTTTGTATTTAATAAAAGAAAAAATAGTAGTATTTATTTCATTATTCATTTGTTAGCAATTTTGATACTATTTTCTGTATCTTCCTTAGAATTAAACGGAGTATCAATTTATCTGATGCCGCTATTCTTTATACAATTAATTTTTTTTGGTGGTGGACATGAAGAATTAAGATGGAGAGGTATATTACAACCGTTACTTGATAAAAAATATACTTATTGGCAATCTAATTTGATTGTAGGATCAATTTGGGGGATTTGGCATCTGCCTTTATGGTTTATAGTTGGAGAAAGCCATCAAGGATTTCCTTTTATTTTATTTTTTATATATACATTATTTTTAAGTTTTGTTTTAGGGCTTCTTTATCGTCAAACGAAATCTGTGGGGTACTGTCTATTATTTCATGCATTCGCAAATTTGTTAAATCTCTATTTTGTGTTAAAAATTAATCTTATTTTTATTATCATATTTATTACTTATTTAATTTATACAATATTGGCGAGTAATAGGATTAGTAAGGAAACAACATTTTAAAATTTAGATCAGTATATCCATTATTGAAGGTAACAATCGGTCTATCTAGATAATCGATGTTAAAGAATTTTCTGTTGTAATTTCAAGTGGAATGATGAATGTCGTTTCTTTTGCAACTGGCGAAAATCTTTCCGTTCCACAGTATCATTTTAAAATGATTTTCATTGCCTTTTGTTTATTAGTATAAAAGAAGAATATTAACACATGTTGAGTGTGTAAGTTTGTTAGTTAAACGAAGTTAATCTTCAAAATGTTCGGTGAACCTTTTGAGTCTGCCAATGGGATAGCTGTCGTAGAGTAAGGAGTTTACGACGAAACGATACGGTAACAGCGAACCGCTGAGTGTGTAGCCTTGAAATGATGTTTTAAGAAGGTGGAAAAAAGAATTTACTATATCCTAAGGGTAACTAATCAGTATTATATTCTGAAAAATCAATCTACGGATAATTTAGATGAGGTTATAAATGATTATATTAGAGTTATATCAAAATAATTATTCTAAAGATTTAGTCGCATTTGATTCCATAAAAGATGGGAAAGCCTTTGTAGCTCAAATTCCGGGATACACTCTGGAAACAGAAGATGGTTTTGAAGTGGAGTATTTTAATCCTAAAAACATACCGGATTATATGGAAATTATTTTTAACGGAAATATTGTTCCTTTATCTAAATTTATGTTCGATCCTGAGGAAAATGTAGACATTATTTGGAAAGAGATTTCAAATTTATCCCTCAAAAACGATAGAGTAATCGAAGGATATTCAAAAATCGATGCATATGTCGTTAACAACCATGAAGTTAAAGCCTATGTCGAAACAAGAGAAACGAACTATCGTAAAGCAAAAGACTTCTTAGAAAGCCGTGGATATGAAATCGACAGAAGCTTTTTCGGAAGTGAAGACGGCGAAGCGATTCTCTACAGAAAAAAAGGTGCCGAAGATTGGCATTTCTTATCACATTTAGACTCAATGTTTGTAGAGATTGAAGATGTAGAAGGATATGTTAAAGAAGAGGTGGGAGAGATTCAATAGTCAAGCAAAGTTCCTTGTGAGTATGTACCTTTGCTAGTAAAAGCGTCAAAACGTTGTAACGAAGGGGGTTAAGAAAACCCTTGAGTGTAAGCCTTCTTCTTGTTTAGAGGGAAAGTATTAGAGTAGCCGCTCATAATTTATACTAGATTTGATAACTTATTTGAGATAGATTTTATTTCTATAAATACTGTGAAAATTTTTTAATACTAAAGATTTAAAGTTACTTTGAGAAGTTACACTCTCCACTTTTAAACTAATGTATTATAAAAGCGAGTTGACACAAGTGTTACACCTATGATAGAATTAACTAGAGGTGAAGAAAATGGCAACCGATAAAAATAGAATAATGATTAGCTTGGATGATAAAAATCTAGAGAAACTTGAAAATTTAGTAGAAGATGCTAGAGATAGAAGAGGAATGCGACTAACAAAGTCCCAGGTTATAGAATTACTCCTAAATACTGTTGATTATTTCGATGATATTATGGGAGCTATTTACTCAAAAAAATAACAGCAAAAATGCTATTATTTTTTTACAAACAGGTGCAACACTAGTGAAGCAGGAGTGATAAAATGGTTGTTTATATTAGACAAAGCAAACTACCAAGTGAAGTTTCAATTAATAAATACAATGCTCAAGTAGGTGCCTACTTACAAGGAGAAGAAATTATTTTATATCAATCTTTTTCTGAAATAGAACAGTTAACAAGTGAAGATATAGTTGTAGATTATATAATGGAGACTAGAGCATTGCTAAAAATGATGGGGTTAAATGTTCCGGTTTATGACTATCCTATTGAGCTTAAAGACTTTTATGGTCGAAAGATTTATGAAGGTGTTTTAGGAGAGATTGTAAATATACCTGATAATTGGGGAAAATTTATTAAGCCTAAAGCTGGTTCAAAAGTCTTTACTGGAAGAGTTGTTAACGGAACCCGTGATTTGATAGGTATTGGTCTACCTTTTGACTATCCTATATGGATTAGTGAGGTTGCAGAATTCATAGCAGAATGGCGTTGTTTTGTTTTAGATGGTAGCGTATTAGATGTTCGACCCTATACAGGTGATTATCATGCACAATTTGATCCTAGTGTAATTGATAAAGCCATATCATGTTGGAAAGATGCGCCAATAGCTTATGGACTAGATATTGGTGTTACTAGTGATGGCAGAACACTTGTTGTTGAAGTAAATGATGGTTATGCATTGGGAAATTATGGCCTATCTCCTTTAAACTCAATCAACTTTCATAAAGCTAGATGGAAAGAAATGGTAAAACCTTATTTTGAAAAAAACGATGTCTTTACTATGCCTGAAAATGAAAATATAAGTTTCTAAAAAGAACAGAATTAAATCTGTGTATCTGCAACGAGTAAGTTGCAGTTTTTTGTTTTGAATAATGATATAATAGATTAAGAAAATAATGAAAACGCTATATATTTGAAAGTTGATTAGGAAAGCAGGAAGTATGGAAACAATCGATATTTTTTGCCTTTAGAGTCTTAAATTTTACATCATATTAATAAATTGAACCACACCATTATATCCCCAATTTTTTAGGTTGTTCTGTATGTCGTTCTTATTTTGCTCAGTAAGATAATAGTCGTTGACATAAAATTTTGTATTTGAATCAGTATGTTTAATAATCTCTTTCAAATACGGAATATCAGGTATGTCAGATGGTACAATATTTAGACCGAAATCATAGACTTCTTCCAAAGTGAATAGGCTATTAAAAAAATCTATATTTTCTTTCTAAAACAGTAGTGCAATTAAAGACCAAATAAAAAGCAGCCTTTGAATACGAATCAATGAGTTTGCTTCTAATTTTGATTTTTTCAGGATTCTGTATTTTTGAGTTTATCCAATCAAAGAAGGCAGCATTTTGACATAATTTATATACACAAACTAAATCATTTAATTTTGTTAAACAGATGTTTTTATCCTTTAGAATTTGTTTGAAAGGTATCTTAGAAAGTTTTTTTCAAATTCATTCCATGTAATATTATCGACATTTTTATCATGATTTGCATATTCGGTTAGAGTGAAAAAGAATTCATAAGCTTCTAGATTACCTTCATGATAGTTAGACCCATAATATCCGCCATCTTTAAATGATTTTTTGCTGTCTTCATCGACTTCAGGGATAGTTAAATTTTGAAAACCTTCAAGTTCAATTCTATTAATAGCATTATTAAAGTCAAATTTACTACCAAATTCTTTACAAGTGTCTATTATGAACTTTCTAAAATCATTGTATCCTGTGTTTAATTTATAGGCCATATCAAACCCATTTCCAATAATAAAAAGTGTATTCAAGTTTTCTACCTCCTGAAATATATTATACCAACTTATTGAGATAAATAGTAGTAGACTTATATTACATATTTTAAGATGTGGAACTTATTAATTTGATTGGTAGCGAAAACAACTAGAAGTAGCCCATCAAGATATTTTAAATTAGATAATATTGCATTTGCAATTATAACAAAGGAGTACTAACATGCCGAAATATACCGATGAAGATATTAGAAAATTAAATAAAATCACATTAAAAATTGCTGGTGATTATTTAGGTATAAGTTCACAAGCAGTTGCGATAGGTCTTAGAAATAATCTTCTTCCAATTGGTTTTGCTATTCATAACGAAGAAAGAGACAGACGTTTCACTGAGAGTTGGTCATATCATATTATTGCTGAAAGAATGATTTCATACAATCACGGTAAGCTATCTGAGATCCGTGTTGAAAATATTGAAACTAGTTTAGATAAAATTATAGAGGAATTTAACGGTTTAAAACAAGATTTACTTTTTATATTAAGCGAAAATGCAGAAGTGAAGAATTAGAAGTTTTTGAATTTGCGTTTTCGCTTGGTAAATATAAAAATGGTGATGTGAAATATAAGGGTAAAGGTGTTTCAAATGAAGATGATAAAGACCTTTTCTAGAGAAGAACTCTATGAAGTAATCTGGGAAATAAGTGCAAAACAAGTTTCATTGAAATATGATTTAAGCTATTCAGACTTACTCAAGAAATGCAAAGAATTTGAAATCCCAATTCCAAATGGTAGTTATTGGTATCGTAAGAATACTGGACAAGATTTAAGTGAACTTATTATTCCATTACCACAAAATGACGTAAATGAGGTTCATATTGATAGAAAAAGTCTAAAGAACAATAGAATAAAACCTAGTAAACATAAAGAAGATAGTACGGAGGATAAAAACGAAGATACTGTTAAACTTGATACAACTAGTATAAGAAGTTCATTATCATTTATAGAGGACGATAAAATAGAACGTATTATTGAAGCAGTTTTAAACCTAAACCAGGCTCCAAATAAGAGATTACATAAATCTGTAGCTAATCTAAGAGATAAAATCGCAGAGTGGAATAAGAGGGAAACAGCTGCTTCCTATCTCTACTTTGATTCTAGGCACAGATATAATGATTTAAAAGAACCTAAATTTGTAAAAAATATTTCACTCAATTCTCTTCCACGTTTATATCGCTTTTTAGATACACTAGTTACTGTAATTGAAAGAATTGGTGATAATGTAACTTCAAATTGGGATATTCAAATTGATAAGGATATTGTTCGTTTTGAAGTTATAGAATCAACAGACAAAGTAAGTCATGAATTAACAAAAGAAGAAGCTAAAGAACTAGCAGAGTACAATGATAGCGTTAAGTTTAATGGATATGCTTTTAAACCAAGAATAAAGAAGTATGACTATATACCAAATGGAAAATTCCGATTTAAGATAATAGATGGGTAAATACATTAAAGATACTAAAGAATTCACACTTGAACAATCAATCCCAGAAATAATTGTTTTAATTTACCAAGAGCATTATAAAGTTAAGAACTTACGCCTTGAACGTGAAGAGAAAGCAAGACTATACGAAGAGGAGCAAGAGCGAAAAAGAAAATTACAAAATAGAATCGAAGAAGAGAAGAAGCGGACAATGTCTCTTCTGAATATGCTAGAAGATTTTCAAACAGCAAATGATTTAAGACTGATGGCTGATAAACTGGAGATAGTAGGGAAACTTAGTAAAGAGGAAATTGATTGGATTAGATCCAAGGCTGACTGGATCGACCCAATAGTTTCTTCATCAGATGAATTATTAGGAATCAGAAATCATGAAAATTCTAGAGAAGAAAAAGAACAATATCTAAGTGAGAAAAGGTACTACTGGTAAATTTGTGTTTTTAGTTTTTCACAGAGTGTAGTGTTATTAGAGTAAATGATTAACTAAACTAATAATAAATCATTTTACACATTTATTATAAATAGGTCTTTAATACAAGATAGTATATACTTTCGTTCTATAATTTAGAAGTTTTCTTGCACTATGTTTAGTCACTATCACTGCTTGTTATTTCTATAAATTAAAATAGTAAGATTTTTTGAAAACAAAATTTTTATTGTTCAGGAACAATTTGTATCAAAGTGGTTGTTCAAGTTGAACTTCTTAATGGCTAAGGTCTTTTTATAGTTTTAGTGGTATAATAAACAATATGAATAAGCTGTTTTTGGGGGACAAAATGATTGATAGTATTAAAGTGAAGAAAGTTGAAATAGACTCTAAAAAAATTCCCATAGACAGCTCAACAAACCTCTCTGAAAAGATAAAATTGGGACAAAATACTACACCTATTTCTGTTTTGGCTGATACCTTTAGTAGCTTTCAAGCAACTGTAAATGCTAACATTATTTCAGAATTAACTGCAACTTCAAATGTATTAAGTTCAGCTAAATTAGTGAATATTACTAATTTGACAACTTCTTTACTAAGTCTGCCTTCATCAATTCAAGTGGACAAAAGCGTTATTAATGTTATGTTAGAAGTGATTGATTCGTACAATAAGATGTTGTCAAGCACACACTTGCAAGCAATTCAAAACATTGCAGAGTCTGCTAAAAATTTAATTGCTAGCTATCAAATTGATTATTCAAAGACTTTTAGTGGCATTAATGAACTTTTAAAGTCACTGCCTTCGATTTACACACAAGAAGAAATTGAGCAGATTATTTCTCGAGTTCAACTGCTGGCAGAAAATGGATGGGTTATTTATTTTCGTGATAGAAATGTTTATCAACGTTTACTTGCTGAGGAATGGAATACCTTGGAGGACGAATGGTTAGAGCTGCTTAGGGATAAACTAAAAAATGAGGATTTTATTATTGACTTACAAAATTCAGCGTGTTATTCAGCTCCTCTTGTAAGATCAATGGTTGATTGCTACTTTAATCGAAACTTTTATGCAGCATACACTCTGGGAAGTTTGGCAATTGATGGTGCACTAAATAGAATTTCAGAAATGACTTCATTAGAGAAAAAAATACCAGTAGGTCACCGAGCGATTAAAGAAATTGATAATATATTTATTGATAAGTCGTTTAGCGATGTAGGACTGATGCACTGGCTGTATAGTTTCTTCAAAGATACTAATAGATTTACACTTGATGAACCAAATCGACATATGATTAGTCATGGTCGGTGGGAGAAAGAAATCGAAGAACAAGAGTTTTTGAAGTTATTTAATGCAATGTTGTATATTTGTGATGAGTATGATTATTGGGAAGAAGTTATTCGTTATGAACAAGACAACTAAATATTTTTGGAGGTTAAACACCTATGCTTGAAATATATCCTTTTATTCAGGAGCTAGTTAAGTGTGAAACGACCATACAGAAAATAGAAGTTTTCAATAGATGGAACCTTCATGAGTGTAGAGTTTTTCTATTTGATGAAGAAAAGTCAAATTTTGGTAATATAGGCAAATCATTTAGCTATGGAAAGTTTAATCTGATTGGTTTGGGAGATTACCAAAAAATTTGGGTTATTGATAAAAATACTGTGAATGCTAAGGATAATTTCTTACCCGTTGCCAGAATTATCAATTATGACTTAAACATTTTTACCTACATACATGATTTATATAGAGGAAGAAATGTCCCAGATAAGGAGAATTTAATTAAATTTTTACACGAAATTAAATCGTTGCGTCTAACAAATAATATTTCAAATGCTTTAATGGAAAGATATACCACCCCAATAAATCGTGAATTATTAGCCAAAATGATTGAAAGTTATGTTTATTTTGATAGCACTAATTTTGAAGTATTTCAATCTAATGTGCCTCAGACTCTAAAACCAGATAAATATATTTGGATGAAAGAAATCTGGGAAGATGCAGAAAACTACCTAAGCAATGATGAGGTGATACAACAGTATGAGGCAGTATGTTGCTATATATTGAAAGCATTCGTTTTGAAAAATACAAAAAATCTTTCTACAAAAGCTAAAGTAGCTGAGTTTAAACGCTATTGTTTTGAGGATTTATGCGTATTTTTAGAATTGGAAATGACTTTATTAATACTTTTTTTGAAAAATGATAGTGCTGTTCAAGAAATATTTAAAAAGTTACAGCTAGGGGCTAAGAAGTTAATTGATAAAATACATAATACAGCATGGGATATTTTTCATATAAGACTATTGGAACAAAGTACTTTATTCAATTGTATTGAAAATTCAGATGTGATTTATCTCCATTATTTCGCAACTGCGGATTCTGGAGTGGCTGAGGTATTACGAGTCAATCCGATTAAAATGCTGGTTTATTATAATGAAAAACTTATACCTATACGTCGATATGATGCACTAGATTTCTTCACTCAAGATGAATTAGATTTTTATACTACTGCAGAAAAAATTACATTACGTGAGACGAAAGTTCAGAGTATTGATTTCTGTTCTATAAAGCAAGGATTGGTCAGTGAGTTAGGGGATTTCCTTACTAAATAAATTTTAATAGTTCCGTTCTATAGTATTATTCCAAAATCACTTTTACATACTTTCGTTCTATAATATAGAAGTTTGCTAGCACCACACGTGGAGTGTGTAGGATTGCTTGAAAAAGCGTAAAAACCTTGGAACGAAAGGGATAATAGACTTTCTGCGAAACAAAAATACAAGACAATAAAACTATGGATGATGAAGCAAGTAAACAATTAAGCGATATCCGTTTCAAGAGCCTTGTAGGTGTTCAGCGCACGACTTTTGAAGAGATGTTATCTGTGTTAAAAACAGCTTATCAACGTAAACGCGCAAAAGGTGGACGAAAATCCAAATTAAGCCTAGACGATCTCCTCAAGGTAACTATTCAATACATGCGAGAATAGCGCACTTATGAACAAATTTCGGCTGATTTTGGCATTCACGAAAGCAACATAATTAGTCGGAGTCAATGGATTGAAGCAACTCTTATTCAAAATGGTTTTACGATTTCAAATTCTGCCTTAATTCTGTAAAAACAGTAAAATTCGAAGGATTGTAAGGTAAGAGTTTTTTTCTTTCTGAAAAAATGGTATAATAGCAATCAAAACTAGAAAATAAAACGGAATTTGGAACAGATTTATCTGTATCCTAGTAGAGTGGTGATACTATGAAGATTAGTAAGAGGCACTTATTAAATTATTCCATCTTGATTCCTTACTTGCTTTTATCTATTTTGGGCTTGATTGTGGTCTATTCGACCACCAGCGCTATTTTAATCGAAGAAGGCAAGAGCGCCTTGCAATTGGTTCGAAACCAAGGAATCTTTTGGATTGTTAGTTTGATACTGATTGCCTTAATTTATAAATTGAGACTAGATTTTTTGAGAAATGAGCGACTAATCATTTTAGTTATATTGATAGAAATGCTTTTATTGTTCTTGGCTCGTTTTATTGGTATTTCCGTAAATGGGGCATACGGTTGGATTTCGGTTGCAGGAGTAACTATTCAGCCAGCTGAGTACTTAAAAATCATTATTATTTGGTATTTGGCTCACCGATTCTCCAAACAGCAAGAAGAAATAGCTATTTATGATTTTCAAGTTTTGACTCAAAATCAATGGCTTCCCCGTGCTTTTAATGATTGGCGATTCGTTCTCCTGGTTCTGATTGGAAGTTTGGGAATTTTCCCTGATTTAGGAAATGCGACTATTTTAGTCTTGGTTTCCTTGATTATGTATACAGTTAGTGGAATCGCTTATCGCTGGTTTTCAACCATTCTGGCGCTCGTATCTGCCGCTTCTGTCTTTGTCTTGACCACTATCAGCCTAATCGGTGTTGAGACCTTTTCAAAAATTCCAGTATTTGGCTATGTGGCCAAGCGCTTTAGTGCCTTTTTTAATCCTTTTGCCGATCGTGCGGATGCGGGTCACCAGTTATCTAATTCTTATTTTGCCATGGTCAATGGCGGTTGGTTTGGTCTAGGTCTTGGGAATTCGATTGAAAAACGAGGTTATTTACCAGAAGCTCATACAGACTTTGTCTTTTCTATCGTGATTGAAGAATTTGGCTTTGTTGGTGCCAGTCTTATTTTAGCTCTCTTGTTTTTCATGATTTTGCGGATTATCTTGGTCGGTATCCGAGCGGAGAATCCTTTCAATGCTATGGTTGCACTCGGTGTCGGAGGGATGATGTTGGTTCAGGTATTTGTCAATATCGGAGGGATTTCGGGCTTGATTCCATCTACAGGAGTGACTTTCCCCTTCTTATCCCAGGGTGGAAATAGTCTTCTAGTCTTATCAGTGGCAGTAGCCTTTGTCTTAAATATTGATGCCAGTGAAAAACGCGCTAAGTTGTACCGAGAATTGGAAAATCAACCAATGAACCTTCTGTGAAGTAGAATAAAGAAAGGATAGTCTATGTCTCTTCAAAAATTAGAAAATTATAGTAATAAAAGTGTTGTGCAAGAAGAAGTATTGATTCTAACAGAATTGCTGGAAGATATCACTAAAAACATGCTTGCCCCAGAGACCTTTGAAAAAATCATGCAGTTGAAAGAATTATCAACGCAGGAAGATTATCAAGGTCTAAACCGTCTAGTGACTAGCTTATCAAATGATGAAATGGTCTATATTTCACGCTATTTTTCAATCTTACCTCTTTTGATTAATATTTCAGAGGATGTGGATTTAGCTTATGAAATCAATCATCAAAATAATATTGATCAGGACTATTTAGGTAAATTATCTACAACGATCAAAATGGTTGCTGAAAAAGAAAATGCCGTTGAGATCCTAGAACACTTGAATGTTGTCCCTGTTTTGACAGCCCATCCAACACAAGTGCAACGCAAAAGTATGTTGGATTTAACAAATCATATTCATAGTCTTTTGCGTAAATACCGTGATGTTAAGTTGGGGTTGATCAATAAAGAAAAATGGCACAATGATTTGCGCCGTTATATCGAAATTATCATGCAGACAGACATGATTCGTGAGAAAAAATTAAAAGTGACTAACGAAATCACGAATGCTATGGAATATTACAACAGCTCCTTTTTGAAAGCTGTACCTCACTTGACGACGGAGTATAAGCGCTTAGCGCAAGCCCATGGGCTGAATTTAAAACAGGCTAAACCGATCACGATGGGAATGTGGATTGGTGGAGACCGTGATGGGAATCCCTTTGTTACAGCAGAGACCTTGAAGCAGTCTGCACTCACTCAGTGTGAAGTCATCATGAACTATTATGATGAAAAGATTTACCAACTTTATCGTGAATTTTCTCTTTCAACTAGTATTGTCAATGTAAGTAAGCAAGTCAGAGAAATGGCTCGTCAGTCTAAGGATAATTCGATTTACCGCGAAAAAGAGCTTTACCGTCGTGCCTTGTTTGATATTCAATCAAAAATCCAAGCAACAAAAACCTATCTGATTGAGGATAAGGAAGTTGGGACTCGTTATGAAACCGCCAATGATTTCTACAAGGATTTGATTGCCATTCGAGATTCTCTACTAGAAAATAAGAGCGAGTCCTTGATTTCAGGTGATTTTGTGGAATTATTGCAGGCAGTAGAGATATTTGGTTTTTACCTAGCATCAATTGATATGCGACAAGACTCTAGCGTCTATGAAGCCTGTGTGGCAGAACTCTTGAAATCAGCAGGAATTCATTCTCGATATAGCGAGTTGAGCGAAGAAGAAAAATGTGACCTTCTCTTGAAAGAGTTAGAAGAAGATCCCCGAATTCTTTCTGCGACTCACGCAGAGAAATCAGAATTATTAGCAAAAGAACTAGCTATTTTTAAGACGGCTCGTGTTTTGAAAGATAAGTTGGGAGATGATGTCATCCGTCAGACCATCATTTCACATGCAACCAGCCTTTCTGATATGCTAGAATTAGCTATTCTATTAAAAGAAGTAGGACTGGTGGATACGGAAAGGGCGCGTGTTCAGATTGTTCCCCTTTTTGAAACAATTGAAGACTTGGATCATTCAGAGGAAACAATGAGACAATATCTTTCTCTTCCTCTTGCCAAAAAATGGATTGCTTCACGTAATAACTATCAAGAAATCATGTTGGGCTACTCTGACAGTAATAAAGATGGCGGTTACTTGTCATCATGTTGGACCCTCTACAAGGCTCAACAACAATTGACTGCTATTGGAGATGAATTTGGCGTTAAGGTTACCTTCTTCCATGGCCGTGGTGGGACTGTCGGTCGTGGTGGTGGGCCAACCTATGAAGCCATCACATCTCAACCGCTCAAGTCTATCAAGGATCGTATCCGCTTGACGGAGCAGGGTGAAGTAATTGGCAATAAATACGGTAATAAAGACGCTGCTTACTATAACCTTGAAATGCTAGTATCGGCAGCTATTAACCGTATGATTACTCAGAAGAAGAGCGATACCAATACCTCAAATCGTTATGAAGCCATTATGGATCAAGTAGTGGACCGTAGTTACGATATCTACCGTGATTTGGTCTTTGGTAATGAGCATTTCTATGATTATTTCTTCGAGTCAAGTCCAATCAAGGCTATTTCAAGCTTTAACATTGGTTCTCGCCCAGCTGCCCGTAAGACGATTACTGAAATCGGTGGTTTGCGTGCCATCCCTTGGGTATTCTCATGGTCACAAAGTCGTGTTATGTTCCCTGGATGGTACGGGGTTGGTTCAAGCTTCAAGGAATTTATCGATAAAAATCCAGAAAATATTGCTATTTTACGAGATATGTACCAAAATTGGCCTTTCTTCCAATCGCTTCTTTCAAATGTTGATATGGTTTTGTCAAAATCAAATATGAATATTGCTTTTGAATATGCTAAACTTTGTGAAGACGAGCAAGTTAAGGCCATCTATGAGACTATTTTAAATGAATGGCAAGTTACTAAGAACGTTATCCTGGCTATTGAAGGACATGACGAACTCTTAGCTGACAATCCATATCTAAAAGCTAGTCTGGATTACCGTATGCCTTACTTTAATATTCTCAACTATATTCAGTTGGAGTTGATCAAACGCCAACGTCGTGGAGAATTGTCCAGTGATCAAGAACGATTGATTCATATCACCATCAACGGAATTGCGACAGGATTGCGTAATTCAGGTTGATAATTTTCAAGAGTGAATATCAAAAAAATTCTAATAGACTATTGACAAGTAGTTTAAAAATGATATAATTTAACCATTCAGAAAAGTAATCGTACAAACTTTCAAGAGAGTCTGTGGTAGCTGAAAACAGATAAGTGGCGATGATGAAAATTGGGCTGAATGCTATTTAGAATTTGAAATCATAAGAATTCGGTGAGCACACCTTACAGTGCATCTCGTTATTGCGAGACAGAGCGATAGGGAAATTCCCTATAATTGAGGTGGTACCGCGCATCGACGTCCTCACACAAGTTTTTTGTGTGAGGACTTTTTTGATGGAGGTTAGTATGGAAAGAAAACGATGGCGTCGCTTGTTTATACTCAATGAAAATCAAAAAGCAAACTAGGAAGCTAGCCGCAAGCTGCTCAAAACACTGTTTTGAGGTTGTGGATAGAACTGACAGAGTCAGTATCATATATCTACGGCAAGGTGAAGCTGACGTGGTTTGAAGAGATTTTCGAAGAGTATTAGATAAGTGAAGTATTTTAAAGGAAGTAAAAAGGAGAAAGAGAATGAAAAATAAACATTTGATTGGAATGATCGCTGCCTTGGCAGTCTTAGTAGCAGGAAGCTTGATCTACTCTTCAATGAATAAACCAGAAGCTAAGAACGAAAAGAAAGTTGCTAAAGTTGGTGTCCTTCAGTTTGTCAGCCATCCATCTCTTGACTTGATTTATAAAGGGATTCAAGATGGACTTGCAGAAGAAGGTTATAAAGATGATCAATTGAAAATTGACTTTATGAACTCAGAAGGTGACCAAAGTAAGGTTGCGACAATGAGTAAACAATTGGTTGCAAATGGGAATGACCTTGTGGTTGGTATTGCAACACCAGCTGCTCAAGGTTTGGCTAGTGCCACAAAAGACCTACCGGTTATCATGGCCGCTATTACAGACCCAATCGGAGCTAACTTGGTCAAAGATTTGAAAAAACCAGGTGGCAACATTACAGGTGTATCTGACCATAATCCAGCTCAACAACAAGTTGAACTCATCAAAGCTCTCACACCAAATGTGAAAACAATCGGAGCTCTTTATTCAAGTAGCGAAGACAATTCAAAAACACAGGTAGAAGAATTTAAGGCTTATGCTGAAAAAGCAGGTTTGACAGTGGAAACATTTGCGGTTCCTTCAACAAATGAAATTGCTTCAACAGTCAATGTTATGACTAGTAAGGTTGATGCTATCTGGGTTCCAATTGATAACACTATTGCTTCAGCCTTCTCAACTGTTGTATCAAGTAACCAATCAGCTAAAAAACCAATCTACCCAAGTGCAACTGCCATGGTAGAAGCAGGTGGTTTGGCATCCGTTGTAGTTGACCAACATGATCTTGGTGTGGCAACTGGTAAAATGATTGCGCAAGTTTTGAAAGGTGCAAAACCAGCTGATACTCCAGTCAATGTCTTTTCAACTGGTAAGTCAGTCATCAATAAAAAAATAGCACAAGAACTAGGTATTACGATTCCTGAATCTGTTCTAAAAGAAGCAGGACAAGTGATTGAATAATCTACAATGGAGGAGTTGGGGACATCTCCTCCAATTTTTTACAAAAGAAATCGTATAGAAAAGGTTAAGAAACAGATGATATTATCTATTATTTCTCAAGGATTTGTCTGGGCTATTTTAGGTCTGGGAATCTTTATGACATTTAGGATTTTGAACTTTCCAGATATGACGACAGAAGGTTCCTTCCCTCTTGGGGGAGCTGTTGCTGTCACTTTGATAACCAAAGGTGTAAATCCCTTTTTAGCGACACTTGTTGCTGTAGGAGCAGGTTGTTTGGCTGGAATGGCAGCAGGACTTCTTTATACAAAAGGGAAGATTCCAACCTTGTTATCAGGGATTTTGGTGATGACTTCTTGTCACTCTATCATGCTCTTGATTATGGGACGTGCAAATTTAGGATTGCTTGGAACTAAGCAAATTCAGGATGTCTTGCCTTTTGATTCGGATTTGAATCAACTCTTGACAGGTCTTATCTTTGTGAGTATTGTTATTGCTCTCATGCTCTTTTTCTTGGACACTAAACTCGGACAAGCCTATATTGCTACAGGTGACAATCCTGATATGGCTAGAAGTTTCGGGATTCATACTGGACGCATGGAGCTCATGGGCTTGGTTTTATCAAATGGTGTGATTGCCCTTGCAGGTGCCCTCATTGCTCAGCAAGAAGGCTATGCTGATGTATCTCGAGGAATCGGGGTTATCGTTGTGGGGCTTGCAAGTTTGATTATTGGGGAAGTTATCTTCAAGAGTTTGAGCTTGGCAGAACGTCTGGTTACCATCGTTGTCGGTTCTATCGCCTATCAATTCTTAGTGTGGGCAGTTATTGCACTTGGCTTTAATACAAGTTACCTTCGTTTGTACAGCGCCGTGATTTTAGCAGTCTGCCTCATGATTCCAACATTTAAGCAAACAATCTTGAAAGGAGCCAAGTTAAGCAAATGACAGCAATTGTAGAATTAAAAAATGCAACCAAAGTCGTTAAAAATGGCTTTGATAAAGAAAAGATTATTTTAAATGATGTTTCCTTAGAAATTTTTGAACAGGACTTTATCACGATTTTAGGTGGAAATGGTGCTGGGAAATCAACCCTCTTTAACACTATTGCAGGAACTTTATCACTAACCAGTGGAACTATCCGTATTTTAGGTGAGGATGTTACCAAGTTTTCACCAGAGAAGCGCGCTAAGTATCTGTCTCGTGTCTTCCAAGATCCAAAGATGGGGACAGCTCCTCGTATGACAGTGGCAGAGAATCTCTTGATTGCCAAGTTTCGTGGTGAAAAGCGTGAACTATTTCCACGACGCTTGACTAGTTATAAGGATGAGTTTCAGACAACAATTGAAAAAGTAGGAAATGGTCTTGAGAAACACTTGAATACACCAATTGAGTTCTTATCAGGTGGTCAAAGACAGGCCTTGAGTCTCTTGATGGCAACCTTGAAGCGTCCTGAATTGCTCTTGTTAGACGAGCATACTGCAGCCCTTGATCCAAAGACCAGTGTTGCCCTCATGGAATTGACAGATGAATTTGTCAAGAAAGACCAGCTGACAGCTCTTATGATTACTCACCACATGGAAGATGCTCTTAAGTATGGCAATCGCTTAATTGTCATGAAAGAAGGACGAATTATCCAAGATTTGAACCAAGAAGAAAAAGCAAAAATGAAAATCTCTGATTATTATCAGCTCTTTGAATAAAGTAGGGAAAATGAGTGAAATGGTTTACTTTTTTTCTGAAATAAAGTATACTATATAAAGTAAACTATGATAACATGGAGGTATTGTGTATGGTTGACAAACAAGTCATTGAAGAAATCAAAAACAATGCCAACATTGTGGAAGTCATAGGAGATGTGATTTCTTTACAAAAGGCAGGACGGAACTATCTAGGGCTCTGTCCTTTTCATGGTGAAAAAACACCTTCTTTCAACGTTGTAGAGGACAAGCAGTTTTACCACTGTTTTGGTTGTGGCCGCTCGGGTGATGTCTTTAAATTCATCGAGGAGTACCAAGGGGTTCCCTTTATGGAGGCTGTCCAAATCTTAGGTCAGCGTGTGGGGATTGAGGTTGAAAAACCGCTTTATAGTGAACAGAAGCCAGTTTCTCCTCACCAAGCTCTTTATGATATGCACGAAGATGCGGCTAAATTTTATCATGCTATTCTCATGACAACGACTATGGGGGAAGAGGCCAGAAACTACCTTTATCAGCGTGGTTTGACAGATGAAGTGCTCAAGCATTTTCGGATTGGTTTAGCACCTCCAGAACGCAACTATCTCTATCAACGTTTGTCTGATCAGTATCGTGAAGAGGATTTCTTGGATTCGGGACTGTTTTATCTCTCGGATGCTAATCAATTTGTAGACACCTTTCACAATCGCATTATGTTTCCCCTGACCAATGATCAGGGAAGGGTCATTGCCTTCTCAGGTCGTATCTGGCAGAAAACGGATTCACAAACTTCTAAGTATAAAAATAGCCGATCGACTGCAATTTTTAACAAAAGTTACGAATTATATCATATGGATAGGGCAAAAAAATCTTCTGGAAAAGCCAGTGAGATTTACCTGATGGAAGGGTTCATGGATGTCATCGCAGCCTATCGGGCTGGAATCGAAAACGCTGTGGCGTCCATGGGAACGGCCTTGAGTCATGAGCATGTTGAGCATCTGAAAAGGTTAACCAAGAAGTTGGTTCTTGTTTATGATGGTGATAAGGCTGGGCAAGCTGCGACATTGAAAGCCTTGGATGAAATTGGCGATATGCCTGTGCAAATCGTTAGTATGCCTGATAACTTGGATCCAGATGAGTATCTACAAAAAAATGGACCAGAAGACTTGGCCTATCTATTAACAAAAACTCGTATTAGTCCGATTGAGTTTTACATTCACCAGTACAAACCTGAAAACAGTGAAAATCTGCAGGCTCAGATTGAGTTTATTGAAAAAATAGCTCCCTTGATTGTTCAAGAAAAGTCCATCACTGCTCAAAACAGCTATATTCATATTTTAGCAGACAGTCTGGCGTCCTTTGATTATGCCCAGATTGAGCAGATTGTTAATGAGAGTCGTCAGGCGCAAAGGCAGAATCGCATGGAAGGAATTTCCAGACCGACGCCAATCACCATGCCTGTCACCAAGCAGTTATCCGCTATTATGAGGGCAGAAGCCCATCTACTTTATCGGATGATGGAATCCCCTCTTGTTTTGAACGATTACCGCTTGCGAGAAGACTTTGCATTTGATACACCTGAATTTCAGGTCTTATATGACTTGCTTGGTCAGTATGGCAATCTTCCTCCAGAAGTTTTAGCAGAACAGACAGAGGAAGTTGAAAGAGCTTGGTACCAAGTCTTAGCTCAGGATTTGCCTGTTGAGATGTCACCGCAGGAACTTAGTGAAGTAGAGTTGACTCGAAACAAGGCTCTCTTGAATCAGGACAATATGAGAATCAAAAAGAAGGTGCAGGAAGCTAGCCATGTAGGAGATACCGACACAGCCCTAGAAGAATTGGAACGTTTAATTTCCCAAAAGAGAAGAATGGAGTAATAATGGCAACAAAACAAAAAGAAGTAACAACATTTGACGTACAAGTAGCAGAATTTATCCGTAATCATAAGCAAAAAGGGACAGCAACAGATGATGAAATCAATGCTAGTCTTGTCGTTCCTTTTACCTTGGACGCTGATGGGATTGAAGATCTCTTGCAACGGATTCAGGATGCAGGAATTTCGATCACAGATAACGAAGGAAATCCAAGTGCGCGTGTTCTTAACACTGAAGAAGAGCCAGAACTCAGTGATGAGGACTTGATTGGTTCAACTTCGGCTAAGGTCAATGACCCTGTCCGTATGTACTTGAAAGAAATCGGGGTTGTTCCTCTCTTGACCAATGAAGAGGAAAAAGAATTGGCACTAGCTGTTGAAGCTGGTGATATCGAAGCCAAACAACGTCTTGCTGAAGCCAACCTTCGTTTGGTTGTTTCTATTGCCAAACGCTATGTTGGACGCGGTATGCAGTTCCTTGACTTGATTCAAGAAGGAAATATGGGCTTGATGAAGGCGGTTGACAAGTTTGACTATTCTAAAGGGTTCAAGTTTTCAACTTACGCAACTTGGTGGATTCGTCAGGCTATCACTCGTGCTATTGCGGATCAAGCTCGTACTATTCGTATCCCAGTCCACATGGTTGAAACGATTAACAAGCTTGTTCGTGAACAGCGTAACCTTCTTCAAGAATTGGGGCAAGATCCAACACCAGAACAAATCGCTGAACGAATGGATATGACACCTGATAAGGTTCGTGAAATCTTGAAGATTGCCCAAGAACCGGTATCCCTTGAAACTCCAATCGGTGAAGAGGATGATAGCCACCTTGGGGACTTTATCGAAGATGAAGTGATTGAAAATCCAGTGGACTATACAACTCGTATCGTCTTGCGTGAGCAGTTGGATGAGGTCTTGGATACTCTTACAGACCGTGAAGAAAATGTTTTGCGTCTGCGTTTTGGGCTAGATGATGGTAAAATGCGTACCCTTGAAGATGTTGGTAAAGTCTTTAACGTGACTCGCGAGCGAATTCGTCAGATTGAAGCTAAGGCTTTGAGAAAACTACGCCAACCAAGTCGCAGCAAACCACTTCGTGATTTTATTGAAGACTAAGAGTGAGGATGAATATGGCTTATACAGAAGAGCAAATTGAAAACATCAAAACACGAATTTTATCAGCCTTGGAAGAAGTTATTGACCCTGAGTTGGGAATCGATATTGTCAATCTTGGTTTGATCTATGAGATTCGTTTTGACGGCGACACAGGACAAACAGAGATTGATATGACTTTGACAACCATGGGTTGTCCCCTGGCAGATCTTTTGACAGACCAGATTTATGATGCTATGACCGAGGTGCCAGAAGTAACTGACACTGAGGTCAAATTAGTTTGGTATCCAGCCTGGACTGTTGAAAAAATGAGTCGCTATGCACGCATTGCCCTAGGCATTAAGTAAACAAATAAAAGCATGTGAGAGATTATTGGAAAAGTGAGGAAATTTCCTCTTCTTTTCCTTTAGTCTCTCCTTTCTTTTGCTGATTTTATTCAAAGAAAATGATATAATAGTAGTTATGGAAAAAAAGAAATTACGCATCAATATGTTGAGTTCAAGTGAGAAAGTAGCAGGACAAGGAGTTTCAGGTGCCTACCGTGAATTAGTTCGTCTTCTTCACCGTGATGCCAAGGACCAATTGATTGTTACAGAAAATCTTCCAATCGAGGCAGATGTGACTCACTTTCATACAATTGATTTCCCCTATTATTTATCAACATTCCAAAAGAAACGCTCAGGGAGGAAAATTGGCTATGTACATTTCTTGCCTGATACACTTGAGGGGAGTTTGAAAATTCCATTTTTCTTAAAGGGAATTGTGAAACGCTATGTATTTTCTTTTTACAACCGGATGGAGCACTTGGTGGTGGTCAATCCTATGTTTATCGAGGATTTGGTGGCAGCTGGTATTCCACGTGAAAAAGTGACTTATATTCCTAACTTTGTAAACAAGGAAAAATGGCATCCTCTTCCACAGGAAGAGGTAGCGATACTGCGTACAGAGCTAGGTCTTAGTGACAATCAGTTTATCGTAGTAGGTGCTGGTCAAGTTCAGAAGCGCAAAGGGATTGACGATTTTATCCGTCTGGCTGAGGAATTGCCGCAAATTACCTTTATCTGGGCAGGTGGTTTCTCTTTTGGTGGTATGACAGATGGTTATGAACGTTACAAGAAAATCATGGAGAATCCCCCTAAAAATTTGATTTTTCCAGGAATTGTCTCACCAGAGCGGATGCGCGAATTATATGCCCTAGCGGATCTTTTCTTGCTTCCTAGTTACAATGAGCTCTTTCCGATGACGATTTTAGAGGCTGCTAGTTGTGAAGCTCCTATTATGTTGCGTGATTTAGATCTTTATAAGGTAATTTTAGAGGGAAATTATCGGGCGACAGCAGATAGAGAAGAGATGAAAGAAGCTATTCTGGAATATCAAGCAAATCCTGCTACCTTAAACGATCTTAAAGAAAAGGCTAAGAATATCTCTAGAGAGTATTCTGAAGAGCATCTGTTGCAAATCTGGTTGAACTTTTATGAGAAACAAGCCGCTTTAGGGAGAAAGTAAAAAGTGAGGTAATCTATGCGAATTGGTTTATTTACAGATACCTATTTTCCTCAGGTTTCAGGTGTTGCGACCAGTATTCGAACCTTGAAAACAGAACTTGAAAAACAGGGACATGCTGTTTTTATCTTTACGACGACAGATAAGGATGTCAATCGTTATGAAGATTGGCAAATTATCCGCATTCCAAGTGTTCCTTTCTTTGCTTTTAAAGATCGTCGCTTTGCCTATCGAGGTTTCAGCAAGGCGCTTGAAATTGCTAAACAATATCAACTGGATATTATCCACACTCAGACAGAATTTTCTCTTGGTTTGTTGGGGATTTGGATTGCGCGTGAATTGAAGATTCCAGTCATCCATACCTATCACACTCAGTACGAAGACTATGTGCATTATATTGCCAAGGGAATGTTGATTCGTCCTAGCATGGTCAAGTATCTGGTTAGAGGTTTTTTGCATGATGTGGATGGAGTCATTTGCCCGAGTGAGATTGTCCGAGACTTGCTATCGAACTATAAGGTTAAGGTTGAAAAACGGGTCATTCCTACTGGGATTGAATTAGCCAAGTTTGAGCGTCCAGAAATCAAGCAGGAAAATTTGAAAGAACTGCGTACTAAACTAGGGATTCAAGATGGTGAAAAGATGTTGCTGAGTCTTTCGAGAATTTCCTATGAAAAAAATATTCAAGCAGTACTAGCAGCCTTTGCAGAAGTTCTGAAAGAAGAAGACAAGGTCAAACTGGTAGTAGCTGGGGACGGGCCTTATTTAGATGACCTCAAAGGGCAAGCCCAGAAACTAGAGATTCAAGACTCGGTCATCTTTACAGGGATGATTGCTCCTAGTGAGACGGCTCTTTATTATAAGGCGGCGGATTTCTTCATCTCGGCATCGACAAGTGAAACCCAAGGCTTGACCTACTTGGAAAGCTTAGCCAGTGGGACGCCTGTCATTGCTCATGGAAATTCTTATCTGGACAATCTGATCAGTGACAAAATGTTTGGAACCTTGTATTACGGTGAACATGATTTGGCTGGAGCTATTTTAGAGGCCTTGATTGCAACGCCAGATATGAATGAGCATACCTTATTAGAGAAATTGTATGAGATTTCAGCTGAGAACTTTGGAAAACGAGTGCATGAGTTTTATCTGGATGCCATTATTTCAAATAACTTCCAGAAAGATTTGGCTAAAGATGATACGGTTAGTCAGCGTATCTTTAAGACAGTTTTGTATCTACCGCAAAAGGTGGTCGCTGTACCGGTAAAAGGCTCTAGACGCATGCTGAAGGCTTCAAAAACACAGTTAATCAGCATAAGAGATTATTGGAAAGACCATGAAGAATAGAAAGAGGAACAGCTATGAAAAAAACAATTAATGAGAAGTGGGCATGACAAAAAGATTGCGGGTGTTTGTGCCGGAGTGGCCCATTATCTTGATATGGATCCAACTATCGTTCGCGTAATATGGGGTGTTTTTGCTTGCTGTTACGGAGCGGGAATTGTAGCTTATATCATTTTATGGATTATCGCACCTGTAGCAACTGACTATTGAAAACTAGCTAAATTCATGCTAAGATAATAGAAAATAGAATGTAACGAAGGAGAAAAAAATGGCATTTGGAGATAATGGAAATCGTAAAAAAACTATGTTTGAGAAAATAACCTTGTTTATCGTGATTATCATGCTAGTAGCAAGTTTATTGGGAATTTTTGCAACTGCAATTGGTGCCCTCAGTAATCTATAAAATAGATTTAAGAAAATTTTGTGACTGGGATTTCCCAGCCATTTTTTAAAGTGAGAAGAAAAAATGAGTATGTTTTTAGATACAGCCAAGATCAAGGTCAAGGCTGGTAATGGTGGCGATGGCATGGTTGCCTTTCGCCGTGAAAAATATGTCCCTAATGGTGGACCTTGGGGTGGTGACGGTGGTCGTGGAGGCAATGTGGTCTTCGTTGTAGACGAAGGACTACGGACTTTGATGGATTTTCGCTACAATCGCCATTTCAAGGCTGATTCTGGTGAAAAAGGGATGACCAAAGGGATGCATGGTCGTGGTGCTGAGGACCTTAGAGTTCGTGTACCACAAGGTACGACCGTTCGTGATGCAGAGACTGGCAAGGTCTTGACAGATTTGATTGAACATGGTCAAGAATTTATCGTTGCCCACGGTGGTCGTGGTGGTCGTGGAAATATCCGCTTTGCGACACCAAAAAATCCTGCACCGGAAATCTCTGAAAATGGAGAACCAGGTCAGGAGCGTGAATTACAATTAGAACTAAAAATTTTGGCAGACGTAGGTTTGGTAGGATTCCCATCAGTAGGAAAATCAACACTTTTAAGTGTTATTACCTCAGCTAAACCTAAAATTGGTGCCTACCACTTTACGACCATTGTGCCAAATCTAGGTATGGTTCGCACCCAATCAGGTGAATCCTTTGCAGTAGCTGATTTACCAGGTTTGATTGAAGGGGCTAGTCAAGGTGTTGGTTTGGGAACTCAGTTCCTCCGTCACATTGAGCGTACCCGTGTCATCCTTCACATCATTGATATGTCAGCTAGCGAAGGCCGTGATCCTTATGAGGACTACCTAGCAATCAATAAAGAGTTGGAGTCATACAATCTTCGCCTCATGGAGCGTCCGCAGATTATTGTAGCCAATAAGATGGATATGCCTGAGAGTCAGGAAAATCTTGAAGAATTCAAGAAAAAATTGGCTGAAAACTACGATGAATTTGAAGAGTTACCAGCTATCTTCCCGATTTCTGGATTGACCAATCAAGGTTTGGCAACGCTCTTGGATGCGACAGCTGAATTGTTAGACAAGACACCAGAATTCTTGCTCTACGACGAGTCAGATATGGAAGAAGAAGCATACTACGGCTTTGACGAGGAAGAAAAAGCCTTTGAAATTAGTCGTGATGACGATGCAACATGGGTGCTTTCTGGTGAAAAACTGATGAAACTCTTTAATATGACCAACTTTGATCGTGACGAATCAGTCATGAAATTTGCTCGCCAGCTTCGTGGTATGGGGGTTGATGAAGCCCTTCGTGCGCGTGGTGCTAAAGATGGTGACTTGGTCCGAATTGGTAAATTTGAGTTTGAATTTGTAGACTAGGAGACTGGTATGGGAGATAAACCGATATCTTTCCGAGATGCGGATGGAAATTTCGTTTCCGCTGCAGATGTTTGGAATGAAAAGAAATTGGAAGAACTATTTAATCGTCTCAATCCAAATCGTGCCTTGAGATTGGCACGAACTAAAAAGGAAAATCCATCTCAGTAAAGAAGATAAAAAAATTCCGTGCCTCATCAGACACGGGATTTTGTGGTACGACGGGATGTATAGCAAACTGAATCTGGAATAGCACAGCATATCTTCTAAAATATTGTTATCAATTGATTTGAATTTCAAAATTAAATTGTTTAATTCTTATTTCACTTTGTTATAGTATATCTGATGTCAAAGTTATCGGCGAGTCAAATAGCGATTCCCAAGCCTGACTATCGTGAGGTAGCGGATTAAAACGGTCTGGGGATAGACCGTTTTAAGTCTGACGCTGGAAATAAGAATCGTCAGAGGAAGGGATAGCGAAATCGTGGCTCTACGAACAGGAACGTGATAGTAAGGCGTATATAGTGGATAAGGGAGCTCAAAACTCTAAATTCCAAAAAGGTAGTCGTAACCTATATACATAAAGCACGAGAGTAATTGAATTTGGACTAAGGTTTTCTATTTTCACTGTAACCTTTTAACGTCCTCATATCTTGTATAAACGAGGATAGATGTACGACTTATCCCGTGAGGTCTATCACTATAAAGAGAAAACGACAGATAGAAGTGATCCTGAGTCACGGTTATCTTTAAAATAAATTGTCTGATAGGATGCTAGCCTGAAAACGTCTTGTTCATGAAATATAGGACGGTATGTATAAAACGCTTCTGTGAACTGAGAGAAGGGGGAGAAGTTCTTGCTAAAATTTAGTTGAACAGCCGTATTCCGATACTTAGATAAGGGAGCTAGTCTTAGCTCCTACTTGGTTTCAGGGGACAAAAAAGGGGCAATAGCGATTCGAGAAAGATTATACTCTTCGAAAATCTCTTCAAACCACGTCAGCGTCGCCTTATCGTATATATGTGACTGACTTNNTTTGAGCAGCCTGCGGCTAGTTTGCTCTTTAATTTTCATTGAGTATCAGTGACTAACTCATCAACTCTGATTGGTAAATTCCCAAACTAAGTTCCACTGCTAATCCAAGTGGAAGTTAGTGTGAGACGTTTGAATGGGGTTAAAGATTAGTTTTTAGATTTTATGTTGGAGTAATTTAGACGACTGGCAGACGTCTTCTGCAGGTATTTTAGAAATGCCGAGAAGTTTAGGAATTTCTTCTCCATAGGTAAAGGCAAAGAGTTCATAGGCTGACTTTCCATTCAAAGCAGCGCGTTTGACGCTGTTGACATGAGAGCAGACGAGATTGATATCCTCTTGAGTTAAGTTGTCAAAGGAAGTTCCCTTAGGTAGAATGTCTCGAATCAGCGTGTGATTTTTCTCAATTCTCCCTTTCTGGTCAGAGCGATTAGGGTCACAAAAGAAGAGTTTACTCTCTCCTCGCACATCCATTTCGATATCATCAACCCTGGCAAACTCTCCGCCATTATCTGTCAGAATGACAGGGAAGAGTTGGAAGAAATCTTTGTCGGCTTGATGAAGAGTGTTCTTGATGTCATAGAGGTGTTTGGTAACCTCAAGGGCAGTTTTATTATCCAGAAGTCTAGCGAAGATGAAGTTACAGAAAGATAGATTGAAGGTGAGTAGGACTTTACCTCCCATCCTGCCCATAACGGTGTCCATTTCCAGCCAAGAGTCTAGTTGATTAAGGGATAAATAGTTTTGGAAATCCTCATAGGAACGGCCTTTTTTCGCTTCTTTAGGGATGGAAGGTAGCTTACTTTTTCTTCTTTCTTTGAATTTAACGGCTCTAGCAAGATCAATCGGAGCGATAGACAGGTAACCTTTTCGGATGTGTCGATAGACAGTTGAGGAGCTAACATCCAGGTTATGAGTTTTGAGGATATGATAGATGTGTTGTCCCTTTTTACCCCCATCAGAAATGACTTTGTCCATGTCCCAGAAGGTCTTGGAATTGAGGGGAGTTCCTTCACGAGCTTCAACAAGAGTTTGTTCGTACTGCTTTTGAGCTTGTTTAGCGAGATAGAAGACTTTCTGATAGCCACAGTTTTGTCTTCTTTTAGGGCATCCGTTACAGACAAAGGGAGCTTTGTCGAGCAGAGGGCAAGGGAGGTTATCATAAGTAGACTCTCGGACTTGTCTGTTTCGTTTGACTTCTTTAGAAACAGTAGTAGGGTCTTTTAGAATAAGTTGCCCGATAGCTTTGAAGGTTTCACCGCGCTCTAAGCCCAATTGGATATCATTGCGGTCTGAAAGGGTAAGGTGTTTATGTTTTGTCATAGTAGACCTCATTTCTAACTCAAACGTCTCACACTTAATTCCACCATAAAAATCCGTTTGAGACTAATTTCCACTTCGGTTAGGTAAGTGGAAGTTACTTTGAGAAGTTACCGTCAACTTTGATTTATCCAATAAAATTGAAAAGAATGGAAAAAAGGTTGCATTTATGATATAATTTATTTTAAAGACCTTATTAGAAATCTTGAAAGAGTATTAAAAACTTAGAATGAGAAAAATTGTTATCAATGGTGGATTACCACTGCAAGGTGAAATCACTATTAGTGGTGCTAAAAATAGTGTTGTGGCCTTAATTCCGGCTATTATCTTGGCTGATGATGTGGTGACTTTGGATTGCGTTCCAGATATTTCGGATGTAGCAAGTCTTGTCGAAATTATGGAATTGATGGGAGCTACTGTTAATCGTTATGACGATGTATTGGAGATTGATCCAAGAGGTGTTCAAAATATTCCAATGCCTTATGGGAAAATTAACAGTCTTCGTGCATCTTACTATTTTTATGGGAGCCTCTTAGGCCGTTTTGGTGAAGCGACAGTTGGTTTACCGGGAGGATGTGATCTTGGTCCTCGTCCGATTGACTTACACCTTAAGGCTTTTGAAGCTATGGGTGCCACTGTTAGCTACGAGGGAGATGACATGAAGTTATCTGCTAAAGATACAGGACTTCATGGTGCAAGTATTTATATGGATACGGTTAGTGTAGGGGCAACGATCAATACCATGATTGCTGCGGTTAAGGCGAATGGTCGTACTATTATTGAAAATGCAGCCCGTGAGCCTGAGATTATTGATGTAGCTACCCTCTTGAATAATATGGGTGCCCATATCCGTGGGGCAGGAACCAATATCATCATTATTGATGGTGTCGAAAGATTACATGGGACACGTCATCAGGTTATTCCAGACCGCATTGAAGCTGGAACATATATATCTTTAGCTGCTGCAGTCGGCAAGGGGATTCGTATAAATAATGTTCTTTACGAACACCTAGAAGGATTTATTGCTAAGCTGGAAGAAATGGGAGTGAGAATGACTGTATCTGAAGACAGCATTTTTGTCGAAGAGCAGTCTAATTTGAAGGCAATCAATATTAAGACAGCTCCTTACCCAGGCTTTGCAACTGATTTGCAACAACCGATTACCCCACTTTTACTAAGAGCGAATGGTCGTGGTACAATTGTTGATACGATTTACGAAAAACGTGTAAATCATGTTTTTGAACTAGCAAAGATGGATGCGGACATTTCGACAACAAATGGTCATATTTTGTACACAGGTGGACGTAATTTGCGTGGGGCAAGTGTTAAAGCGACTGACCTACGAGCTGGGGCTGCACTAGTCATTGCTGGGCTTATGGCTGAAGGTAAAACTGAAATTACCAATATCGAGTTTATCTTACGTGGTTATTCTGATATTATCGAAAAATTACGTAATCTAGGAGCGGATATTACACTTGTTGAGGATTAAACCGTAGAGGTGTTTATGAATATTTGGACCAAATTAGCAATGTTTTCTTTTTTTGAAACGGATCGCTTGTATTTGCGTCCTTTCTTTTTTAGTGATAGTCAAGACTTCCATGAGATAGCTTCAAATCCAGACAATCTTCAATTTATTTTCCCGACTCAGGCAAGTCTGGAAGAGAGCCAATATGCGTTGGCCAATTACTTTATGAAGTCCCCTTTGGGAGTATGGGCTATTTGTGACAAGAAAACTGAAAAAATGATTGGTTCTGTTAAGTTTGAAAAGTTAGATGAAATTAAAAAAGAAGCTGAACTTGGCTATTTTTTGAGAAAAGATGCTTGGTCGCAAGGATTTATGACAGAGGTTGTTAGAAAAATTTGTCAACTTTCTTTTGAAGAAGTTGGCTTAAAACAATTATCCATCATTACCCACCTTGAAAATGAAGCTAGTCAACGGGTTGCCCTTAAGTCTGGATTTCGATTGATTCGTCAGTTTAAAGGAAGTGATCGCTATACAAGGAAAATGCGGGATTATCTTGAATTTCGGTATGTAAAAGGAGAATTCAATGAGTAAGCATCAGGAAATTCTAAGCTATTTGGAGGAATTACCAGTAGGTAAAAGGGTCAGTGTTCGTAGCATTTCCAACCATCTGGGAGTCAGTGATGGAACGGCTTATCGCGCTATCAAGGAAGCTGAAAACCGTGGAATTGTGGAGACCCGTCCTAGAAGTGGAACAATTCGTGTTAAATCCCAGAAAGTTGCTATCGAAAGATTAACTTTTGCTGAAATTGCTGAAGTGACCTCTTCTGAGGTTCTGGCTGGACAAGAAGGTTTAGAGAGAGAATTTAGTAAGTTTTCAATCGGTGCCATGACTGAGCAAAATATCTTATCTTACCTTCATGATGGGGGGCTCTTGATTGTCGGAGACCGTACCCGTATCCAACTGTTAGCACTTGAAAATGAAAATGCCGTTTTGGTTACAGGGGGATTTCAGATTCATGATGATGTTCTTAAACTGGCCAATCAAAAAGGAATTCCTGTTCTGAGAAGCAAGCATGACACTTTCACTGTCGCGACCATGATCAATAAAGCCTTGTCAAATGTCCAAATCAAGACTGATATTTTGACAGTTGAGAAGCTTTATCGTCCAAGTCATGAATATGGTTTTCTGAGAGAGACAGACACTGTTAAAGATTATTTGGACTTGGTACGCAAGAATCGTAGCAGTCGTTTCCCTGTTATCAATCAACATCAAGTGGTTGTTGGGCTTGTTACTATGCGTGACGCAGGAGACAAGTCTCCCAGCACGACGATTGACAAGGTGATGACGCGCAGTATCTTCGTAACAGGGTTAGCGACCAATATTGCCAATGTGAGTCAACGAATGATAGCAGAAGACTTTGAAATGGTACCAGTTGTTCGAAGCAATCAAACCTTGCTTGGGGTTGTAACCAGACGAGATGTCATGGAGAAGATGAGTCGTTCCCAAGTTTCTGCTCTACCTACTTTTTCTGAGCAGATTGGTCAAAAACTTTCTTATCACCATGATGAAGTAGTGATTACAGTGGAACCCTTTATGCTAGAGAAAAATGGTGTTTTGGCTAATGGTGTATTGGCAGAAATTTTGACCCATATGACTCAAGATTTAGTTGTGAATAGTGGTCGCAATCTCATTATCGAGCAGATGCTGATCTACTTTTTGCAGGCTGTTCAGATAGATGATATACTGCGCATTCAAGCACGGATTATTCATCATACGAGACGATCAGCTATTATTGACTACGATATTTATCATGGTCACCAGATTGTTTCAAAAGCAAATGTAACCGTTAAAATTAATTAGAAACTAGGAGAAAAAATGATAACATTAAAATCAGCTCGTGAAATCGAAGCTATGGATAAGGCCGGTGATTTTCTAGCAAGTATTCATATCGGCTTACGTGATTTGATTAAGCCTGGCGTAGATATGTGGGAAGTTGAAGAGTATGTCCGCCGTCGTTGTAAGGAAGAAAATTTCCTTCCGCTTCAGATTGGGGTTGATGGTGCAATGATGGACTATCCTTATGCTACCTGCTGCTCTCTTAATGATGAAGTGGCTCACGCTTTCCCTCGTCACTATATCTTGAAAGATGGTGATTTGCTCAAAGTTGATATGGTTTTGGGAGGTCCTATTGCTAAATCTGACCTGAATGTCTCAAAATTAAACTTCAACAATGTTGAGCAAATGAAGAAATACACTCAGAGCTATTCTGGTGGTCTTGCAGACTCATGTTGGGCTTATGCTGTAGGTACACCGTCCGAAGAAGTGAAAAACTTGATGGATGTAACCAAAGAAGCTATGTACAAGGGTATTGAGCAAGCTGTTGTTGGAAATCGTATTGGTGATATTGGAGCAGCTATTCAAGAATATGCTGAAAGTCGTGGATACGGTGTAGTGCGTGATTTGGTTGGTCATGGTGTTGGCCCAACCATGCATGAAGAACCAATGGTTCCGAACTATGGTATTGCAGGTCGAGGACTCCGTCTTCGTGAAGGAATGGTCTTGACTATTGAACCAATGATCAATACAGGTGACTGGGAAATTGATACAGATATGAAGACTGGTTGGGCCCATAAGACCATTGACGGTGGATTGTCATGTCAGTATGAACACCAATTTGTCATTACGAAAGATGGACCTGTTATTTTGACTAGTCAAGGTGAAGAAGGGACTTATTAATAAAAAGTGAAAAGACTACTGGAAGTTTATTTTGATAAAAAATCTAGTAGATCTTTTTATAATAAAACGCATTGTATCAAGCTTTAAGTACCTGGTATAATGCGTTTTTCTGATTTTAAGATTTTTTTCAACTCTGTTTGTAACCACATCATAACAGAGGATCTAGGATTCAGGGCTTTCCTCCTATATACTATTAGTAAAGCAAAACTAGGGGAGAATATTTTAGTGTCGCAATCTATTGTTCGTGTAGAGGTTTTACGATATCGTTGTTTTGGTTTTAAAAAGATAAATGGAATTCTGTTTAACGTTCGTATTGCCAATCTTAAATTTACTTTTTTATATTGAGGTATTGAGCTAGTTTATGAAAAAATTGAGTGAAAGAGTCGAGTGTTTTAGAAACCCACAGTGTAGTATTCTAGTTTCAATCCACTATATTTTGCTACTCCCCGTAAAGTTTCTATTTTCCCTGAATTCTGATATAATAGAAATATTGACTTCAAGAGTAAGGAAGAGAAGATGAACGCATTATTAAATGGAATGAATGACCGTCAGGCTGAGGCGGTACAAACGACAGAAGGTCCCTTGTTGATCATGGCGGGGGCTGGTTCTGGAAAGACTCGAGTTTTGACCCACCGCATTGCTTATCTGATTGATGAAAAGCTGGTCAATCCTTGGAATATCTTGGCCATTACCTTTACTAATAAGGCTGCGCGTGAGATGAAAGAGCGTGCTTATAACCTCAATCCAGCCACTCAGGACTGTCTGATTGCGACTTTTCACTCCATGTGTGTTCGTATTCTGCGTCGTGATGCGGATCATATTGGCTACAACCGTAATTTTACTATTGTGGATCCTGGTGAACAGCGAACTCTTATGAAACGCATTCTTAAGCAGTTAAACTTGGATCCGAAAAAATGGAATGAACGGAGCATCTTGGGGACTATTTCCAATGCCAAGAATGACTTGATTGATGATGTGGCTTATGCTGCCCAAGCTGGCGATATGTACACGCAAATTGTGGCCCAGTGTTATACAGCCTATCAGAAAGAACTGCGTCAGTCGGAGTCGGTTGACTTTGATGATTTGATTATGCTGACCCTGCGTCTCTTTGATCAAAATCCTGATGTTTTGACTTATTATCAACAGAAATTCCAATACATCCACGTTGATGAGTACCAAGATACCAACCATGCTCAGTACCAATTGGTCAAACTCTTGGCTTCCCGTTTTAAAAATATCTGTGTTGTTGGAGATGCGGACCAGTCTATCTACGGTTGGCGTGGTGCTGATATGCAGAATATCTTGGACTTCGAGAAAGATTATCCTCAAGCCAAGGTTGTTTTGTTGGAGGAGAATTACCGTTCAACCAAAACTATTCTCCAAGCGGCCAATGAGGTTATTCAAAACAATAAAAACCGCCGTCCTAAGAATCTCTGGACCCAAAACGCTGATGGGGAACAAATCGTTTACTATCGTGCCGATGATGAGCTAGATGAGGCTGTATTTGTAGCCAGAACCATCGATGAACTTAGTCGCAGTCAAAACTTTCTTCACAAGGATTTTGCAGTTCTCTATCGTACAAATGCGCAGTCTCGTACCATTGAAGAAGCCCTGCTCAAGTCAAATATCCCTTATACAATGGTCGGAGGGACCAAGTTCTACAGCCGTAAGGAAATTCGTGATATTATTGCCTACCTCAACCTTATTGCTAATTTGAGTGATAATATTAGTTTTGAACGTATTATTAACGAGCCTAAACGTGGAATTGGCCCAGGTACTGTTGAGAAAATCCGTGATTTTGCGAATATGCAAGACATGTCTATGTTAGATGCTTCAGCTAATATCATGTTATCTGGTATCAAGGGTAAGGTATCTCAGTCTATCTGGGATTTTGCCAATATGATTCTAGATTTACGAGAGCAGCTAGATCACTTAACTATTACAGAGTTGGTTGAGGCTGTTCTAGAAAAAACAGGATACGTCGATATTCTTAATGCCCAAGCAACTCTAGAAAGCAAGGCTCGGGTTGAAAATATCGAAGAGTTCCTTTCTGTGACAAAAAACTTTGATGACACCTCTGATGTGGCAGAAGAAGAAACTGGTCTGGACAAACTGAGTCGTTTCTTAAATGACTTGGCCTTGATTGCCGACACAGATTCAGGTAGTCAGGAGACATCAGAAGTGACCTTGATGACCCTGCATGCTGCCAAAGGTCTAGAGTTTCCAGTTGTATTTTTGATTGGGATGGAAGAAAATGTCTTCCCGCTTAGCCGTGCAGCTGAAGATCAAGATGAACTAGAAGAAGAGCGCCGTCTAGCCTATGTAGGAATTACGCGTGCAGAGAAAATTCTCTATCTGACCAATGCCAACTCGCGCCTGCTTTTCGGTCGTACCAACTACAACCGTCCGACTCGTTTTATTAATGAAATTAGTTCAGACTTGCTTGAGTATCAAGGATTGGCCCGTCCAGCCAATGCAAGCTTTAAGGCATCATATAGCAGTGGTGGTCTTGCCTTCGGTCAAGGTATGAGTCTGGCTCAAGCTCTTCAAGACCGTAAACGTAGTGCCGCCCCAAGAACTATCCAATCAAGCGGTCTCCCATTTGGTCAATTTACAGCTGGCGCAAAATCAGCGTCTAGTGAGACAAATTGGTCCATTGGTGATATTGCCCTCCACAAGAAGTGGGGAGAGGGAACCGTTCTGGAAGTTTCAGGTAGTGGTGCTACGCAGGAATTGAAAATCAATTTCCCAGAAGTAGGTTTGAAAAAACTTTTAGCCAGTGTGGCTCCAATTGAGAAAAAAATCTAATTTTTCATCCTTCTCACGAATAATAAAGTGAGGAGGATTTTTATGTACAGTATTTCATTTCAAGAAGATTCATTATTGCCAAGAGAAAGACTGGCCAAGGAAGGAGTTGAAGCGCTCAGTAATCAAGAGTTGCTAGCTATTTTACTTAGGACAGGAACACGTCAAGCCAGCGTTTTTGAAATTGCCCAGAAAGTCTTGAGCAATCTTTCAAGCCTAACGGATTTGAAAAAAATGACCCTGCAGGAATTGCAGAGTCTGTCTGGTATCGGTCGTGTTAAGGCTATAGAGTTGCAAGCTATGATTGAATTGGGGCATCGTATTCACAAATACGAGACCCTTGAAATGGAAAGTATTCTCAGTAGTCAAAAGTTGGCCAAGAAGATGCAACAGGAATTAGGGGACAAAAAACAAGAGCACCTGGTGGCGCTCTATCTCAATACTCAAAATCAAATCATCCATCAACAGACCATTTTTATCGGTTCTGCCACTCGTAGTATCGCTGAGCCGCGAGAGATCCTTCACTATGCAATCAAGCATATGGCGACTTCTCTCATCTTGGTTCACAATCATCCTTCAGGAGCGGTAGCGCCTAGCCGAAATGATGATCATGTCACTAAACTTGTCAAAGAAGCCTGCGAACTGATGGGGATTGTCCTCTTGGACCATTTGATTGTCTCACAATCTAGTTACTTTAGTTACCGTGAAAAGACGGATTTAATCTAAAGTTCATTAACGACATAATCAAAGAGATTTTTATCCTTGGGACGATTTTCAAATAGAAATTCTGGATGCCATTGGACACCGAGAAAGGCGACATCATCCGTACTCATAACAGCTTCTATAATACCATCTTTAGGATCATGAGCCGCAATCTTTAAATTTGGTGCTAAATCCTTGATGCTCTGGTGGTGGAAGGAGTTGATATGGGAGATTTCTCCATAGATTTCTCGAAGAACAGTATTTGGTTCTGTCACCAAGCGTTGAGTTGTGTATTCGGCAGAACAATCCTGCCAGTGGTCTTCTATATCTTGGTACAAAGTTCCACCCATGGCAACGTTAAAAAGCTGAGTCCCACGACAGACAGAGAAAATCGGCTTTTGCTGTTTGATAGCTTCCTTGATGAGGGCTAGTTCGAATATATCTCTTTGAAGGTGGTAGTCATCGCTATCAATAGTTTTTGGTTCACCATAGAATTTTGGATCAACATTTTGCCCACCTGTCAAGATGAGCTTGTCAATCATACTGATATAGTGGCAGGCCATTTCTTGATCACCAATCGGTAGGATGATGGGAATCCCTCCAGCGTCTTTAACGCCTTCAACAAAGCCTTTTGCTGCGTAGCTCATCATGATGTCATCATCTGGATGAGTTTTTTCGTTTCCTGTAATCCCTATAACTGGTTTTTTCATAAAATGATTTTCGCTTTCTAATCCTCTTTTCTCATGAAATAGAGGAGGGTTTGGAGTTCACTTGTCAAATCGACATACTGAACGACCACGTCCTTTGGTAAATGCAGATGGACTGGTGAAAAACTGAGAATTCCTTTCACGCCAGCATCCACCAAGAGATTGGCAACCTCTTGTGACTTGACGCTGGGAACGGTCAGGATAGCAGTTTTGACATCAGCATCCTTGATTTTATCCTTGATTTGAGAAATTCCGTAAATGGGAATCCCATCAGGAGTTTGGCTACCGACTTCAGGATGGTCATCCAGGTCAAAGGCCATGATAATCTTCATCTTGTTACGCTCGTGGAAGCGGTAGTGGAGAAGGGCATGGCCCATATTTCCAATACCAACCAGCATGACATTGGTAATAGAGTTATCATTGAGTAAATCGGCAAAAAACGTCATCAGTTTTTTAACATCATAGCCAAAACCACGACGACCTAGTTCACCAAAATAGGAAAAATCCCGACGTACGGTCGCTGAATCAATACCGATAGCCTCTGCAATTTGCTTAGAGTTGGCACGTTCAATCTTTTCTGCATGAAATCTCTTAAAAATTCGATAGTAGAGAGAGAGTCTTTTCGCTGTAGCTTTTGGAATAGCAGACTGTTTATCTTTCACAAAATCACAACCTTTCTATTCTTCTATTTTATAGAAACATTGTGAAAAAATCAACAAAAACAAGAAAAAACTAAGAAAAATCTTAGTTTTGATGTAAAAAATCTGCATGTGATAGAAAACGGTAGAGGTCTCCGACCAGTCCTTGGTAAACTTCCTGCTCTTGAAAGGTCAAAGAAGTTACATAAAGTGTATCTGGCAGAGTCACACATCCTGATAGAGCCAGCATGAGAGCCTCGTAATCCTCATACTTGAGAGTGCGCTCTACATGATAGCTGTCCTTATAGGTCAGTTCAAACATATGGGACCTATCTTTCCGATTTTGTGAAGACACCACGTTCTACCAAGCTATCCATGAGGAAATAGAATTTTTCCTGATGAATGTGGTGGTCTTCTGATTTGAAAATATCAACCAGACGAAGGCCAAACTTGTCAGTGATATTGATTTTAGCCCCTGTAAGTTCCTTGTTAATGATGATTTTGAGTTGGAATCCTTCACCGCTGTTTGGCACTTTTTCCAAAAGGCGAGTCAGTTCATAGTTACCAACTTTTGTCTCAAAAAAGGTGTTATCTTTGAGGGTGAATTTTTTAACAGAAGGGCTAAGAGTGTAGTCGTAACGACAATTTTTTAACTGAATGGTTTTTTCAAATGCCATATGGCTAACCTCCGATAATTTCTTTTAAGTTTTTTGCGAGGGTTTGTAGGTCTTCAACGGTATTTTGTGGCGACAAACTGATACGAACGGATTCCTTCAAGCGTTCTGAATTTGCTCCGTACATAGCTTCAAGAACATGGCTGGATTGGACAATGCCTGCCGTACAGGCTGAGCCAGTAGAGATTGAAATTCCAGCTAAATCTAGACGAAGGAGTAAGAGGTCGTTTTTCTGGCCAGGAAATCCAATATTGAGGACATAAGGGAGATGATGGTCTCCTCTGTTCAAGTAATATTGAATACCCTCTAGCTCTGCCAGAAAGGCAGTTTCTAGATTTTGTACATGTTGAAAATGTTCTTCTTGCTGTTCTAGGTCCTCTTTTAGGGCTGCAATCATGCCTACGATAGCAGCTAAATTTTCAGTTCCTGCACGTTTTTTCTGTTCTTGGTCTCCGCCATGTAGATAGGAATCAAAATCCATGCTAGATGCGTAGAGAAAGCCGATTCCCTTAGGACCATGGAACTTGTGGGCAGAAGCAGTGAGAAAATCAATGCCCAATTCTTCTGGGTGTATAGGGATTTTACCAATAGCCTGAACTGCATCGACATGATAGGCGGCTGGGTGTTGCTTGAGTATTTGGCCAATTTCAGCAATGGGCAGTAGGTTTCCAGTCTCATTATTGGCAAACATGGTAGAAACCAAAATCGTATCGTCACGTAAGGCCTCTTGAATTTGCTGGGCTGTGATTTCTTGATTTTCTGGTTGAATAATGGTTGCTTCAAACCCAAAGTGTTGAACCAAGTAATCAATGGTTTCAAGGACAGCATGGTGTTCAATGGCAGTTGTGATGATATGTTTTCCTTGTTCTTGGTGACGAAGGCAGTAGCCAATGATAGCAGTATTGTTGCCTTCAGTCCCACCAGAAGTGAAAAAGATATGTTGAGGTTTTGTCCCCAGTAACTGGGCTAGTTCCTGACGGGCTTCTCGTAAGAGTTTACCAGCTTGACGACCATGACCATGAATACTAGAAGGGTTGCCGTAGGTTTCTTGCATCACCTTGGTCATAGCTGAAATAGCAACTGCTGACATAGGAGTTGTCGCAGCATTGTCCAAATAAATCAAAGAATCACCTTATTTCTTTTTGTTGTAGGCAAAGAGTGGGCTGACTGGTTTTCTTTCGTGGATACGGACGATGGCATCACCAATTAACTCACTAGCAGTGATGTAGCATACGTTTTTAGGAGTTTTTTCTTTTGTTGCTACTGAATCAGTCACAAGAATTTCTTTAATCTTAGTATTGTCAAGAAGTTCAGCAGCTCCTTCGACGAAGAGACCGTGGCTAGAAACAGCATAAATTTCTGTAGCCCCTTCACGTTCAACGATTTTAGCAGCTTCAGAGAAGGTACGTCCTGTGTTAAGAATATCATCAATCAAGATGGCTTTCTTACCTTCAACATCACCAATAATGTAACCTTCGTTACGAGTTGCATCGTCTTGAGGGTAATCGATAATGGCGATAGGAGCATCAAGATACTCAGCCAAGCTACGAGCACGTTTGACACCTGAATTTTTAGGGCTGACGACAACAACATCTGAGCCAAGGAGGCCCTTATCGCAATAGTGTTTTGCAAATAGGGGAACAGTGAAAAGATTATCCACTGGAATATCAAAGAAACCTTGAACCTGAACGGCATGCAAATCAAGAGTCAGGATACGATCAACCCCAGCCTTAACTAGCATATTAGCAACTAGTTTAGCTGTAAGTGGCTCACGTGGTGAAGCAATGCGGTCTTGACGTGCATAGCCAAAATATGGAAGGACAACGTTGATACTGTGGGCACTTGCGCGCACACAAGCGTCGACCATGATAAGCAATTCCATTAGGTGGTTGTTAACAGGGAAACTTGTTGATTGGATGATGTACACATCATAACCACGGACACTTTCTTCGATATTTACTTGGATTTCTCCGTCTGAAAATTGACGTGATGATAGTTTTCCAAGTGGGACACCAACAGCTTGGGCAATTTTCTGTGCAATCTCTTGGTTAGAGTTGAGTGCGAAAAGTTTCATGTTTTTTCTATCTGACATTATAGACCGTCCTCTGTAAACTTTATAAATCCTAGTGATATTTGCCTTACATATATGAACTGGGATTTTTGTATTTTTATCTTTTCTATTTTACCAAAAAATGGAGATTATTTCAGCTATTTTTCATACTTTTGACAAATCGAACCAATTTTGAAGGAGCTTTTTGATAGGAAATCTGATTTTTCTCTAAAAATTGTTGGAAATCCTGTTTGCCTTGCTCGTGATTTTCCACTTCAAGCTCCAATTCGTAATCCGTCATATCAAAGTATTGACTTTCATCCAGAGCCATGAGACCGATAGCTGTTTGCATTTCATAGCGAAGCGTTGTTAGACAACCAAGAACCTGCCATTCACTAGTTTGGATACCATGTTTAGCCAATTCATCAAGAACCAGCCCTTGAGGAAGTTCTTCCTTACTCAGATAGTTCTCAGCATCTTTTAGTTGCAATTTTTGGTTGTATTCCATGTTCCCAACACTTTGTGGGACTTTGAGTGTCAATTCTGCCCAGTCTTCAAAGGTTCGAATGCGCATAGCAACTTTCTTTTCTCGCAGCTCAAAATCAGGTGTGTCGATGTAGTAATTTTTTTGAAGAACAGAAGTGACACCTGTGAACTGGTCTTTTAGACGATCATACTCATCTTTTTTCAAGAGTGTTTTCAATTCAATTTCTAAATGTTTCATTTTTCTTACCTTTTCTTTATCTATGAAAGCGGATTATGGTATAAACTGCTCACAGCTTCCTAGTCCCTTGAAATCAGTGGGTTTCTAGCATGTCAACCAAAAGTGAATACGAGATTGAATACGGCATGACTTTTAGCTGGAGCGGATGAAATCCATGAGTTGATCGACGACTTCAAAACGTTGATTATCATTGATGTGGGTATACATATCAAGGGTGGTTTGAACATTGTTATGACCTAATCTGTCCGAAATGATTTTAGCTGTAACACCTGCTTCAAAGAGGAGAGAAGCGTGTGTGTGCCTGAAACCGTGAGGAGTGATTTTTTTGACATCCTTATGTTCACAAAAGAATCTTCTAAGTCTCTCTTTCACAGCTGAAGGAGAAATCCATCCTCCGAAACTATTCGTAAAGATATAATTCGAATCATGTTTGTAAGGTACGCCAGCCCGAAAATATTCTTTTATCTGCTGACGCTTCCAGATTTTTAATATATTTAGAGTTTCATCATCTAAAGTGATAACCCTCTTACTCATTTTGGTTTTAGGGCCCTGAACAGTTTGTTTTTTATTAACAACGACAGCTGTTCGAGAAATGCTTAATCGTTTATTTTCAAAGTCAACATCTGACCACATGAGCCCAAGAGCCTCACCACATCTCAAACCAGTAAAAGCTAGTAAGTGATAAAAGGTATACTCTACAGGCTTACAATCTACTCTGCAAACTTTAAGAAACTCCGTTAGCTCCTGTTTTGTATAGTGGTTCTCTTTGGCCTTTAAGGGTCTATTTTTAGGCTTGATAATCTTGTCTAAGGGATTTAACTTAATGATGTCAAGAGAAACGGCATACTTGAAAATACGGCTGATTACAGAGTAGTAATTAGCATAGAGGATATAGCGATTACTTAACTGGATAGCAACCTTTTGACAATAAGCTACACTGATCTGCTGGATTTTCATATCTGTAAAATACAAGTCAATCATAACATCAAGTTTTTTCTTAACGTTCTGATAGGTTGTTGGTTTCACAGTGCTCTTATAGCTATCAAGCCATAACTCAGCAACTTCAGCGAAAGTAGGGTTCTGAAAATCTTCATTGTTTGAAAAACCGTTCTCTTCAACATCTAAGAGAAGGTCACGTTCGGCAGCCTTTGCCTCTTTAATGGTTTTAAAACCACGTCTTGTTGTGCGTTTTTCTTTTCCAGTAGCAGGGTCTATGCCCAAATATGTTTGAAAGAGATATCTAGTCTCTCCTTTTTTTGTGATGTATTTTTTTATCATAAAAAAGTCCTTTCTTTTCGATTGCTTGCCCGCATAGTTGAAAAGGTGTAGAACTTATGATAAACTATAGTTGTATTTTTTTATCATCCTTTCCATTGCTTGCTTGATGGAAAGTTGAATCCTCACACTCAAAGTTTGGCGATGGAGAGTGTGGGGATTTTTTGTTGTCTTTTTTACTCTAGACCTGAGCTGATTTTAGAAGTCAACAAGAAAGAACCGTCGTCTTGTTTTGAAAACGAAAGAATAACGCTCTTATATTTGCTACCAGTAGAAGTATATGATACTGTCTTGCTGTCGTGGTCATTTACTGAACTAGTTGTCACATTGTTAGGTTCTCCGTGAACGCTAGCAACGTCATCGTAGTTAGTTCCACCAGCTCCATAGTTGATAATATCACCAACTTGAAGCGTATCAAACTGTTCTTTTGTCCAGTTAAATTTAGCATCTTCCTCTTTTTGAGATGATTCGATAGAAGAACTTACAGAGCTAACAGTCTCTTCAATGTTTTTACCTAGTTCTTTCAATGATTTAGCGTACATTGCTTGAGTTACTAATACAATAGCAATAGACACGACTGCTAGAACCGTCCCAATAATAGCTAGTGTTTTTGGTCTTTTTCGATTTACTGCAAAACCAATTAAACCGAAGATAAGAGCTAAAATAGCTAGAATGAATGAAAAATTATTGATGATAGGCATCCATGAGCCAAGTAGAGCAATTGCTCCAAAAATAATAGCTAAAATACCTAAAACTTTGCGTTCTTGTTTCATAATGAAACCTCTCTATCAGCTTTTAGTGTGGATCAGTTATTGCACATATTTTTATTTCTGTTTTTTACATGCCAACTATTTCCAAAATGGAAACAGTTGGCAGCTCGTCAGATAATAAAATAAGGTGTACCTCTTAGAAGTACACCAGACGATTTTATCCTTGACGAACAAGGCTTTTTTACATTCTTAGTGTATTTCTTTTTTTAATTTCTGTCAAACGTCAACTTATTTTAACGACTTATGTTTACTAGAATATGAAAAGAAAAGTAGCCGTATCAAATACGGCTACCATCACGATATGGATCTAAAATCCAAACCTAAACTTTATGGAGCTAAACTCCTGATAGCTGTATTGTAATATAATTTTCAAAAAATATCAATTTTGCACAATAGACTTCTTGGATATGGGGGACTATTGCCGAGTGCGGGGATTTTTTATATCACATTTGATAATAAAAGAGAATTTTCTAAGATATCTTTATGAGATAACAATATTATTTTATCTTTGCTATTTTCGTTAAATACCGCTAGGGTTTCTGCCACTTTATCAAATCTATGGTGTATATCGTCGACTACAGCAATATATTCAACGTTATCTTTATGGTTCTGTAAAATACGTGTATCCATTGCGAGTAATTTAGCCCTGTTGAGATCATTTCCGTTTGAAATAGTCCTTACAAGTCTTTCTTTTTTGATTGTGGGAATTGCGAAGTCAAATTGCACAGTTATCCCCTCTTTACCTGAATAAGACGGCCTTCTTGTAAAAAGAACCTCTCTCTGTACTAAGGTGTTTTCTATTTCGTCATGGAAAACATTTTTAATTGTTGTATCTCGTAAGACTATCATATCATTCACCTGCATAATAGTTTGGAGCAACCGTTGCTTTGCAAGTGGGAATTTTTCGAGGCTGGTTGTGATAAACAACTCTCCATTTTCAGCTCTCGTACCTAAATTGTTTACGATTGTATTTAGTAAGTTATTTTTGTATGTTGAACGATTTGAGAAACTAACGCCGTGACTTTTTAAATTGTTAATGGTCCATCCGTCATCTGTGAGTGTGACCCTACCATCTGATAAAAACTCAGCATATAGGATGATATGATCAAAATCATTATCTAAAAACGGTGTTCTAATTTCTACTATATTTTTCTCTAGATCATTGAACTTATACTCTTTTAATAACCAATCAAAATATATATTTTTTAGTGTATTTGAGTTATTCATCATCAGCCTCCGTCTTGATATGTGTATATTTGATGAATTCAGAAAATACGTCCACAATGTGAGTTAAATTAGGGAAGTCAGAATCTTCAAGCGGGATAGCAACTCTATCCTTTTTATCGTAGTGATTGGAGTATATATGAATGTGATTCCCCTCTACAATTGAGTCATCAGGATTCACATGTCTATTAGATGGATTAATGTCTACCCTAACTAAATGATTATGGGAATTTTTAAACCTAATATGAATGCTGTAGCGCTCAGGATTCATCCTTCCTCTGTATATGTGAAGTATATATTGAATGTCATCATCATCAATAATAGCTTCGTCTATATCTATTTTACCAAATAAAGACGAGATTGTAGTATGGATTTCATTAAAAGAAAGTTCGTTTTTGGGGTACTTCAGTTTGTTAATTAATTCTTGTACCTGCTGATCATTTAAGTCGTTGTAATTCATTTTTTCCTTACTCCCCTCTATACACCCCGATAACTGCATAGATCTTGATGTGTGTGTCTTCGGCTGGTGGGAAGTCTAGGATGATGTCTTCGTACTTGTCATTGAGTGATACGAGGCGTAAGCGTCCGTTTTCGGTATAGATCTTTTTGAAGTAAGAACGGTCTCCATATGCGATAACTGCCAAATCTCCGTTGTAGGTAGTCAGTCCCTTGTCTACTAAATAGAGGATATCTCCGTCTTGGTAGTCAGGCTGCATGGAGTCTCCGCTGACCTTAGTCGCAATATCGTGGCGTGGTGGTTGCTCGTCAACCTCTATAGTCTCTCTGTCTGTATCATCGTAACCAAATCCATAGTTAAATCCAGAAGCTGCTGCCGTCTCAGATACAACCTCAACTTGGTACAAGCTGATAACTTCCGATACTTCGTTTATCTTCGTTTCTTCTTCGTTTTGCTCTATGTACATCTCGCCGTTTGCTTTTTGTCTCTCCAGAAGCTCCTCAGAAGTCCGTAGGACGATTTTTTTATTATCTGGGGTTAATTGTACCACCTTGTTCGTTATCTGCTGTGTGAGCGAATCTGGGGACGCTGTGGGGGTGGTAACTTTAGAAAGACTAAATAGTTGTTGTGGCTCAACTTCGAGAGCAGCAGCATAAATTCTAATATCTGTTTCGTCTAATTGTCGTTTGCCGTTCTCATGATTGGATATAGTATTTTGTTTAAAACCAGTCAACTGTGACAATTCGTTTTGTGTCATTTTCTTAGATTTTCTGATTTCTTTAATAGAATTACCTAGTATATTCATAAACATTTCCTTTCTCTACCTATAATATATCACAATGAGATAAAAAAATAAATAAAAAAATCTCAAAAAGAGATAAAAAATCATTGGCTTATATCTCAAAATGAGATATAATAGTCTTGTAAGGTTGAGAAAGGCAATCTTAAGACAAGGAAAACAACAGAAAGGATGGACTAAATGAAAAAGCACAAAAAGAAAAGACTTACCAATGAAGTCAAGATCGGTTTGATAATAGCCCTCATCAATCTAATCTCTGCACTGGTAAATCTTATATCAAAACTCTTCTAGGAAGAGAGTGGAAGGGGCGAAAGCCCCAACCACTATTGTGTAATTTCATTATAGCACAAGGTAGAAAAAATGCAAAACAAAACCGCTAAATTTATCACTTGGTCTTTGATTGCCTTAACTATTCTAGTTATCATTATTACTTGGCTTATATAAGAGAGGAGAATTATTGTTGACAAATAAAGAGAAAATACGTTCTCAATTTCTTCTTCCTAAAATTCGATTAAGGGAAGAACGTAGAAAAAGAGAGCTTACTACGTTATACATGGCGGACTTGATTGGGTTAAAAAATCGTCGTCAGTATGAACTTAAAGAAAAAGGTCAGTTTCCTTTTCAGGATTATGAAATGGCAATTATTGCTAATAAATTCGGAATGAGTGAAACTGACTTATTCTTCAGTTAAAAATATCTCAAAAAGAGATAAAACAAACAAAAGTCAAAAAGGTCAAACTTTTTCAAAATCGATAGAATAATTCTATCAAAACTGTTGACAAGTACCAACAGTTTTGAAAAGACCTATTAGTAGAAAGGAAAAAGTCGATGTACGGAGCGAAAATGAGGGAGCTGAGAACGGCTCAAAAGCTGGGCTTGCGTGAGCTTGCCAAGCGAACCTTGATAGACTACACGACCTTGTCACGGATCGAGAACGACCTGAAGGCAGTGACGCTGTCGCAGGCGGTGGTCATCGCCAAGGCGCTAGGGTGTAGGGTGGAAGATATGTTGTAGGAGGAAATACTATGAACAACGCAGCGCAAAAAGTAACACGGATTGACAGAGATGCCTGGGAGATCGCTACGGAGCTGGCGAACGAGTACGGCGTATCTATTTGTCACATCATCAGTGAGAGCGTCCGCTACTGTGCAGAGAATGCCGAGTTTAAGGAGATGGACGTTGTCGTTAAACGGTTGGTAGTCGGCAGTAAGGTGCTGGAGTAGGAGGGGAAGAGATGAATGCAAATGTAAATGTATTTTATGAATTAACTTGTAAAGACTTGAACGAAGCGATTGACGCAAAAAATAAAATCATCGCCAATACACTTGACGATGAAACTGTTGAGATAAAAATTGAATTCTTACGTGATGTTTGAACTGTAAAATCGCTCGGAGATGGTTCTATCGTAGATCGCGTAATAGAGCCATGGTCGATTGTCTGATAGCTGTAGCTGGAGAATCGCTTTTATTGCTCTCGTTTACAGTGTAGAACATTGCAGATGCCAATGTAGCATCAAGTACAAACTTGTCTATATATTTGTGTTTCTTGCTATCGGAGTAAGTAATTGTCAGTGTAATTCGACCTTTATAATCTGGGTCTATTGATGATGTAAATTTTTGTCCTGGGGCAATCATATTTCCGATAAGTGAGTTGAAGCGGTGTACAGAATTCAATGGATCCAATTCGCCATCTATCTGAATATTATCTATATATGCTGGAGTTTGGCCAAAGTTTTTAAAAACAAAGGTACGTTGTTGATTTTTAACTGCATAGACATCTACATAAACATTAATATAAGGCTTTGCCATATCCTCTGTAGCTTTCTTTGTTTGCCAGAGTGAAATGGTATTAAAAACAAAACCGATAACTGCAATTATTACTGTGATATAGAGTGTCCAAATCTGGACATTATCATTGGTGATTTGTGGCATTAGATCACTTCCTTTCTGCTTTTATTATAGCAAAAAGGAGAGAAAAATAGAAAGGAGAGGAAGAGATGGCAAATAAGGAATTTAAAAATAGTTACTCAGTGAATCTACAACGTACAGAGAAGCTAAAATAGCGTGTGAGAAGCTATTTAGACAAGTCAGCCATGAGATAGAACTCAGAGCGCTGGAAAGTAATACAGTTTGACAAGAACGCAAAAAAGCACCTGACGAAGTCAGGCGCATACTAAAACAATTTAAACCATTATATCACAAAAATGCTTGCCCGCATAGTTGAGAGGATGTAGAAAATGGAAGGTATAACGTTACAATTACGATTAGACGGCGAAAGTGCTGAATTGTTCACAAATCAATTATTGGCTTTTGCTGAAAAGCAGGTCAAGGAGCAGTTAGAGAATGATCGTATGCCAATCAATCAACAGGCTTTGATGAAGAAGTTTGGCTTTACTCATGCCTATATTAAGAAATTAGAACGTAAAGGGTTAAGATTTCGTAAGCAAGGGAAAGATATTATGTACGATGTCAATGATGTTTATGAAATTTTGGAATTAGAGAAAGAAGTACGAAAATTAAGAGCGTAAGGAGATAGAAAAATGTTTGAACCACCGATTTTAGACCAGTTGATGGGTGTTGGAGCCTTGCTGCTTGGATTTGCAGGGGCTTATCGTCATATCAAACTGCAAGAAAAACGAGAGGAAGAAGAGAGACGATAAGAGCAAGAATTTGCGTCTATGATTATCCAAGTGCGTAATCATGCATACGAACGTGGTAGAGAGGACAAATGGCAAGAAATTCGCAAGAATATTCGTCGTCCGTTCAAGGGCTTCACCTACGACAATGAACCGCCTGTAGGCTTGCGTCCAGAGCCGTTAGGCTTACCAGAACCTAAGACTTTTGTCATGAGGAGGGCAGGAAATGGAAGAATTGATTGAATGGCTATTCTGGCATGAGAGAGTGAATAAAGAAATGATGTCGTCTGATGAAGAAAAATCTGATTTCGAAATATATTTAGAGGACGAGAACAGGAAAATTTCACTTATCAAAGAATACCTAACCGACTATGGAAAACTAGCAAAGGACTATCGTGATGTGGTCTCTGAGAATAAACTGCTAAAGGTTGAGAAGATGGCGCTAGAAGGCAGGTACATCTATGAGGATATGCGGATGAAGTACCGCGCTAACCGTAGGAAATGGGGTGTGAAATTATGGCGTTAAAAAACAAGCGGTATTTCTGGATCCAGCTTGCTCAGGACTTCTTTAAGTCAAAGGAGATGAAACTACTTCGCAAGATTGCTGGCGGAGATACACATACCATCATTTATCTCAAAATGATGTTAATTAGCTTGGAAGACGGAGGGCATATTTACTACGATGGATTGGCTGACAATCTAGCTGAAGAAATCGCTCTTGTCATTGACGAAAATGTCGAAGATATTAAAATTACATTGATTTTTTTAGAAAGCAAAGGATTGTTGACTAGAAAAAATGACAGGGACTATTTCTTAGAGCAAGTTCCTGAGATGGTTGGGAGTGAAACAGCAACTGCCAGAAGGGTTCGCAAGTTTCGAGAGAACAAACAGGTGTTACATTGTAACACCGATGAAACAAAGTGTAACGGAGATATAGATATAGATAAAGAGATAGATATAGAGATAGAGAAAGATATAGATAAAAATAAAAATAAAAATAAAAATAAAAATCCAGTCGAGCTCATCGTGGAAGAATATCAATCTCGTATTGCTCCGTTAGATGGAACTCAATTTGAAATCTTGAAAGAGTTCATCACTTTGGATGGAATGGAAGCGAAAGTTGTTCTGAAAGCAATTGGTTTTGCTGCTGACAATGGTAAACGGAATTTTAGTTATATTAAAGCAATTTTGACGAATTGGAAAAAAGACGGAGTCTTGACGATTGCAGCAGTCGATGAACGTGAGCGAGCCTACAAAGAAAGTAAAATCAAGGGTCAGTCAGGGAATCAAAAATCAAATGTTCCTGAATGGTCTCAACCTAACTATGTGAATACCACGAGCGAGGAGGACAAGGAAGAGCTTGAAAAACGGAAACGTGAATTACTTGAAAGGCTTGAAAATAGAGGTGGCTGATGTTTATTTTAAGACATGGGACAAGAGAGGATAAGCCCTTTCTGATGTCCGCAGTTATCGGAGTGACTGGTTTGGACATTTCATATTCTGAGGAGAAGAAAGCCATGCGGTTTGTTTCTCGTGGGGCAGCCGTACAGGTTGGTAAGGCATTGAGGGGTTGCTTTGGGAACTTTTACCCTGTTGAGGTGGAGTGATGAAAGATATCAGAATACTAGATGCGTGTTGTGGCTCTCGAATGTTTTGGTTTAATAAAAAGGAACCACACACAACATACATGGATAGACGTGAAGAGGAATTTGAGATTCACAAAAAGAAAATCAACGTTAAGCCAGACATTGTTGCAGATTTTCGAGATATGCCATTTGATGATGAAACATTTAACCTTGTTGTATTTGATCCGCCACACCTTTTATGGGCTGGCCAGAAATCATTCATGCGTGCGCAATATGGACAACTAGACTTGTTGACTTGGAGATTAGATTTACAACAAGGTTTTGAAGAATGTTTTAGGGTTTTGAAAACAGGAGGAACACTTATTTTCAAGTGGTCTGATGCTCAAGTAAATGTTAAGGAAATTTTGGAATTAGTCCCACAACAACCACTTTTTGGGCAACAGCGTGGGACAACTCACTGGATGGCTTTTATGAAATTTTAGGAGGTATTGATGTTAAATCTTTACTTCGTCTATAACGGGCACTGCAAGTTTTTCCTTGGGAGGTTTGACAATGTCGATGATCTCATTGAGCAAATGGAAGATCATCAGTGGGCTTTCTCGGCTATCACTCATCCAAGGTTTCAGAAGCACATTGGTCAGCGGACGACACGGTTTGACTATGGTGCGAAGGATTGTTACTATTTAGCGACTTTTTCAGGAGGAGAAGAAAATGATTGAACTTATTAAAGAATTTGGAATGGCGATTCTGTGGTTATTTCTCGGCTACTTAATAGGGGAACGTGCAGCAAGAAAGGAAAAGAAAGATGATCAATAACGTTACATTGGTAGGGCGCTTAACGAAAGACCCTGAATTAAAATATACGCCGTCGAATGTGGCGGTTGCTACCTTTACTCTGGCGGTCAATCGGAACTTCAAGGGAGCAAACGGCGAGCGAGAGGCGGACTTCATCAACTGTATGATGTGGCGCAAGCAGGCGGAACTGTTCGCAGAATGGTGCAAGAAAGGCAATCTGGTCGGTGTGACAGGGCGCATCCAGACAAGGAATTATGAGAATCAGGAGGGGCGCAGGGTCTATCTGACTGAGGTGGTCGCAGATGGTTTTGAGCGACTTGAAAAGCGTGATGATACTGCTAACCGTTCGAACATTGAGGAACAAATGCCAGGATACGCCCTTGAAGAAGATGATTTTCCGTTTTAGTGGGAGGTGTTTGGTTGAAGTATGACAAACAGGCTGAGATTGAAGGACTGAAACGCACAATCGAGCAAAACGAAGAGAAGATAATCGAGTATTCGAAACCGTGCGATGCACGCAAGAGACGGATTAGAGCGCTGGAGCGCGATTTGTTGAAGAAAAAGAATAAAGAATTAAGACAGAAAGTAGAGGAGTTGGAAGATGATGGAAGAGTTAAAGCAAAAAGTTAATGAAGTATACAACTGGACGGTAGAAGACGGGAAACCCAAACCTCCCAAGCAAGATTTACCACAAGCGGTAAAAGACCGGGCGGATTATTTCTGGGAAATGACAGAAGATGGCATGACGTTTATGGGAGTGATGGAATGTATCTTCGCTGATGAAAGACCTAAAGAATACGATTTGGGAGCTACCAAGGATTGGTTGCCAAAATCTAAGGAGTTTGATGATTGGATTAGCTATTCGCCAAGCATGGCTCAGGTAGTTATTGCAGTTTATTTGATTTATGGAGGAAGCTAAGATGAAACTTAAGGAATTGATTGATTATTGTAACGTCTTAAAAGAAAGTAAAAGTAGGTTTATCAATTGTATTGATGTAGACAGAATCATCGATACAATCAAACAACTAGACGAACCAGAAAAAGTCAAAGTTCCGCAGTGTGTTCATAAATATATTCAAGAAGCAAAAGAATATAATTGGGACTTACAAGATTTAATGAAGTCTATAGATGATGAAGATAGTGAGGACCTTCAAAGATGGTTTTATCACGAATGCAATCAAGAAACACTTGCTCGTGCATGGCTTGACGGCTACGATGTCGAGGAAGAGAAGCGGTATCGGGTAAAGATGAAAGGTATCGTAAACGCACTGAGCTTTTTGAGCTATCACAAAAATGCTGATATATGGACGGTCACAGATAAAAATAATTCAGACGGACACAGAGCACATCACACCTGTAAAGAACTAGAAGAAGCTGGATTCGGATGGGTTTTCAATTGTGAAGGTGTTGAGATTGAGGAGGTTGAGTGATGGAAGAAATGAAAAGAGAGTTTGCAGGTAAATTGTACAGAAAAGCTTGTGAAATTGCAGAGTTTTATGAAGAGCAAATGGATAGTGAAGACGATGACGAAGTATTTGATATTGAAGAGTGTTTGGTAGAGTTATGTCAGCTAGTTTTTGACGAAATGATTTTTTGTCAAGCGGCAGTATCGAGAACATACTTCGCAACATTGCCAACAGACAATCTTTATATTATGAGTGAAGCAAGAAAAGAATTGCCTTTTAAACCACAGCAGGAGGTCACAGATTGAAAAGATTTATCGCAATATGGATATTATTATCTGCTGGACTAAACATCTGGCAGATGGACAGGATTCGAGATTTAGAAGAAAAGAAGCCGATGGTTATCTATAAGGCTGATAACGCAGGCGCTGAGATATTTGGCAAGGTCCTTGAGAAAGGACGGCACGGGAAGCTATACACGCTTACTATACGTGACTACGGGGTGTTCGTGGTTACGAAGGACGTGTATGAGAAAGTGAAAGTTGGGGATGAGGTGATGTTATGATACCAAAATTTAGAGCGTGGGATAGACTGCGAAAAGAAATGAATTACAAAGTCATGGTAGGCAATTGTGACACAGATGATGAAAACTGGACTTGTCCTGTCATTTGGATTGAAGATAGAAAAAAGTGGTTACATTTTGATGATTATGACTCTATCATGCAATCAACAGGACTCAAGGATAAGAACGGCAAAGAGGTCTTTGTCGGAGATATTATCAAATGCACAAGAGGATGTCCACATGAAGTGTATTTAGAAAAAGAATATGGTGGTACATTCATAGGTGGAATGCCAGCTGTATACCTAAAAGACTTGGGAGAAGGATATGCGTGGACTGAGCATGAAGAAGTCATCGGCAACATCTACGAAAACCCTGAATTTTTGGAGGAATAAAAAAGCCCAATCCATAAGGACTAGGCTTCGAAGATGAAATTGTAGAGTTGGACAACCTTCTGAAAACTGGTTGTATCCATGGTTGTGATTTTTTGAGCCCTGCGCTCTCTAAAGTCAAAAGTATAGAGTTGGAGTGGATTGACAGAGCCATCTACCTTATTGGAACGCACAGGAACGAGCAGACCTTGTTCTTCTAGTCTGTTTTGACCGTGTGTAATAGGGCATACAGCCACAAATCCAGTCCGCTCCGAATATTCTCTACGAGAGACGACAATAGCAGGACGGCGTTTCTGAATCTCACGCCCAACAGACGGGTCAAAGTCAATCCAGATGATGTCCTGTTTTTCTGGAATGTAATCATATTTCGCTGTCAAGGAATTTTACCCCCTCGAAGTCATCTTCCATGCGTAGGTCTGCATCGCCGCTAAATGGGTCTGGAATTTTTGGAGCTAGGACAATGACATTATCTACACCCTTGTAGACAAACATTTCCTGACCTTCTGGAACGTTGAGTGTTTTGGGAATGGTCACAGTGACAGAGTTCCCAACCTTACGAGTTTTAACAGTATTCATTTGTTTCTCCTTTATTTAGTATACATACAGTATACACCTAAAAAGGGAGCAAGGCAAGAAAAAAGCCAGCACAGCTGACTTCTCGTGTTATAGTTTCGCATAACTATTATATCATGAGGAGGAGTTCGTGTGCAAATAGAGTTATTGGATATCATCGATGAAAAGAAGACAAGAAAGGAAGCTATCAAAGTCCTTAAAAAATACAGTCGTCTGAGACGGATAGCTGGAGAAGAATACGCTCCAAAAATAACAATATCCTACTCGCTTGAACCAAAATCATCAAGTGGTCAGACAAGTAAGCAGGTAGAAAGCATGGTCTTGCGTAGAGTATCAGCTCAGCAGGACCTAGAACTAATCGCTAAAGCAATCAACAATCTTTCTGATATGGAATACACACGTATCCTAATCGAACGATATTGCAGGAAGAAAAGGAGGGAAGACTACAGTATTTATTCAGAACTAGGCTACTCATCCAGTGAGTATTATCGGATATTAAACAAAGCTCTTTTAGAGTTCGCGGAGTCCTATCAAGCAAGCAACCTTCTGGTTTACAAGTGATTTCTGGGAAAATCTTGGGAAAAATCTGGGAAAATCTTGGGAGAATTGGAACGGAAAAAGGTGCTAAAATAGTATTATCCAATGATTGGCAACGAACAGTCATGAGGACTCCTAAAAATATAGAGGTTTCGACCTCTTAGACAGTAAGGACAGGTTAGCAGGTTGTTTGGGTCTCCTTGAAACTTTTACCAAGCGTGCGTTTTACTGCTAGACCAGCTGGTTCAATTCCAGCTACTGTCATATTCAATGCCACGACTAGTGGCTTTTTATGTAGAAAGGAGAGGTACATGAAGAAAGTAGAACCAATTCGTGATTTAGACGATATCGAACGAATGAAAAATTATTTAAAATCAAAAAGTGAACGAAACTATATTCTCTTTTTATTTGGGATATACTCAGGTTTACGAGTAAGCGATATTGTTCCTCTCCAAGTAAAACATGTTACCCAAGACAGAATAGAAATAAAAGAGAAAAAGACAGGGAAAGTAAGAAGGTTCGCAGTTAACCCAGAGTTAAGAAAAGCCTTGAATCGCTACATAAAAGAAAATAATCTTGAAAGTTACGACTACCTCTTTCCGAGCCGGAAGAAAGTTAGGGGCGATGGACTTAGAATCAAGCATATAGGAAGAGTAGCTGTGTATCAATTTCTAAATGATGCAGCAAATCATTCTGGACTTGAACATATTGGTACTCACTCAATGAGAAAAACATTTGGGTACCATCACTACAAACAGAATGGTAATATAGCTATCTTAATGCAGATACTTAATCACTCTGCACCAGATATAACATTGGACTATATAGGCTATAATCAAGATGAAATAGATGAAAGTATGCTTACTTTTACGTATTAAAAGCATGTCTATTTATCATATTGAGAAACGGTAAATTCAATAAATCAGAAATGTAGTTGAAGCATTGCCTAGACTGAGTTAAAGCAGGTTCTCTCGAAAGTCACAAAATATAAGATATGTTAAATACAAGAGGGGGTGGGTGCACTAAAAACACCCCTGTTTTGAAAGATACCGAGGGGGTATATTTGAGAACACCAACCCCCCTACCCTAAAAGAAAGGACCCCCTCCTTAGATGAATACCAACCCCCTCCGTGCAGACCGTAGCGGACCACATAGAGTAGCCTTTGAGAAGAACAAGAAGATTATCTTAAAGACAAGAAACACTTGTGGGATATGTGGCCAGCCTGTAGACAAAGACCTGAGATATCCTCATCCATTAAGTCCAGTCATTGACCACATCGTTCCAGTAAATAAGAATGGACATCCATCTGATATTGCTAACTTGCAGTTAGCACATTGGCAATGCAATAGACAGAAGTCTGACAAGCTATATGCTGATGAGAAGACAAATGGAACAAAGGTTATCGGTAATAGGAACTTGCCACAAAGTACAGATTGGTTTAAATATAAGAGTTAATATTAAAACCATCAGTAATCATTTACAAAAATAAATAGACCTTGTTTAAAAAAATAATTAGATAGAAAATGAAAAAAGGACGAGTGTTCCTGCCAAGGTGGGGGGGGGATGACCCCCTCCCCCTCGGTGCTTCAGGGCTTCACACCGTCACTGTACATTTTTTCTCGCGGGAAATGAAAGGTAGTTGTATAAAATGACATTGAAAGGTATGGGCTATCTCAGGAAGAAGCTAGCCAATTACAAAATGGGTGTAGATACTAGATACAATCAGTATGCTATGCAGCATAATGAGATAGATGTTGGTATTACGATACCACCTCAAATCAGGCAACAATATCGAGCGGTCTTAGGTTGGGCTGCTAAGGGTGTTGACAGTCTTGCAGAACGTTTGGTCTTTCGTGAGTTTGCTAATGATGATTTTGGGGCTAATGAAATCTTTGCACAGAACAATCCTGATGTATTCTTTGATAGCGCGATCCTTTCAGCTTTGATTGGGTCGTGTTGTTTTGTCTACATCTCGCAAGGGGACGATGATGACGCTTCTAGGTTGCAGGTTATCGAGGCGAGTAATGCAACTGGTGTTTTGGATCCTATCACTGGCTTGCTGACTGAGGGATATGCAGTTTTGAAACGGGATGATAATGGTTATGCCGTGCTTGAGGCTTACTTTACTAGTGATGTGACTTGGTTCTATCCGAAAGATGGTAAGCCGTTTGCAATAGGAAATCCAACTGGGGTTCCTTTGCTGGTGCCAGTCATTCATAGACCTGATGCGGTTCGTCCGTTTGGTCGGTCACGAATTACTCGGGCAGGGATGTACTATCAGAGATATGCTAAACGAACGCTTGAGCGGTCAGATGTGACTGCTGAGTTCTATTCATTCCCTCAGAAGTATGTGTTGGGATTGAGTCAAGATGCTGAGGCGATTGATACTTGGAAAGCGACTGTGTCCAGCTTGCTGACCTTTACGAAAGATGATGAAGGGGACAAACCGAACGTGGGTCAATTCACAACATCCAGCATGTCTCCCTTTACTGAGCAGTTACGGACTGCGGCTGCTGGCTTTGCTGGGGAGATGGGCTTGACCTTGGATGACCTCGGCTTTGTGTCTGACAATCCGTCATCTGTTGAAGCTATCAAGGCTAGTCATGAGAACTTGCGGTTAGCTGGTCGTAAGGCCCAACGATCTCTGGGTTCTGGTCTACTGAATGTGGCCTATGTGGCTACTTGTTTACGTGATGAGTTTCCATATCTGAGGAAACAATTCAATAAAACGGTCGTGAAGTGGGAGCCTTTGTTTGAGGCAGACGCTAACATGTTGACCTTAATTGGTGATGGTGTTATCAAACTGAATCAAGCGGTGCCTGGCTATATGGATGCTGAAACCATCCGTGATTTGACTGGAATTAAGGGGTCAGACAAGCCTGCTCCAGTAGTGAAGGAGGTTGCAGATGGTGGAGGATATCGTTCCGAGCCTGCTCAAGAAAATCAAGTCTGAGTTTGAAGGTGCTAGGCTGGACAGCGAGGTCTTGAAAGACTTGCTGTCTAAACTACACCATAGCAAGGCAAGTTATTTGGACGCTAATCAATATGCTATTGAAATTGGGGAGATACTTTCTAAGACTCTGGGAGCCTCTCTGACGAATGAAACGCTACCAGACGGTAAAATGTATTACAATATCGCTCAACGTGTGCTGACGGACGTTCTGGGGCGGAATTACGAGCTTGTGAGTGATTATACTGAACAAGTTCAGAAGAATTTGAACTCTGAGGCTAAAATTGGGTTAGCTGCTCAGGTTCCTGAACTGAATCAAGACAGAATTGATGGTCTGGTCAATCGTTTAGCAAGTGAGGAAAATTTCGATGATGTAAAATGGTTGCTTGATGATCCGATTGTAAATTTTAGTCAGAGCATTGTGGATGATAGCATTCGAAAAAATGCGGAGTTCCATCACAAAGTGGGGTTGAGTCCGAAAATCGTTCGAAGAGTTGTCGGTCATCCGTGCAAATGGTGCAAGAGTTTAGAGGGTTCATACAATTATCCAGAAGTTCCCAAGGATATATATAGACGGCATGGCAATTGTCGGTGTACTGTTGACTATCATCCTGGTAATGGGAAGAAACAGAATGTTTATACTAAACGTTGGGCAGAATCTCAAAAAAGTGCTAAAATAGAAGTATTAAAAGGTGTAGGCTTACCTGTTCAATCTGGTGCAAGAAATTATTTTCGTGATGAATCGAATGATGATATTTTGCCAAAAGATTTTATTAAAGCAGAAAAGCACGCTTATCTTACGTATGACAAAATAAAAAATAGTAATCAAGAATTAGAGAAGCGAAAAATTTACTCGAACATTGGAAAGTTTAAGGAAATGAAAGACTTTACCAAGGAAGATGTTGATATTGCTTTTAATCATGTTTTTAATGATATCCATCTTTTAAAAGACGGGGAAAGCTTATTTCATCCAGAAGTCAATATGGCAGAGTCGTGGGAGCGTCTGATTACTGGTAAGGATATCCAATCACATGATTTGATATTATTGAAACACGAGCGATTAGAGCATGATTATATGTATGTCAGAGGGAATATGGATTATGATACTGCTCATGCTAAAACAGATGAAACATATAATTATGGTAATGCTTTGACTCGATATTTGGAAAGGAAGAATAATGTTAAAATTTAATTTGATTGAAGTTGTGAACGGTTTTTACCATTACGAGGTCTTTCCTGAGGGTGATGTGAGTAGAAGGGAGATTTTTGAATTTAACCCTTCTACCCGTGAGATAAAGCGAAATGATCCCCCGAAATATGGTTTTGATTATGTGTCAAAATGCATCATAAATCTAAAAAATGAAGACGGCAGTTTGAAAGAATCAGGGCAAGTTGCTTGGTATTAAGCACCTAGAGAAATCTAAGTGCTTTTCTTATGCTTAGAAAGGAGTAACAATGGGAAACACGATTGATTTTTCAGAGAAAAAGTCTAGTCTGGAGCGCGGTGCTTCCGTGAAAGAAATTTTGGAGGAAAATCTTGAGGCTAGTCATGACTACACTTCGGTGTTGGTAGTTTCTTTGGATAAAGATGGTGAGATAAATCTTGGCTATAGCTGGGATAGTAGTTTGCAGGCATTGGGAATGCTAGATGTTGCTAAAAACTATATTTTAAACGTAATCAATTAAATCATCCCAGCGATAGGGTTATCATGCGGTACGATTGAAAGGAGCAGTGGATGGCTAGAAAGAAACTTGGCAATCAGAATCCTACTCAATCGGTAATTTTAAAGTACGTCAAGAAAAATTCTAAGGCGAAAGAAGCGGTAGAAATCTACGAGCGGACAGGTCTTTCTTGCTACGCTTGGCAAGTCAATTTGTTGACCTCTATCATGGCGGTTGACAAGAATGGTTTGTGGGTGCATCAAAAATTTGGCTACTCTATTCCTCGTCGTAATGGGAAGTCTGAACTCTTGTACCTTTTTGAACTTTGGGGCCTGCATAATGGACTAAACATCCTACACACGGCTCATAGAATATCCACCTCTCATTCCTCTTTTGAAAAGGTTAAACGTTACCTTGAAAAAATGGGATATGTGGACGGTGAGCACTTTAGCTCTATACGAGCCAAAGGACAAGAGCGGATTGAACTGTTTGACGGCGGTGGGATTGTACAATTTCGTACCAGAACATCCAATGGTGGTTTGGGGGAAGGTTTTGACCTTCTTGTAATCGATGAGGCTCAGGAATATACGACTGAGCAGGAATCGGCCTTGAAATATACGGTAACGGATAGTAGCAATCCAATCACAATCATGTGTGGGACACCACCTACACCTGTTTCAAATGGGACGGTATTCACAAATTACCGTAAGACTTGCCTGTTTGGGAAAGGAAAATACTCAGGTTGGGCAGAATGGTCGGTTTCTGAGGAAAAAGAAATCGATGATGTCGATGCCTGGTATAACTCCAATCCCTCAATGGGCTACCATTTGAATGAGCGGAAGATAGAAGCCGAGCTTGGTGATGATAAGTTAGACCATAATGTTCAGCGTTTGGGTTATTGGCCTGAATACAACCAGAAATCTGCTATTTCGGAAACGGAATGGAATGAGTTGTGTGTTGACTCTATGCCTGATTTATCAGGTAAGTTGTTTGTCGGAGTCAAATATGGTCAAGATGGCGCAAACGTGGCATTAAGTATTGCTGTTCGTACGGTAGATGAGCGGATTTTTGTTGAGACGATTGACTGTCAGTCAGTCCGTAATGGGAATGACTGGATTTTGGATTTTGTGAAGCGTGCCGATGTGGCTACTATCGTAGTCGATGGGGCAAGCGGTCAGAAAATCCTTGATGAAGAGTTGAAAAAGGAACGCATGAAGAGCGTGATATTGCCTACGGTCAAGGAAATCATCGTGGCTAACTCTATGTGGGAACAAGGGATTTATCAAAAGACCTTGTGCCATGCTGGTCAACCGTCTTTGAAGAAAATCACAACCAACTGTGAGAAGCGGAACATCGGTTCAAACGGTGGGTTTGGCTATCGCTCGCATTTTGCGGATATGGATATTTCTTTGATGGATAGCGCCTTGCTTGCGCATTGGGCTTGTGTGACAACTAAGCCTAAGAAAAAGCAAAAAATCAGTTATTAAGAGGAGCGGTTGAAAGACTGCTTTTTTTGATGCCTAAAAAATTACCGAACTGCCGGGAAAGCAGGAGAAAGGAGACATGAAGATGTCTGAATTTAAAACGATTGAAACACAGGAAGAGCTAGATAACATCGTGAAGGAACGTATCAGACGTGAGCGTGAAAAATTCGCTGATTATGATGATCTCAAGAAACGTGTTTCAGAACTAGAGTCTGAAAACAGTGCTTTGAAGTCTACTGTTGAAGATGACAAGCAAACCAGAGCGGGATTAGACGCTCAAATTACTGAATTGCAGGGGCAAGTGAGCAATTATGCAACTGCTAGCTTGCGAACTCGTATCGCTTTACAAAATGGCTTGCCTTATGACTTGGCTGACCGTCTTCAAGGTGCTGACGAAGAGGCATTAAGGGCTGACGCTGAGCGTCTAGCTGGCTTTATGCGTCCAGCAACACCTCAAGCACCGCTAAGAGATACTGAGCCCCCTATCGGTGATGACAAAACTGTGCAAATGAAGCAGATGCTTCGTGAATTACAACCAAAAGGAGAATAGAAATTATGGCAGATAATGCAATGAAAGCTGGAACACTTTTTAAACCAGAACTAGTAACAGAATTGATTAGCAAGGTGCAGGGGAAATCTGTACTGGCTAAATTGTCAGCGCAAACCCCAATTCCATTCAATGGTGTGGAGCAATTTATCTTTAACCTTGAAGGTAATGCGCAAATCGTTGGTGAGGGTGAGCAAAAACTTGGAAATAAAGCGAAATTGACTTCAAAAGTTATCAAACCGCTTAAATTTGTTTATCAAGCCCGTATTACAGATGAGTTCAAGTATGCCTCTGAAGAAAAACAAATGAATTTCTTGTCAGCTTACATGGATGGTTTTGCTAAGAAGATTGCGGAAGCTTTTGACCTTGCTGCTCTTCATGGTTTGGAACCAAAAACAATGACAGATGCCTCTTTCCGTGCAACCAACTCATTTGACGGATTGATTACTGGTAGCACTGCAACGTACGATGAAACAAAAATTGATGAAAACATCGAAGACGTCGTACAGCAAGTTATTGCTCGTGGTTGCGAGGTAACAGGTATTGCCTTGTCACCAACAGCAGGTCATGCATTAGGTAAATTAAAAGACGCTGATAAACGCCCTGTTTATCCTGAGTTCCGCTTTGGTCAAAATCCTGATTCATTCTACGGCATGAAATCAGACATCAACAAGAACCTTACTGTCATTGGTGGAAGTGCTGAAACAGACCACGTCATTGTAGGGGATTTCCAAAACCGTTTCAAGTGGGGTTATGCTGAAAATATCCCAATGGAAATCATTGAATACGGTGATCCAGATGGCGCAGGTCGGGACCTTAAAGCCTACAATGAAATCTGTTTGCGTGCGGAAGCCTTTATCGGTTGGGGTATCCTTGATGAAGATGCCTTCGCTCGTGTGAAAGCGTAAGTTTTATGGCTTTATACCGTGATACGAAAACGGGCGTGATTATCTCCGCTGAGAGTGTTCTTGGCGGAGATTGGGTGCCTGTGGAAGATACGGCACCAAGCGGAGCGGATTTGACCGTAGCGGAATTAAAGTCTAGTTTGGATGAATTAGGCATTGATTACGATAAGGGTTCAAAAAAATCCGATTTGGTAGCCTTGTACGAGGAAAACAAGGGTTAAGCTATGGGAAATTTTGCAAAGATTGAAGACTTGGAATTGTTGTGGCGCTCGTTGAAATTTGATGAGCGTGCAAGGGCTGAGGCTTTGTTGGAAGTTGTATCTAATTCTTTGCGAGTGGAAGCTGAAAAAGTCGGTAAAGACCTTGACGATATGGTGGCTGAGAGCGTGTCATTCGCTAGTGTTGCCAAGTCTGTCACGGTTGATATCGTGGCACGAACCCTCATGACCTCAACAGACCATGAACCGATGACTCAGGTTGCTGAAAGTGCCTTGGGTTATTCGTTTAGTGGCTCTTACCTTGTGCCTGGGGGTGGTCTCTTTATCAAAGATACCGAACTTAAAAGGCTTGGTTTGAAGAAAAAACAACGATATGGAGCGATTGAGATTTATGACATACCTAAAAGGAATCCCTGTCATTTTAATAGACAAGGTGGAAATTGGTAATGACGATTTCGGTCATCCAATCCATCGTGATGTTGAGATTGAGGTTCAAAATGTATTGGTTGCCCCAACTTCATCAGAGGACGTCATCAATCAAATGAACTTGACTGGGAAGAAGGCGGAATATACACTTGGTATTCCTAAAGGGGATACTAACAAGTGGGAAAACCGTGAGGTCAAGTTTTTTGGTCGTAAATGGCGGACGATTGGCATCCCTCAAGAGGGGATTGAATCAATGATTCCATTATCGTGGAATAGAAAGGTCATGGTTGAAGTTTATGAGTGATATGAAATTTCAATTGAACTCGGCTGGCGTGTCTGCCTTGCTACGTTCTTCCGAAATGCAGGGCATTTTGAGGGAGAAAGGGCAAGGGATTGCTGAAAGAGCTGGCGAGGGGTTTGAATTGACCGTATCGCTAGGTCAGAAGCGTGCCAATGCGAAGATTAGTACAACTGACATCAAGAGCATGGCTAGAAATAAAAAACACAATATTTTACTGAAGGCTATGAGATGATCGAATTAGTTATAAAGAAATTTTTGGACGGACAGTTAGAGGTTCCGTCTTTTTTTGAACATAAACCGAATATGCCTGAGAGTTATGTCATTTTAGAAAAGACAGGAAGTGGTGGAAGCGACTACGTTCATTCCGCCACATTTGCTTTTCAAAGTTATGCACCATCACTCGAAAAGGCTGCTGAGCTGAATGAGAAAGTCAAGAAAGTAGTTGAGGATCTCATCACGGTCAACGAAGTCAGCGGTGTGCATCACAATAGTGACTACAACTTTACAGACACAGAAACGAAGCAATATCGCTATCAAGCGGTATATGACATTAATTATTTTTAAAAAGGAGGTGTAGTTTTGGCGCCAGAATTAGAAGTACCAGAAGTAAGAACACCAAATGCAGAATCAACAGGAGGAAAGAATATGACGACTGCATCAGCATCAAATGTAACGGCTGCTAAGCCTAAAATTGGAGGAGCAGTATCTACTGCACCAGCTGGAACAAACCTACCACTAAATGCCAAAACAGTATTGGATGCTGCATTTAAAACGCTAGGATACATTTCAGAAGATGGATTGACCAATGAGAACTCACCAGAGTCAGAAGAAGTCAAGGCGTGGGGCGGACAAACAGTCTTGTCTTCACAAACTGAAAAGAAAGATACTTTCAAATACAAATTGATTGAAGGTCTGAACATTGAAGTCTTGAAAGAAGTCTATGGACCAGATAACGTTTCAGGAACCCTTGAAACAGGTATCACTGTAAAAGCCAATGGTAAAGAATTGCCAGAACATAGCTTGGTTATTGATACATTGTTGAAAAACGGCTATGTGAAACGCGTTGTCATCCCTCGTGGTAAGGTTAGCGAAATTGGCGAAATTAGCTATAAAGACGGCGAACCTATCGGCTATGAATTGACGATTACTGCATTGCCAGACACAGACGAAAATACTCACTACGAATACATTCAAGGAGCGTAAAGTAAATGGAAGAAATCTTAAAAGGAACAACAGAGTCAGGGTTTGAGTACAAAATCCCTAAAAAACGATTGAGAAACTTTTATCTCATGCGCGAAGCGTCCAAAATGGAGAAGGGGGATTTTGAAGCTGCTGAAAAATTGCTGAATCTTCTTTTTGGTAAAGAACAAGCGAAAGCATTCTTGTCTCATTTAGATGATGGAGACGACTTCATTGATACTGAAGTACTGTTCGCAGATATCAAGAGTATTTTTGAGTCCAACAAAGACCTAAAAAAATCTTAGTCCTTGCTCAGATGATTGCCTTAGACGAGGATGCTCTTGTCTGTGATTTAGCGGAAACTTACCAGATATACGACTATAAACAGCTACCTTTAAATGAGGTGGCTGTTTTTGCGTATGGGTTGCGTGATGATTCGCGGATAAAGCAGATGATGTCTGACCAAATCGTCCCTCTGGAAACGACGTTACTTGCAAGTATTGTAGACAGACTGTCTGTTTCTTTGTGGTTGCAGACAAAGGATGGGCAGAAGGGTGTTAATCGCCCAACGTCAATTGCTGAAATGCTAACAAAAAATAACAAAGAAGAGAGTGACGAAAGGGATTATCTCGTCTTTGAATCTGGTGAGGACTTTGAAAACTATCGCAAGGCTTTGCTTGCAAAAACAGGAGGTGAGGATTAGTGGCGACCGAATTAGGAAAAGCCTATGTACAAATCATTCCATCTGCTAAAGGTATTAGTGGAATGATTCAAAAAGAATTGGGTGGTGAAGTTGCCTCAGCTGGCGTTAGCGCAGGCGAATCCCTCGGATCTAAAATGATGGGCGCTGTTTCAGGAATTATTGCTGCTGCTGGAATTGGTAAAGCAATCGGAGCATCGATAAACGAAGGGGCAGCACTTCAACAATCGCTTGGTGGTGTCGAAACCTTATTTAAAGATTCGGCTGATAAGGTCAAAGGCTTTGCGAATGAGGCCTACAAGACAACAGGTCTGTCAGCCAATGCCTATATGGAAAATGTAACAGGCTTCTCAGCCAGTCTGTTGCAATCTCTTGGCGGAGATACAGATAAAGCAGCAGAAACGGCAAACATGGCCATGATTGATATGTCGGATAATGCGAACAAGATGGGGACATCTATGGAAAGCATTCAGCTAGCTTATCAAGGTTTTGCCAAGCAAAACTATACCATGCTTGATAACTTGAAATTGGGTTATGGTGGTACAAAACAAGAAATGCAACGGCTTTTAGCTGACGCAGAAAAATTGACAGGTGTTAAGTATGACATAAATAACTTGTCAGATGTTTATAGCGCCATTCACGCCATCCAAGAGAATTTGGACATCACTGGTACAACAGCGAGAGAGGCAGCAACTACATTTACAGGTTCATTTGAGTCTATGAAAGCAGCTGCTCAGAATGTACTTGGTAAAATTGCGATTGGCGAAAATGTAACGCCAGCTTTGCAATCGCTATTAGAAACTACTAAAACTTTCCTTTTTGGTAACTTCTTACCAATGATAGGCAATATCTTCTCTGGGTTAGGAGTAGTCTTAACTGAAGGGATCAGTTCACTAGCTTCTCAGCTTTTTGGGGACGCTTTTGGCAGTGCAGTCTATGACCAAATCGGACGTGTGACAGGGATTTTCCAGACCTTTTTTGACATGATCTTTGGGTCTATGGATAAAGAGGGGAACTTCGAGATATTAGATGCACTTGGATTTAGCGAGGATGCAGCGAACCAAATTATCAATATTGCTGACAATATCCGTGTAACCTTTGAGAATATCGGTTCTGCTATCGGTAATGTTGGTAGTATCGTAGCTGACTTTGTAGGCGATCTCTTAGGAATTCAGGGTGGTGAGCAGGGAGTTAATCTTCTTGGAACTGCTTTTGAAATTTTGAGTTCAGCATTGAGAACTGGTTCATCTATCCTAAAAGAAATTACTAGCTTTTTCAAAGAAAATAAATTGGCGGCTGACCTACTCAAGACAGCTGTAGTTGCACTTGGTATTGGTTTACCAGTAGTGAAATTCGCAAACTTTTTACAAGGTTTGGGTGGAATTAGTGGAGTGCTTGGAATTGCAAAGACGGCAATAACAACGTTTGCTACAAGTATAACGGCAGCAATATCATCCATACCTTTGATTGGTTGGATTGCAGCTGCAGTTGCCGCCTTGGCTTGGTTCTTCACTCAAACCGAAACAGGTAGACAAATTTGGTCATCTTTTGTAGCTTGGATCAAACAGGCTTGGCAGGGGATTGCTGATTTCTTTGTAAACCTTTGGTCTGGAATCTCTGAAGGTGCTAGTACATTGTGGGATGGAGTTGTTACAGCCTGGAATGCCGTTGTAACATTCTTTTCTGACTTGTGGGTAAGTATTCAAGAAGCTGCATCTGTGGCATGGACAGCTATCACAACAGCAGTGATGGCTATTGTTCAACCGTTCATTGATGGATTCATGAATATTTGGAACAATATTTCAGATGGTCTTACCCAAATTTGGGAAGGGGTTAAGATGATTTTCCAAGGTGCTTGGGAATTCATCAAATCGATTTTCTTAGGTGCTATTTTAATCATCATTGACCTTGTGACAGGGAATTTTGACCAACTAAGTGCAGATCTTTCTCTAATCTGGGAAGGGATTAAAAATAGTATCTCTATGATTTGGGAAGGGATTAAAACATACTTCTCTGGAGTCGTGGATGTTATCGTAGGTTATGCTACTGCTATTTTTGAAAACTTTTCTACCACTCTTAGTACAATTTGGAAAGGGTTGTCCGCTGCAGGTAAGGCTATCTTTGATGGTTTTGCTCAGATATTATCTAACATCTGGAACACTATCAAATCTGTCGCAAGCAGTGCTTGGGAAGGGTTGAAATCAACTGTCTTAGGGCTGATTGATGGACTTGTCCAAGGAGCTAAAAATGCTTGGGAAAGCATGAAACAAGGTGTTCGTGATCTTGTTGATAAGGTTACAAGCATATTCGATGGAATCAAAAACATTGACCTTTGGGAGGCAGGTAAAGCTATCCTTGATGGCTTTTTAAATGGTTTGAAATCTGCTTGGAGTGCGGTTACTGACTTCGTTGGTGGTATTGCTAGCTGGATTCGTGACCACAAAGGTCCGATTGAGTATGACCGCAAGCTCTTGATTCCTGCTGGTAATGCGATTATGCAAGGTTTGGATAGAGGGTTGCAAGACCGTTTCAAAGATGTTAAGAAATCGGTCGTTGGAATGGCTGGCGAAATCTCAAACGCATTTTCAAATGATGATTTTGGTTTGAGTGGAACACCGACTATTGCCAGGAATCTTGAAGCAAGCTTGGCTATGCCAAGTGCTCAAATCGAGGCAAAAGATAGTCAAACCGTGTCTGAGATAGCGATTCTGAGAGCAAGTATGGAGAAGATCCTTACTGCTATCCTTGAAAAGCCATCAGATACTTACCTGGACGCTGATAAAATTTCAATGAGCGTCTACCAACGCCAAGGTGCGATTTATGCTAGGGAGGGAATTTAATGGAATACATGATTATCAATGGTTTCAATACTTCAACCATTCCTAACTGCGTGGTGACAGATTTTGGCGAGGTGGAGGCTGCTAAACCTAAAGTTTCAGAAACAGCTACCCTATTTGGGGTTAACGGGAATTACCGTGTCTTGGACGGTGCTTATGAGAGTTATGAACGAACATTTGCATTTTACCTTCCAAGGACGGTAGACCCGTCTAAAATTGTTGAGAGATTCCAACCAAATGATAATACGCTAGAGTTTAGCTACCAACTAGGCTCTATTTTTTATGCTGATTTCGTCAGTGCAAAATACAAGCCCCAAGGTATGCACGGCTGGAAATTAGAAATCAAGCTGAGTATGCAACCATTCCGTTATCAGAAAAATGTTGCTCCTCTTATCTTTACCGCAAGCGGTAATGTCAACAATCCAGGCTCTGTCTATAGTGAGCCTGTGATTGAGATTGAAGGGGACGGTGATATTTCTTTGACTATCGGACGGACAACCATGCACTTGACCATTAGACGAAAAGTGACTATTGATTGTAGACATAAGAAACAGAATATCTACAACGCAGATGGTGCGGTTCAAAATACGCTACGTAAGCGTGGAGGCTTCTTTGAGTTAGCAGTCGGGAATAACGGTCTGGTCTTTACTGGTTCGGTTCGTAAGGTCACGGTTCGGCCGAATTGGAGGTATATCTTATGATTTATCTTACTGAAGGCAATACGCCTTTAAACGAGGCCTACAATGACGAAATTGTCCAGGAGCGGAACAATACCTATCAACTGACCTTTCGTTTTCCTACATCGGATCCCAAGTGGGAATTGCTGAAAGAGGAAACTTTTCTGACTGCAGACGATCTGCATGGTGAGCAGGATTTTTATATTTTTGAGGTTGAAAAACAACAAGGATATATCCAAGTCTACGCTAATCAGGTTATCAGTCTGTTGAATAATTATATCGTCAGCTCTATCGAGGTTGACCGTGTCAGTGGGACGAGGGTATTGAGCGCATTGGCTGGTAGTATTACCAGAGCCAATCCTTTTTCTTTCTTCTCAGATATTGACGATAGGCATACGCTCAACATCAAGGACAAGAATGCGATGGAGGTCTTGGCGAAAGACAAGCACTCTATCCTTGGTCAGTGGGGCGGAGATATGGTGCGAAATGGCTACAACTTACGTTTGTTGAAGAATGGCGGTTCAGAAAATGAATCGCTTTTTATGTACAAGAAAAACCTGTCTAGCTACCAGCATAAGACCTCTACCAAATCGCTGAAAACTCGGATAACCTTTAAAACGACTGTTAAAGGCGAGGGAGAAAAGGCGCCTGACGTTGATTATATGGTGGTGATTGATAGCCCCTTACTCGGGAAATATAGCCAAATCTATGAAGCAGTTGTTGAGGTCAATGACCAGAATGTCAAAGACCAAGCTAGCTTGATTGAATATGGTAAACAGTATTTTCGGACAAGTATGTGCGATATGTTGGAAGATAGTCTTGAAATTTCGGTTGTCGGTCAGAGCGATGTTGCGGTGCAGATGTTCGATGTGGTCAGTATCTACCATGAGTGGTATGGTCTTGATGTTCGTAAGAAAATCACCAAATATACCTATTCGCCAATGGCAAAACGCTTGAAGACAATTGGATTCGGAACCTTCCAGTCGAGTCTTGCGAATGCGATCGGTGGGATTGTAAATGATGCCGTTTTGAATGAAAGCCGAAATCTGCATCAGATTTTTGAGGAACGTTTGAAAAAGGAAATTGCCAACGCTGATCGTGCTTTTGATGCTGAATTTGCCAAGCGTGAGAAAGCTATCACGGATGCCATCGAGCAGTACAAGGCTAAGGCCGAAGAAATGGGCGCTAAAATCCATGAGGAAATGGAAAAAGAGCGTCCTGAGTTCGTGAAGCGGATTCGTGAGGAACTGATGAGTGGTGCGGACTCAATCGCTGAACTGAGCAAGAAGCTGGAGCAGGTTAGTGAAACAGCAAGAGTCAACGCAAGCCTGATAGGTGGTGACGGAAATACCCGGTACAACAAGAATCGCTTAAATGGTGGCACGGCCAAGAAAATCAGCTATGGAACGGATTTCGTGGAAGTAGGACACAACGGAGAGGGTTTTGAACTTGGTAAGCAGTACGTCATAAGCTGGTCAGCAACCTGCACACCTTACGGTAAGACGGATGTGACTGTGGTAGTCAATAAGACACTGTTCTATGGTGGCCACGTTCATTTAGCGCCTGCTAATACGGTCATGCCAGCGATTGATAAAGACCTGACCCAGAAAGAAGAGCAGGTCTTAGCAGTTTACTACGGTACTTATCGTATGACCTTCTCAGGAGAATGGTATCAGAACGTAGAGCAGTCTGTGACGATTGACAATCAGACAAGACGGATTGAACTAGCGCCAGTCTACAAGACGGTTGCGGACGGACAAAATGCTAGATATGAGGGAAGTTGGAGCGAGAGTCCAACTTTTATTTTTGACGGAGGAAGAACATGACAGAAACAATCCCAGTGAGGGTACAACATAAACGCATGTCAGCGAGTGACTGGGCAAGTAGCACTCTGGTCTTACTTGATGGAGAGTTAGGTATCGAGAGCGATACAGGAAAGGTCAAGGTCGGAAATGGCCGTGACCGATTTTCAGCTCTTCAATATCTAACAGGACCAAAAGGTGACCGTGGAGAACGTGGGGAAACAGGATCACGAGGAGCGGACGGAGTTATGCGATTCGAGAACTTGACGAGTCAACAGAGAGAAAGTTTGCGTGGTCCGCAGGGTGTCCAAGGTGAACGAGGGCAACAAGGACTGCAGGGCATTCAAGGGCCTAGAGGATTGACTGGTGCAAAGGGTCCAGCAGGACCGGCAGGAGCTAGAGGTGCGGATGGAGCGCCAGGGCAAAACATCATCAATCAGAACGGCGGGCAACCAATGAAATATTGGTCTGGTACAAGGTCTCAATATGACGCGATTGCCAACAAGGATAGTAACACTATCTACGATATTTTTAGTCAATAGGAGGTAGTATGGCTAGAGAAGGAATTTACGTGGGTGGCAAGGAAATCACTCAGCGTTATGTAGGTGATAAGTTGGTTTGGGAGAAAAGGAAAACAATAGTGCCTTACTTGGGATTTATGGGGACTGTTTCACACAATTACTATTCAAGTGAAATGAATATTTTTAATTACAGTGATGCGTTTAGGGATATTTCGTTTCCAAAAGTTGCTTATATAGGTCGGAGCGAAAGACTTATAGCAATCACCTTGAGAGCAGGATATGGAAATTCTCACGTTATTGCTAAACTAAAAAGCCCAGGTGATTTTAATGAAGCTCAAAGGTTATTTGATACACGAAACGCAGATATCTACATGACGTTTTACGAGGAAAGGTAGTAACACATGGACATAACCATTCAAAACGTCCGTTCGCCTGCTCTTGAGCACAACGGGCGGTATTATAAGGTCTTTCAGCCACGGACACGAGATGAACTGCTGAAACTGCACCATATGGGTTGTGTGGGTGACACGGTGCTGACGGATATTCAGCTGGAGCAGGGGGATTTCCCGACTAGCTTCGTGGAGCCTACTGTAACGCAACGTACCCTGTCAGGTCTTTTCAAGGATATGCGTTCTATTGAACTGGAACTGAGAGATCCAAACAGTACTCTATGGGGCAAAATCCAGCAGAATAACCAAGGGGCGCTGACTCAGTTCTTTGACAAGAATGTCAAGAGTGCTATTGCTCAAACTGCCAGAGAAATCAGGCAGGAAGTGCGAGATGCTGCTAATAGTGCGAGGGTACAAGTGACGCCTGAAGGTGTGACCATCGGCTCAACTACCTTGACGGGCGAGCAGTTAGCTTCTACCATTTCCGCAAGCCCTAGAGGTGTGGATATCATCGCTCCGCACGTTCGAGTACAGTCAGATATGTTGGTAGATGGTGCTGTAACAGCTAGGAAGATGGCCGCTGGTTCTGTCACTGCTGACCATATCCAAGCAGGTGCCATCACAGGCGATAAAATCAGCGTAGACGATGCCCTGATTCGGAACCTGACCGCTAGAGATGCCTTGATTGACAAGTTGACATCTAAGGAAATCTTCACAACCAAGATTGAGTCTGTCGTATCTAGTTCAACCTTCCTACAAGCCTATCAGGGTGAAATTGGAGGGTTTACCATCGGGAGTTTCCCAAACGGGAGTGGCAAGTGGATATCTGGCACAAATACGTTTGCGGTAGGAATGGGAAATGGTGGAAGTTTCGGTGATACCCGAACAGCCTTCTGGGCGAATTGGGGGAGTAATTGGAATCACGCAGGACCTAATGCCTGGTACGTGACAACCGCAGGAAAAATGAATTGTAAGAATGATGCGGATTTTCACGCTAAGGTCGACTTTTCAAACACATCAAATGCTAGGTTTTATGGACGGACAGAATTTCAAAAATCGCCTATTTTTGTCAATGGGATTCATATGTACGAACAAGAAATTTTGGGAAATGGTTGGAGTCCGAGGGAGGGACATCAAAATAAGGTCGTGTGGTGGAACCAGGTAGGCGAGGGAACGGTAAAGCACTGGATAGACAAATCTTCAGATAGACGCTTGAAAGAAAACATCACAGAAACAGCTGTGAAAGCCTTGGATATAATCAACAGACTGAACTTAGTCGCTTTTGATTTCATAGAAAGCAAGAAACACGAAGAAATCGGTTTGATTGCACAAGAGGCTGAGATTATCGTTCCAGAAGTTATCTCACGAGACCCTGAGAATCCAGATGGCTATCTGCACATCGACTATACTGCTTTCGTCCCCTACTTGCTGAAAGCAGTCCAAGAACTAGACCAAAAAATCAAAGAAATGGAGAAACTACATGGATAATAACACAATCGACAAGCTAGTCGCTGAGTCACTCGTTAACCGCTTGGCAGAAGGCGAATTGGGTCGTGCTCATTTAGAGGCACGTTATACGCTGACTTTGGCTGAATTACAGGCCTTTAAGGCGGTGCTGGAATATGACCCAGCCCTTAAAGAACTATTTGAAGAAACGCAAGTAAAAATGAAAGGAGCTAACAAATGAGCTATGAACTTGCAATTAAGCCCTACTTGAAAGGTGGGGAAAATGTAACAGTTGTCGCCATCAAGATGGAAAACAAGGGGCGCTATTCTTATGAGCAGTGCGAATTACTAGATGACCATACACAGGATAGTGAGGACGCCCTTATCCAAGCGGTTTTGGAATTGGTTCGCACCGAACTTGACCCAACAAGCGCTATTGTCAAAAACCAAGAACAGTTGGCTAAAACGACGGAAGCGCTGGAGAAAGCCAACCAACTCATGGATGGCATGCAGAAGGTCAATCTCCAGAATGCTCAGGATATTGAAGATATCTTAGCGCGATTGGAAGAGCTGGAAGCTCAAGGAGAGCCTGACCAGGGGGAGAAAGAGGGGGCAGAAGAGGAAGCCCCTCAGGTTACGGACACAGAAAACCAAGCTGATGACCCAGCCTCAGCGCAGCCAACTACTGAACAACCAGTAGCAGAAGCGCCTACACAACCAACCCCAGCGGTAGAAGATAACAAAGAAAGCGAGAAAGAAGATGACATTTCTGAAACGACAAACCAAGAGAGCCCTAGTGAAGACAATGGAGGTAGCAGCAATGAGTAAGATTACACTAGACCAAGCAAAAATCGATATGTACATCAACCTACTGGAACGTGGAGCAGTTGACTTTTCATGGGTACATAAACGCTGGAAAGACCGTGTGCGCAAGGAATTGAAGCGACGTGGTTTGAGCCATCTGGCAGACTAGCGAGGTGCTTATGGACGTCTTACAATCAATAGAGCATTTCTTCATGAACGTGCTATCAGCAGCTTCACCGATTATTATAGCTTGGCTCAGCTACAAATTGCCGAAGAAATCAAAGGAACAGACAGACCAAATCATTTCAGAGTTGAGCGAAGTCAAGAAACAGATCAAAGATGTCCAGACTACCGCTAAAGATAGCAATTCCAAAATCGATGAAGTACAGGAAAAGCTAAAAGTGCACGACGAGGCGCATCTAAATACTATGAAGTTGCGCCTTGACCGTGATATGCGACGGGCTATTCGTAGAGGGTTCACTTCAAAAGACGAATTTTCCCTAGTGGAAAGTCTGCACAAAAGCTACAAGGCTTTAGGAGGTAATGGCTACATAGACCGCTTATTCAACGATTTTGGAAAATTGGAGATTAAGGAAGACATCTTAGTAGATGATTAGATAGAAAGAGGTGCAGAATGGTCTGTAATCTCAATATGACCAATTTGCGGCAGATTGACGGCGGTCACCTGATTAAACAAGGGGACTTGGCTTCCACCTTTGGTTTTGCCCTCTTAGACGAAGACTACCAAGTCATCTCCTCTCTGGAAGGGGAGGAGGCGCTGATCAGTCTGACCAAGGAGGGCTACCAGTGGAAAAAGCAGGTAGCTGTTACCAGTCAAGGTGTGAGTTTTCATCTGGACGCTATCTTGCCCATTGGGAGTTATCGCTTGGAAATCACGGCTGGAGGCTATGTTTTCCCCAGTGATAAATCTGTCCATATCAAGATAGTCGCCTCAGATAAGGAATTGGTCACAGAAGAAGTCCACGCTCTAAAAGAGCTGGATATTGCAAAAGAAGTCGAAAAACAGCTTGCAGGTAGAACTGTAGGCGAGAGCCCAGCAGGTCAGGAATTGCCAGACCTGCTCTTTTATTACAATTTAGGAAAGGTGTAACACAAAATGGATACTACAAAATTAACAGCATTTGCGCAGGCAGTGGGGGAAGATAACAAAAAGGTAAACGAAGAGCTGAAAACGAAAGTCAGCACGTCTGCCATGAATCAGGCAATCGCCCAAGCTAAATCTGAAGTTAAGGCTGAAATCTTGGGTGAGGGAACGCCTGAAAATCTTGACACACTGAAAGAAATCGCGGAAAAAATCACAAGTATGGGACAAGATGAAAATAGCGCACTTCTTGGCAAAGTAACTGAAGTCAGCGGACGTGTAGATCAGATTGCCAATGTTGACTTGGTCGCAACCTATAACGCAGCGAAAGCGTGAGTGCTATGAGTAACCTTGAAAATCTAGCAAGAGCAATCGGTGAGGATGTCAAGGCAATCAAAGAAGATTCAGAGTTAAAGGATAGGGAAGTCCAGGAAAGACTGGGCTCCCTTGAGAGTAGACCGAGAGTCAATCCAGAAACCCTCGTTACAAAAGCGGAGCTGGAAAAGAAAGGCTACTTGACCTCCCACCAAGACTTGTCTACTTATGCCCAAAAATGGGAGTTGTACAATGATATCCCCATCAAGGCTAGGATTTCCGCCTTGGAAAATCGCCCGTCATTTGACAATCTGACCTCCAGCCAGAGAGAAAGCTTAAAAGGGGAAAATGGCCACAGCTTAAATGCGAATGTACGTATTGAGGGAAGCTATCGAAACGGTGCGACTAGTCAGTTGAATTTGATCGCGGACGTCTACTATGACGGAACACGGTTAACCAGTGGCTATACTCTTGATTATTACTACAGAGGTTTTGGGAATAATAGCTGGGGTGTTTTGAGAAATCAAACGCCTGATGCAAATGGTAAATTTGGTCAGTGGAACGCTACTCAGCGTTCAGGAGGCTGGTTTGAGGTCTACATAGTTGTAACGCACAACGGCATTAAAGCAGCTGCTAGCACACGTCTTGATAATGTCAGTGATGGTGCAACAGGTCCAGCAGGCGCTAGAGGAGCCACAGGAGAACGTGGCCCAGCAGGAGCGCCCGGCCAAAACATCATCAACCAAAACGGTGGGCAAGCCTTGAAATATTGGGTTGGTACAAAGGCTCAATATGAATCTATCAGAACGAAAGACCCCCATACTATCTATGATGTGTATGAACCAAAATAGAAAGGAAACAACATATGACACAATTTAACGAACTCATCATTGCCTTTGCGACAGGCTTTTTAGCAGTAGCAGTAGGCGGTATTGTAAAAGCAGTGAAAGACTATCTTTTGCGTAAAGGTGGAGAGAAAGCGGTTATCATCGCTGAAATCCTAGCCAAGAACGCAGTTAATGCCGTGGAGCAGGTTGCTGCTGAAACTGGCTACAAGGGAGATGAAAAACTGGCACAGGCTCGCGCTAAAATCCGTGCAGAGCTGCTCAAATATAACATCAGCATGACCGACAAGGACTTGGATACCTTTGTGGAGTCCGCAGTGAAGCAGATGAATGACGCTTGGAAAGGACAAGAGTAATGGATATCGATACAAGCAGACTACGTACAGGCTTGCCACAAGTCGGAGTGCAACCTTATAGACAAGTACATGCTCACTCAACAGGCAACCGCAACTCAACCGCTCAGAATGAGGCGGACTACCACTATAGAAAGAACCCTGAACTTGGATTCTTTTCTCATGTCGTTGGTAACGGTCGTGTCATGCAAGTAGGCCCTGTAAATAACGGATCTTGGGACGTTGGAGGCGGTTGGAATGCGGAAAGCTATGCAGCAGTTGAATTGATTGAAAGCCATTCAACTAAAGAAGAGTTCATGGCTGACTACCGCCTCTATATCGAACTCTTACGCAATCTAGCTGATGAAGCAGGTTTGCCGAAAACGCTTGATACAGATGACTTGGCAGGTATCAAGACGCATGAATACTGTACCAATAACCAGCCTAACAACAACTCAGACCATGTTGACCCGTATCCTTATCTTGCCAAATGGGGCGTTAGTCGTGAACAGTTCAAGCAGGATATTGAAAACGGCTTGACGATTGAAACAGGTTGGAAGAAGAACGATACAGGCTATTGGTATGTACACTCAGACGGCTCTTATCCAAAAGATAAGTTTGAGAAGGTCAACGGAACCTGGTATTACTTCGACGGCTCAGGCTATATGCTTGCAGACCGCTGGAAGAAGCACTCAGACGGCAACTGGTACTACTTTGACCAGTCAGGTGAAATGGCGACAGGCTGGAAGAAAATCGCTGATAAGTGGTATTATTTCGACGTAGAGGGTGCCATGAAGACAGGTTGGGTCAAATACAAGGACACATGGTACTACCTAGACGCTAAAGAAGGCGCCATGGTATCAAATTCCTTTATCCAATCAGCTGATAAAAAAGGCTGGTACTACATTAAACCAGATGGAACACTGGCAGATAAGCCAGAATTCACAGTAGAGCCAGAAGGCTTGATTACAGTTAAATAAATAGAAAGGAAACTTTCTAAAATGTTCTTTCACCGCAGGCTCAGGCTTGCGGTTTTTTTGTTTGCTCTGAAATTGACTTGTTGACATCAACAAATAGCTTTACAAAGCGCTTGGTTGTCAATTTTGTTGACGTTAACAAAATTAGAGTTTGTATTTCTATTTTGCAAAAACACGCATTTTGAACGATTAGAAATCAAAATCTAAATCCTATTGTTCAAAAAAGCGTTTTCTTGAAGAATAGGGAGGAGTAATGGCAGGGTATTATTGTCAAAAACGGTGTTTTGTTAAAAATAAAAAAACAGTGACCGAAATCACTGCTTATCAGTTGTAGCAAATTCATAAAGTTTTTCCGCTGTGAGAAGTGCCATTTTGTCCATACTTGTTTTTCCTTTTCTGAGGTCAGAAACGGTAGTCCATGGAACTCCAGCGCCTTGCGAAATAGCAGATGTAGACATCGAACTGTCTAACAATTCTTGAATAACTTTTCTCATCTTATTTGTCCTTTTTGTTTTTTAGATAAATGTATACATTAATTGCAATTATAAAAATAGCTATTGCACTAACCATTGCATTTCCTCGTTCCATTTGATAAAATAGAGGTGTGAGGGGCTTTCGCCCCAACCTCTTAGCGTTTACCTTTTTCTTTTGCGGGATTTCGGTTTACGCTTTTTGTTTTGCCTTGCGACCGTTATTGCGGTCACTAGACTTGCGATAGCAGTTACTGTTTCAGGAATATTGTCTATTGCCTTTTCAAGTAACCTAAGCCAATCTTCTTTGTTCAACTTCATCACCCCCTTTCCTTATCTTGATTATATTATATCACGGTATACCGAGAAAGCCAAGAGTTTTGATGGAGTTTTTTTATTTTATTTTTTTAAAAAAAGACCGTGAGTAATCACAGTTTTCTATTTGTAAACTATTGAACTTTAAGTTGGAACCTTCTCAACTATGCGGGCAAAAGTGAATACGATGATGAATACGATTAAAAAAAATGATAGCAATTAACGAAAATGATTTTAACGAAAAATAAGTAAAAACTCAACTATTTACAAGTGATGATAACTATTTGTAAACGTTTTTCACTTATGGTATAATCTTAAAATATGAAAGGAAGGACTAGAAAATGGATGATAAAGTAATTGAACAATATGCAAAACAAGATAATCTTGATATTAGAGTAAAAATACATAAGAAGTATTCAAAAAATAAATTAGGATTTAACAATTGGATATTTTCCAACTACCAAATCACTGATGAAGTAAAGGTTCTAGAATTGGGATGTGGTACAGGAGAACTGTGGAAAAGTAACAGTGATTCTATAGATAAAATGAAGCAGTTGGTTATTACAGATTTTTCTAAAGATATGGTGAAAACAACGAGATCAGTGATTGGAAATAGAGACAATGTTAACTATGAAATAATGGATATTCAAAAGATTTCTTTTGAGGATGAAACGTTTGATATTGTTATTGCTAATATGCTTCTACATCATGTAAATGATATTCCTAAAGCGCTCTCTGAGGTGAATAGAGTCTTAAAAACAGGCGGAATTTTTTACTGTGCTACATTTGGTGAAAATGGAGTTGTAGATTATTTGGCAAGCTTATTTAAAGATGAGGTCAATCAAGATTTGGAAAATAAAACTTTTACTTTACAAAATGGTAAAAGGTACCTGAGTAGGTGTTTTAACTCTGTCGATACATTGCTCTATGATGATGAGTTACAGGTAACTAGTATAGATGACCTAGTTAAATACATCCAATCCTTTAAAGGAATTTCAGAAATAGGTTCGCTAGAAGAGGAAATAATTCGTAAAAGGTTGGAAACTGAGTTTAATAATGGTATGTTGATTATTCCTAAAGAATATGGAATGTTTATCGCTCGAAAATAAAGTTAAGGGAAAGAATTGTGAAAAATTATGGAGAAGCTTTTCGATATAAAATCAAGCGGATAGTCTTTAGAGCATGCTATAGCTGATTCTATATAAAAATCTCAATCTTTTGGATTTGGAGAAGTTTCTTGGGTGCAAAAAGACCAGATTCCAAACTTGGATCTGGCCTATGATATGTTACCTTTGATGGAGATGATGGAAGCTCCTGACAAATCAGAGTTTTTCTACCGTCATCGTACAGAAGACGATTGGGAAAAGAAAATTTTCTAGTCTTTTACTAAATAACCAAGTTGGTCCAAGGCCTCCTCGATATAGTGGAGGCCTTGTTGTATTTCCTGTATAATAGTAATAATGGATTTGGAAAAAATATATGTACTCTGAAATAAATTTAAAATATTTTTAGAAAAGTATTGACAAATCAAAAGAAAACGTTTACTATAGAATAAGGGAACGGTTCCACAACGTAAGAAGGAGGAATGATGACTACAATAAAACAGGTTGCTGAAGAAGCTGGAGTATCAAAATCAACGGTTTCAAGATATATATCAAAAAAAGGTTATGTTGGAGATGATGCGAGAGAGAAAATAAAAAATGCGATTAAAAAATTAAATTACACACCAAATGTATTAGCACAATCTTTGAAAACCAAAAAAAACCAAATGGTGGGACTCTTATTGCCAGATATTTCAAATCCCTTCTTCCCAAGATTGGTTCGAGGAGCTGAATCATATTTGAAAGATAAAGGTTATAGAATTATGGTTGGTACGATTTCAGACCAAGAATCTTTGAGTGAATATGTTAATTTACTGTTGAAAACAAATGCTGCTGGAATTATTACTACACATGACTTCACAAAAGAATATCCAGATTTATCATTACCTGTTGTTGTGGTTGATCGAATTAGTAAAGATACAGGTTACGGTGTTTTTTCTGATAATCAGTCAGGTGGTCGTTTGGCTGCTGAAGCAATCTGTAATGCAGGTGCTAAACAAGTTCTGATTATTAAAGTTTTAGATGATAAAGCCGAGAATATCGCGGAACGGTTTGAAGCAAGTTTAAACTATTTGAGGAATAAATCTTTAGAAATTTGTATTGAAGAAAGTGAAACGTTTGACTTTGAAAAAATTCAAAAAGAAGCTAAAGAGAATCTAAAAAGAAATCCCAATATCGATAGTATTATAGCACCTTCAGATATTCATGCGATAGCTTATATTCATGAAATTTTAGCAATTGGTAAAAAAATTCCAGATGATATTCAAATCATTGGTTATGACGATATTGTACTTAGTCAATTTATTTACCCTTCTTTATCAACTATTCACCAATCATCATATAAAATGGGAGAACAGGCTGCAAAGCTAATCTATAATATGGCAAATAAGTTCTCTATAGATGAAGCTAAAATTAAACTACCTGTTAGATACGTAGAAAGAAATACATTAAGGAGAAAGTAATGAGTAAAATTGTTGTTGTTGGAAGTATTTCAATGGACTTAGTTATGAGAACAAAAAGGATTCCAGAAGGAGGTGAAACGATTTTTGGGGATTCATTTAATATAGTTCCAGGTGGAAAAGGTGCAAATCAAGCTGTAGCTATTGGTAGATTATCCAGTGTAGAAGATAATATTTACATATTTGGAAACGTCGGAGAAGATATTTTTTCAGAAGATTTACTAAGTAATTTGCAAAATAATAATATTTCTACAGAACATGTGGGAACGGTACCACAATCTACAGGAGCTGCACAAATTACTTTATATGGAGGTGATAATAGGATTATTTATTATCCCGGAGCGAATAATTTAGTTAAAACAAATGATTGGAAAAATGAGTGGGAATTGATTAGTGATGCAAGTATTGTTGTATTACAGAATGAAATACCACATGAAGCCAACCTATCTATAGCTAAATTTTGTCAAGAAAATCAAGTTAAGGTGCTTTACAATCCTGCACCAGCTAGAGAAACAGACATAGAGATGATTCCTTTTTGTGATTTTATTACTCCTAATGAGCATGAATGTTCAGAGCTTTTTCCAGATAAGAAATTAGAAGAAATTATTAAAATTTATCCTAATAAAATGATTGTGACATTAGGAGTTGAAGGTTCTATTTATTATGATGGGACAGCAGTTCAGAAGATTCCTGCTATAAAAGCAGAAGTAGTTGATACTACAGGAGCAGGAGATACGTTTAATGGTGCTTTTGCTTATGCTATCTCAAAAGGAAAAGAGATGAATGTTGCATTGTCCTTTGCAACGATTGCTTCACATCTTTCTGTTCAAAGATTTGGAGCGCAAGGAGGCATGCCGAGTTTGAAAGAAATAAAGGAGCATTCAGGATATGAAGAAATATGGGATTTTAAATAGTAATATAGCAAAACTAGCTGATGATTTAGGTCATATGGATTTGGTTTGTATCGGAGATTTAGGATTGCCAGTTCCAAAAGGTGTTGATAAAATTGATTTAGCATTAAGAAAAGGTAGTCCAAGTTTTTTAGAGGTTTTAAAAGAATATTCAGATCATGTACTTATTGAAAAAATTTTCTTAGCAGAAGAAATTAAGGAAAAAAACAAAGAACAGTGGCATGCAGTTCTAGATCTTTTAGGATCGAATATAATTATTGAATATATTAGTCATGAAGAATTGAAAGCTATGAATACTAAAGTTAAAGCAGTTATTCGCACTGGGGAAGATACACCATATTCGAATATAATCTTGCAATCAGGAGTTATTATTTAGAAGGGGGTTGCCTATGAAAATTGAAATGAAGAACATTTCAAAATCTTTTGGGAATAATCGTGTTTTAGAAAGTATTGATTTGGTTCTTAATTCAGGAGAAGTTCATGCTTTAATGGGGGAGAATGGTGCAGGCAAATCAACCTTAATGAATATTTTAACTGGACTTTTTCCAGCTACTTCAGGAACTATTTTTATTGATGGAAAAGAAAAAACATTTTCTAATCCTCAAGAGGCAGAACGGTTTGGATTGAGTTTTATTCATCAAGAAATGAATACTTGGCCAGATATGACTGTACTTGATAATCTTTTTTTAGGAAGAGAAATAAAAAATTCGATTGGGTTTCTAGATAAGGCTAGTATGGAAAGGAAAGCTAAAGAAGCATTTAAACGTCTTAATATCTCTATTCCTCTCGATGCAATCATTGGTCAATTATCAGTCGGACAACAACAAATGATAGAAATAGCAAAATGTTTATTATCAGAAGTTTCCTTGTTAATTATGGATGAACCCACAGCAGCTTTAACTGATCGTGAAACTGAAACACTTTTTAAAGTGATAGAAGGATTAAAATCTGATGGTGTAGGTATTGTGTATATTTCACATCGGATGGAAGAAATCTTTAAGATTACAGATCTTATAACTGTTATGAGGGATGGGTTTGTAATTGATACTAAGAAAACGAAGTTAACTAATGCGGATGAATTAGTTCAGAAGATGGTAGGTCGTGAATTAGAAGATTATTATCCAGAAAAAAAGGCTGAGATTGGGAATATTGTTTTTCAAGCTAAGAATCTTTCTGGTGATGCTTTTACGGATATTTCTTTCTATGTACGTCAAGGGGAAATTCTTGGTTTTTCTGGTTTGATGGGTGCTGGTCGTACTGAAATAATGCGAGCAATTTTTGGAATTGATTCTTTAAAATCTGGTCAAATTATAATAAACGGAGAACAACTGATAATTAAAAATCCTTTTGAAGCAATTAAGCATGGAATTGGTTTCTTAACAGAAGATCGTAAAGATGAGGGATTGATTTTAGATTTTTCTATTAAAGATAATATGACTTTACCTAGTACTCGTGATTTTGTTAAAAATGGCATTTTCGATAATAAAACAAGTGGTATATTTGTACAACGCTTAATTGATAGGTTACAAATTAAATCAGGTTATCCAGATAAGGAAGTTGGGACACTTTCTGGTGGTAATCAACAGAAAGTAGTTTTAGCAAAATGGATAGGTATTGCACCAAAAGTACTGATTTTAGATGAGCCAACTCGTGGGGTAGATGTTGGTGCTAAGCGTGAAATTTACCAATTAATGAATGAATTGGCTGAACGAGGTGTACCGATTATTATGGTATCTTCAGATTTACCAGAAGTGATCGGAGTCAGTGATCGCATTATGGTCATGCATGAAGGAAGAATTAGTGGAGAATTAACACGTCAAGAAGTTACACAAGAAAAAGTTATGCAACTAGCTACAGGAGGACAATAGTGTGAAAAATACTATGAAGTATATGTCAGAATTGACAACAGTAATAGCATTGATAATTTTAATGGCTGTCATCACTATTATCAATTCAAATTTTTTAACAGCAAATAATCTGTTAAATTTACTATTGCAAGTAACATCAAATGCACTGATCGCTTTTGGAATGACCTTTGTTATTCTAACAGGTGGAATTGATTTATCAGTTGGATCAATTTTAGCCTTATCCAGTGCGTTAACAGCTGGCCTATTAGGATCTGGAATGCCTGTTACATTAGCAATTCTCATCTCTTTAATTTTGGGTTGTATTCTGGGGATGATGAATGGTTTATTGATTTCCTACGGGAAATTAGCTCCATTTATCGTTACTTTAGCAACTATGACTATTTTTAGAGGCGCAACACTTGTTTATACAAATGGGAATCCTATTACAAAAGGATTAAGTGATACATTCTTATTTCAATTTTTGGGGCAAGGTTACATAGTAGGAATTCCATTTCCTGTAATTATTATGTTTATTGTATTTATTGTTTTATATGTTTTACTTCATAAAACAGCATTTGGTAAATCTGTGTATGCTATAGGGGGGAATGAAAAAGCAGCATATATATCAGGTGTGAAACTAAATAAAGTGAAAATTATCATTTATTCAATATCAGGTATTATGGCTTCAATTTCTGGATTAATTATAACATCACGCTTAAGTTCTGCTCAACCAACAGCAGGTGCTAGTTATGAAATGGATGCTATTGCAGCTGTTGTTCTTGGGGGAACCTCATTATCAGGAGGTAAAGGTCGTATACTGGGGACCTTAATAGGTGCTTTAATTATTGGGGTTTTGAATAATGGACTTAATATTATCGGTGTTTCAGCATTTTGGCAACAAGTAGTAAAAGGAGTTGTAATCTTAATTGCTGTTCTGATTGATCGTTTTAAAGTTGTAAAACAGTAGAATCATTTTCAATTTTTTTGGAAATAGTAACAATTTATTAGATGACGAACAATAGTCGGGATGGAAACTATCCCTATATATATTACGAGGAGTAATAACATGAAAATTATTAAAAAAATTAGCATTTTTGCTTTGTTTGTAACATTTATTTTTGCTTTAGTAGCTTGTGGAAAAACTGGTTTAGGAAATTCATCAAATGATAATAAATCTACGACTCAAAAGTCGGCAAAAGAATTAAAATTAGGAGTTTCTATTTCGACTACTAACAATCCCTATTTTGTGGCTATGAAAGATGGTCTTGAAAAAGCCGCAGGAGAAAAAGAAGTAACTTTGAAGATAGCAGATGCACAAGATGATGCTGCTAGACAAGCAGATGATATTCAGAATTTTATAAGTCAAAATGTAGATGCTTTACTAATTAATCCAGTTGATTCTGATGCAATTGTTACATCTATTAAAGCTGCTAATAATGCAAATATTCCAGTAATCTTAATTGACCGCGGTAGTAATGGTGGTGAAGTCTTGACAACTGTTGCTTCTGATAACGTAGAAGCAGGTAAAATGGCTGCCGAATTTATTACCAAGCAATTGGGAGAAAAAGCAAAAACTTTTGAATTATCAGGAGTCCCTGGCGCTTCTGCAACTGTAGATAGAGGTAAAGGATTTGAACAAATTTCAAAGACAAATTTAGATGTTCTTTCTAGTCAATCCGCTAATTTTGATCGCGCAAAAGCTTTGAATACAGCGCAAAATATGATTCAAGGAAACAAAGAAGTACAAGCAATCTTTGCACAGAATGATGAGATGGCGTTAGGAGCTGCACAAGCAGTAAAAGCAGCTGGTCTTAGCAATGTATTAATTGTTGGTATTGATGGTCAACCAGATGCACATGATGCTATTGCCAAAGGTGATATTACTGCCACTATTGCTCAGCAACCAGCTAAGATGGGTGAAATTGCTATTCAATCAGCAATTGATCATTATCAAGGGAAAAAACTAGAAAAAGAAACAGTTTCTCCAATTTATCTTGTGACTAAGGATAATGTTGATCAACATAATTGGTGATATATTTTCAATAAGTAGGTACTTATTCATCTTCATTCAATGTAGTTTTTAAATATCATTGTTACTATTTGAGCTATTGGATTCAAAAAGACCAGATTCCAAACTTGAATCTGGCCTATGATATGTTGCCTTTGATGGAAATGATGGAAGCTCCGGACAAATCTGAATTTTTCTACTCTCGCCGTACAGAAGATGATTGGTAGAAGAAAATCTTCTAGTCTTTTACTAAATAACCTAGCTGATCCAAGGCCTCCTCGATATAGCGGAGGTCTTGTTGTGTTTCAGCTTCGACTAGGTGGTAATGGATGCCATCTGTCAATTCAGACAGAGGTCTAAAATCTGAATGCTCGACTTGTTCTAGAAAATGTTGCACATCTCTACGACAAGACAGTTTCAGCAAGGTTTCAATTTCTCCATAAACGGGATGGTCAATCAAGGTATTCTGGACACGCCCTCCATTATCTACGATAGCAAGGAGTTCTTGACCGATTTCTTCAACTTCATGTTTCACTTTGAAAAGTTTGTGAACATAAGGATTGGTTTCAATTTGCTTATAGATGTAGCCACGATTGGTGGATAGGATAGGAGCACCATCGGCTCTTAAAATTGCAATGTCCTGTACAATGACCTGGCGTGTAACATGAAAATGTTCAGCCAAACTTTGACCATTGAGGGCTTTAGGAGCTTCTTTCAAGAGTTGGAGCAGGGCTTGTTTACGATCTTTTGTCATAGTTCTTCCTTTTAACGGCGTTTTCGAAGCACTTTATAGACAGCTAGTGCTAATGTATAGTCTACCATACTATGGATAATTGTGCCAAATCCAACTAGTACAAAGAGAACATAAAACATATTTTCTACATTGGTACCGGAAGTTGCATAAAAAAGGACACAGGCTAATACTTCAGCAAGGGCATGGACAAGCGCTAACACAAAGTTGAAAATCCAGGAAGATTTTGGTTTATCTAGGGTTTCGGGGAATTTTTGTAGGTAAAGAGCCCCCAAAGTCCCAAAAAAGATATGGGAAAAAGCTCGAAATACGATAACCATGGGATAGCCAGCCATCAAAAATCCAAAACTAGAGGCTATGATGACAAAAACTGCCATCAAGGGCGATAAGAACATAGCGATAAAAATAGCGATGTGGCTTCCCAAAGTGTAAGAAGCAGGTGGAATGACAATCTTAAAAGGCATAACAATTGGAATCAAAATCGCAATAGCCGTTAAGAGGGCAGTCATTGTCATAAATTGTGTCTTTTTCCGTGTATTCATAAGAATCTCCTTTTTATCTGTATATACACTAGTATAGTATAATAAACCAGACAATAAAGCAAGGATTTACTTGAGTTTATAGGTCGTTTTTTAGTTAATACTCTTCGAAAACCTCTTCAAACCATGTCAGCTTCCATCTGCAATCTCAAAACAGTATTTTGAGCTGGCTTCGTCAGTTCTATCCAGAACCTCAAAACCGTGTTTTGAGCAACTTGCGGCTATCTTCCTAGTTTACTTTTTGATTTTCATTGAGTATAAATATAGTAGTTTGAAACTGGAAGAGTATATCATGAATGATAAAATATTTCTAGAAATTAATTTGAATTCCCTAATCTATTTGTTGGTATCTTATTTCAATATATTTTACTGGTAAAAATTTCACTAAAAAATAAAATATACAGAACAAAATCTCCACCTTCAAGCATGAAAGCGGAGATTGTTTTTATTTCTTCAAAGTTTGTAATCTTGGAACAATGGCTAGGGTTAGAACTGCGGAAATAACTAATTCAGCAATGGAGTTTGTTGAGATAACAGTTGCTAGGAGTTTTTGGATATTACCATCAAAAACATTTCCAAAAAGGTAGAAAATTCCACCAAGGACAAAGACTGTATTAGTAAGTGAACCAAGGGCGCCAGCTAGAATCAGACCGGTTTTATTTTTCATCAGTTTATAGACCAGATAAGGAGTTAAACCAATCAAAATACGTGGGACGATGGCAATGATAGCTGAGTAGATGTTCCCGTTTGGTACGAAGGGAGAGAAGAGGTAGCTTGTCGGCAGAATCGTAATTGTGTTAACGGTCAAGCTAAGTAGTCCCATTAAAAATCCAAGTGTAACCCCAACGCGTGGACCGTAGATAATGCTGGCAATAATGACAGGAATATGAACGATGGTCGGTTTGATTGGGAATGGAAAAAGGTTAAAGATAAGTGAGCTTAGAAAATGAATCACGAGCATGGTTGCAAAAAAGATAGCAATAGGTGCAATATTAGAACGTTTTTTCATTGAGAGTTTCCTGTATTCTTTCTAAAATAATTGTGAGGTCAGCTAAGGCTCCTCGTCCGTGGTCTCCACAAGCTAGTAGGGATTCCTTCGGAGCGATCAGCTGATAGCCGTAGGTTTCTAATGTTTTCAGATTAGCCTGAGTTGCTGGATGGTCATACATCTTTGTATTCATAGCAGGTGCGATGAGTTTTGGGATATGACTTGGCAAGGCTAGAGCCGTACTGGTCACCATATTGTCCGCAAAGCCGTGGGCTAGTTTTGCAATAGTGTTAGCAGTTGCAGGGGCCACGATGAATAGATCAGTTTCTTTTCCAAGTTCAATATGATTGACTTGATCTGGATAGGATTCCTTCATGACATCCAAGTGAATAGGATTCTGTGAGAGTACCTGTAGTGTCAAAGGTTGGATAAACTCTGTAGCAGCCTGAGTCATTAAGACAGTGACTTGATGATCTTGTTTTTTTAGAGAACTGACTAAATCTGCCGACTTGTAAGAGGCGATTGAGCCCGTTACAGCCAAGAGAATGTTTGCCATAGTTTTCCTTTCTATGAATGATAGTCTTGAATTTTTTCAAGGAGGAGTTCTGCAATTTCTTCTTTAGTCTGGACTGTTTGAAGCTGATCTTTTTCAACAAAGATAGCTCTGTGCTGCTTTGCTGAGATTTGGGTTAGGTCATTTGCTATGATTAAGTCTGCTTTGTTCTTGATAAGACTTTTTCTAGCAATGTCAACCAGATGGTCTTCGGAAACATCAACCAGCAGTTTGAAACCAATCAGATGAATAGCAGGATTCCACTCCTTGACTAGAGAGATGATTTTGGGTGTCTTTTTTAGGAATAAAACCTGAACCTCATCAGTCGAAGAAATCTTAGCTTGATGATTTTGCTTGCTTAAAAATTCTTCCAAATTGGAGCTAGACTGAACTTCCTCCAGACCTGTCATATAAACAGGAGTGTAATCGGACACAGCCATTGAGTGAATCAAGACCTGATAGTCCTTGACACGTTCTTGCATTTCAAGGAGAAGGTCCTTGGTATTGTTAATTTCTCGAATACTTAGGTTGGGATGGGCTTCTGGCTTCAGAGCTCGTTTTGTAGTAATTAAACAAACTTCATGCCCTGCAGTAAGCAAGGTTTCTGTGATGATTTTTCCCAAGTGACCTGTAGAATGGTTAGTGATAGAGCGGACGCTATCGATAGATTCACTGGTACCGCCCGATGTAACTAAAATTTTCATAGCACTATTGTACCAAAAAAAAAATAATAAGCAAAAGAAAGCGCTTGAATATATATAGAAAATAAAAAGAATCTACTATAGTTTCAAACTATAAAGCCATATAAAATTTAAGAAAGGACTTTAAAAACCTTAAAAATAGGGATATTTACGAACGTTTAGAGAGTTTTGGGATGTTAAAAATCTTGTTTTGTGTTATAATGAATTATCATATAAGAGGTTAGAGGAGTTTTGAATGAAAACAGATATTGAAATCGCACAGAGTATTGAGTTGAAACCTATTGTTGATGTTGTAGAGAAGCTTGGAATTTCTTACGACGATTTGGAGTTGTATGGAAAGTACAAGGCTAAGCTCAGCTTTGATAAAATTCGTGCAGTTGAGAGCAATCCAGTTGGGAAATTGATTTTGGTTACTGCCATCAACCCAACACCTGCAGGTGAAGGAAAATCAACTATTACCATTGGTCTTGCGGATGCCCTGAACAAGATTGGCAAGAAAACCATGATTGCTATCCGCGAACCGTCTCTTGGTCCAGTCATGGGGATCAAGGGTGGTGCTGCTGGCGGTGGTTATGCTCAAGTTCTACCAATGGAAGACATCAACCTTCACTTTACTGGAGACATGCATGCCATTACGACTGCCAACAATGCTCTTTCTGCCTTGATTGACAACCACTTACATCAAGGGAATGAGTTGGGAATTGACCAACGTCGTATCCTCTGGAAACGCGTTGTGGACTTGAATGATCGCGCCCTTCGTCATGTAACTGTTGGACTTGGTGGCCCTCTAAACGGTATTCCACGTGAGGATGGATTTGACATTACAGTTGCTTCTGAAATCATGGCTATTCTTTGCTTGGCGACTGATATTGAAGATTTGAAACGCCGTTTGGCGAATATTGTTATCGGTTATCGTTACGACCGTACACCAGTTTCTGTTGGCGATTTGAAGGTTGAGGGTGCCTTGGCTTTGATTTTGAAGGATGCTATTAAGCCAAACTTGGTTCAGACAATTTACGGAACACCTGCATTTGTACATGGTGGTCCATTTGCCAATATTGCTCACGGATGTAACTCTGTCTTGGCAACTACAACAGCCCTTCACTTGGCTGATTACACAGTTACTGAAGCTGGTTTTGGTGCAGACCTTGGTGCCGAGAAATTCCTTGATATTAAGACACCAAACTTGCCAACATCTCCAGATGCAGTAGTTATTGTAGCAACCCTTCGTGCCCTTAAGATGAATGGTGGCGTGGCTAAAGACGCTTTGATAGAAGAAAACGTAGAAGCTGTTCGTGCCGGTTTTGCTAACTTGAAACGCCACGTTGAGAACATCCGTAAATTTGGAGTACCTGCAGTCGTAGCTATTAATGAGTTTGTCTCTGATACAGAAGCAGAAATCGCAGCCTTGAAAGAACTCTGTGCCTCAATCGATGTACCAGTTGAGTTGGCAAGTGTCTGGGCTGATGGTGCAGAAGGTGGAATAGCTCTTGCTGAAACTCTTGTCAAGACTATCGCTGAAACCCCAGCTAACTATAAACGTTTGTATGACAATGACCTTTCTGTCCAAGAAAAGATTGAAAAAATTGTTACTGAAATCTACCGTGGTAGCAAAGTGAACTTTGAAAAGAAAGCTCAAACGCAAATCGCTCAAATTGTTCAAAATGGTTGGGACAAATTACCAATCTGTATGGCTAAGACTCAGTACAGTTTCTCTGACAATCCAAATGCACTTGGAGCACCTGAAAACTTTGAAATTACCATTCGCGAATTGGTGCCAAAATTAGGTGCAGGCTTCATCGTTGCCTTAACTGGTGATGTCATGACCATGCCAGGACTTCCAAAACGACCAGCAGCCCTCAACATGGATGTTGAAAGCGATGGAACAGTCCTAGGCTTGTTCTAGTATATTGTACTTGACTTTAAATGAGTTTGGAAATACTATCCAAGCTCATTTTTTCTCAGACTGCAAGCAGTTCATCAATAAGAATTATACTCTTCGAAAATCTCTTCAAACCACGTCAGCTTCACCTTGCCGTATAGATGTTACTGACTACGTCAGTTCTATCTGCAACCTCAAAACGGTGTTTTGAGCTGACTACGTCAGTTCTATCCACAACCTCAAAACAGTGTTTTGAGCAACCTGCGGCTAGCTTCCTAGTTTGCTCTTTGATTTTCATTGAGTATCAGTCCTCTTTCCCTTGGGAAGAGGCTTTTTAATACTAGGAAAAGGACAGTTAGAGTCTTCTGTGTTATACTAGAGATATGTTAGATTTGAAAGAATACGGTATCGTCATGTGGCCGGAGGAGAAGATTGTTTCTTTTCGTCAGAAACTCCTCACTTGGTATGATGAAAACAAAAGAGATTTACCGTGGCGTAGAAGTAAAAATCCTTATCACATCTGGGTCTCTGAAATTATGCTCCAGCAGACTAGGGTGGATACAGTTATCCCTTACTACGAACGTTTCTTGGACTGGTTTCCGACAGTGGAAAGTTTGGCGAATGCGCCTGAAGAGCGTTTGTTGAAGGCTTGGGAAGGCTTGGGTTATTATTCTCGAGTTCGTAATATGCAGGCTGCAGCCCAGCAGATTATGACTGACTTTGGTGGCCAATTTCCAAACACCTATGAAGGAATTTCCAGATTGAAAGGAATTGGACCTTATACTGCAGGAGCCATTTCCAGTATCGCTTTTAATTTGCCTGAGCCAGCGGTCGATGGTAATGTCATGCGGGTTTTGGCACGTCTGTTTGAAGTCAATCACGATATTGGAATTCCAAGTAATCGCAAAATTTTTCAGGCAATGATGGAAATCTTGATTGATCCGGATCGTCCGGGTGACTTTAATCAAGCTTTGATGGACTTGGGATCTGATATTGAGGCGCCTGTAAATCCCAGACCAGAAGAAAGTCCAGTTAAGGACTTTAGTGCGGCATATCAGAATGGCACAATGGACCGTTATCCAATCAAGGCTCCCAAGAAAAAGCCAGTTCCTATTTATCTTAAAGCCTTAGTTGTGAAAAATTCTCAAGGACAATTTTTACTTGAAAAAAATGAAAGTGAAAAGCTATTGGCAGGTTTTTGGCATTTCCCCTTGATAGAAGTAGATGACTTTTCGCAAGAAGAGCAGTTTGACCTCTTTCATCAGGTTGCAGAAGAAAGCGTGAACTTTGGCCCAAGTCCAGAAGAGAGTTTCCAGCAGGACTATGACCTAGATGTTGCTTGGCTTGATGTTTATTTTGAGACTGTCAAGCATGTCTTTAGTCATCGTAAATGGCATGTTCAAATTGTAGCAGGTCAAGTGAGTGACTTCCATGATTTTTCAGATAGGGAAGTTCGCTGGCTTTCACCAGAAGAGTTCAAGGATTACCCACTTGCCAAACCCCAACAAAAAATCTGGCAGGCTTATGCAAAAGCCAACTTAGACAGTAGCTAAGACTAGCTATCGTGTCTTCTTGCTATTTTTTTGGTATAATAGTAGAGAAAAAGGTGAACATATGAAAAAAATACTAATTGTAGATGATGAGAAACCAATCTCGGATATTATCAAGTTTAATATGACCAAGGAAGGTTACGAAGTTGTAACTGCTTTTAACGGTCGTGAAGCGCTAGAGCAATTTGAAGCAGAGCAACCAGATATTATTATTCTGGATTTGATGCTTCCGGAAATTGATGGTTTAGAAGTTGCTAAGACCATTCGCAAGACAAGTAGTGTACCTATTATCATGCTGTCGGCTAAAGACAGTGAATTTGATAAGGTTATCGGTTTAGAGCTTGGAGCAGATGACTATGTGACAAAACCCTTCTCCAATCGTGAGTTGCAGGCGCGTGTTAAAGCTTTGCTGCGTCGTTCTCAACCTATGCCAGTAGATGGGCAGGAAGCAGAAAGTAAACCTCAACCTATCCAAATTGGGGATTTAGAAATTGTTCCAGACGCCTACGTGGCTAAAAAATATGGCGAAGAACTAGACTTAACCCATCGTGAGTTTGAGCTTTTGTATCATTTGGCATCGCATACAGGTCAAGTCATTACGCGCGAACACTTGCTTGAGACTGTCTGGGGTTATGACTATTTTGGTGATGTCCGTACGGTTGATGTGACTGTACGACGTCTGCGTGAGAAGATTGAAGATACACCCAGCCGACCAGAGTATATCTTGACGCGCCGTGGTGTAGGGTATTACATGAGAAATAATGCTTGATTTACTGAAACAAACGATTTTTACCAGAGATTTTATCTTTATCCTGATTTTGTTAGGTTTCATCCTTGTTGTGACCCTTCTATTACTAGAGAATAGACGTGATAATATGCGATTGAAGCAAATCAATCAAAAGGTTAAAGATTTGATTGCAGGAGATTATTCCAAGGTTCTTGATATGCAAGGTGGGTCTGAAATCACCAATATTACCAATAATTTGAATGACTTGTCGGAGGTTATTCGTCTCACTCAGGAAAATCTAGAACAAGAGAGTAAGAGACTAAATAGTATCCTGTTTTATATGACAGATGGGGTTCTTGCGACCAATCGTCGGGGGCAGATTATCATGATTAACGATACAGCCAAGAAGCAACTGGGGCTGGTTAAAGAAGATGTTCTGAATAGAAGCATTTTGGAATTGCTCAAGATAGAAGAAGACTATGAATTGCGTGATTTGATTACCCAAAGTCCAGAATTGTTGCTAGATTCCCAAGACATCAATGGGGAATATCTGAGCCTTCGAGTTCGCTTTGCCTTGATTCGTCGAGAGTCTGGCTTTATTTCAGGTTTGGTGGCTGTTTTGCATGATACGACGGAGCAGGAGAAGGAAGAGCGCGAACGGAGACTCTTCGTTTCCAACGTTAGTCATGAGTTACGGACTCCTTTAACCAGCGTGAAATCTTATCTTGAAGCCTTGGATGAGGGAGCTTTGTGTGAAACTGTAGCACCAGACTTCATCAAGGTGTCTCTGGACGAAACCAACCGTATGATGCGCATGGTGACGGATCTCCTCCATCTCTCACGGATTGATAATGCGACCAGTCACCTAGATGTAGAATTGATAAACTTCACTGCCTTTATTACCTTTATCCTCAATCGTTTTGACAAGATGAAAGGACAGGAAAAAGAAAAGAAATATGAGCTGGTGAGAGATTATCCTATCAATTCTATCTGGATGGAAATTGATACAGACAAGATGACACAGGTGATTGATAATATTTTAAATAATGCTATTAAGTATTCGCCAGATGGGGGTAAAATCACTGTCAGAATGAAGACAACTGAAGACCAGATGATTTTATCCATTTCTGACCACGGTTTGGGGATTCCTAAGCAGGATTTACCACGTATCTTTGACCGTTTCTATCGTGTGGATCGTGCTAGAAGTCGTGCCCAAGGTGGAACAGGTCTGGGACTGTCTATTGCCAAAGAAATTATCAAACAACATAATGGCTTTATTTGGGCCAAGAGTGAATACGGTAAGGGTTCAACCTTTACCATTGTGCTCCCTTATGATAAGGATGCAGTGAAAGAAGAAGTATGGGAGGACGAAGTAGAAGACTAGAATGAGTGAAATAGGCTTTAAATATAGTATTTTAGCGTCGGGTTCCAGTGGAAATTCCTTTTATCTGGAAACACCAAAAAAGAAGCTTTTAGTGGATGCTGGCTTGTCTGGTAAGAAAATTACTAGCCTACTTGCTGAAATTAACCGCAAACCAGAAGACCTGGATGCCATCTTGATTACCCATGAGCATTCAGATCATATCCATGGAGTGGGTGTGTTAGCTCGCAAGTATGGTATGGATTTGTATGCCAATGAAAAGACCTGGCAAGCTATGGAAAACAGCAAGTATCTTGGCAAGGTAGACTCTTCGCAAAAGCATATTTTTGAAATGGGTAAAACCAAAACCTTTGGAGATATCGACATCGAGAGTTTTGGCGTAAGCCATGATGCAGTCGCACCTCAGTTCTATCGCTTTATGAAAGATGATAAAAGTTTTGTCCTTTTGACAGATACAGGGTATGTTAGTGACCGTATGGCGGGAATTGTCGAAAATGCGGATGGCTATCTTATCGAGTCCAACCATGATGTAGAGATTTTGCGAGCAGGTTCTTACGCTTGGCGACTCAAACAACGAATCCTATCTGACCTCGGTCACCTTTCTAACGAAGACGGTGCTGAAGCTATGATTCGTACCTTGGGAAACCGCACTAAGAAAATCTACCTTGGGCATTTATCCAAGGAGAACAATATCAAGGAGTTGGCTCATATGACCATGGTCAATCAGCTAGCGCAAGCTGATCTGGGAGTCGGAGTAGACTTTAAGGTTTATGATACCTCACCAGATACCGCAACACCATTGACAGATATATAAAAAAGAAGGCGAGGGCCTTCTTTTTTATATATCTGGTAGAGATTTGGTGTGGTATAATGTTTACAAATGATATAGGAGAAGTAGTGTGAAAAGAAAATGGTTATTTAAGGATTATTATGACACAACAATTATTTTACTTGCTTTAATCTCTGTTATTCTGGTATTACTTGGATTTGCTGAGATGATTGATTTAGACAGTCCTCCATACAGTATTATTGACTTGCTACTTTGGTTTGTGTTTGTGGTAGATTATGGTTGGCGGTTCTTTTCAAGTAAAGCAAAATGGAGGTTTATACTTGAAAATATCTTTGACTTGTTAGCTATCCTTCCTTTAAATGCTATTTTTACAGTATTGCGATTAGGGCGTATCTTCCGCTTAGCAAGGCTGACAAAATTACTGAAACTGACTCGTTTACTTAGAATAATTGGACTTACAGGTAAATTAGAAAGAAAAATTAGTAGATTCTTACGAACAAATGGCCTGATTTATATCTTATATGTTAATATTTTTATCGTTCTAGTAGGAAGTTCAATTTTATCTGTAGTTGAAGAAAAATCCTTCTCAGATAGTCTTTGGTGGGCTCTTGTGACAGTAACTACTGTTGGTTATGGTGATATTGTTCCAGTTTCCCTTTTTGGGAAATGGCTAGCAGTTTTACTGATGCTTGTCGGTATTGGAACAATAGGGATGCTAACAAGTGCTTTGACGAACTTTTTTGTAAAGGATAATCCAGATGAACAGATAAAACTTGATAAACTTCAAGATGAATTATCTAGTCAGAGAATATTACTAGAGAAGCAATCTGAGAAAATCGAAGAACTGCATCGGATGATACAAGATTTGCTTGAAAAAACATAATAAAAATAAAGATGAGACAAAGTTTGAGTTGAGGAGAAATCAAGTAAGTTTTGACACAATAGAACGCATATTATCAGGTATAAAAACTTGATACTATGCGTTTTATAGAGAAATGAAATAAAATCTGAACAAATCAATTAGGAATTTAAAGCATTTTATAACAACGTTTTAGAGTAATGGGGTGCTATTTCAACTTCAATCTACTATAATATAGATAAAAAACAACTCCCTGATGATTCAAGGAGTTGTCTATAGTTAAATTAGTTTTTTGAAGCTGCTTGGAATTCTGGGTTTTTCCATGCTTCGTCAATGATAGCTTGCAATTCTTTAGCAGATGCTTGCATTTTTTGAGTTTCTGCGTCGTTCAATGGAATATTTACTGGACGAACGATACCATGTGCACCAACAACAGCTGGTTGACCGATAAAGACATTCTCAACTCCGTATTGACCTTCTTGGAATACTGAAAGTGGAAGTACTGCGTTTTCATCGTCAAGGATTGCTTTAGTGATACGAGCAAGTGCTACTGCAATACCGTAGTATGTTGCACCTTTTTTGTTGATGATTGTGTAGGCTGCATCACGAACACCTTCGAACAATTCAATCAATTCAGCTTCTTGAACATTTTGAGTGTCTTTAAGGAATTCTTCAAGGTTTACACCAGCGATGTTTGCGTGTGACCAAACAGCGAACTCAGAGTCACCGTGTTCACCCATGATGTAGGCGTGCACTGAACGAGCATCCACATCCAATTTTTCAGCAAGTGCTTGACGGAAACGAGCTGAGTCAAGTGAAGTACCTGAACCGATAACGCGTTCTTTAGGGAAACCAGAGAATTTCCAAGTTGAGTAAGTCAAAACGTCAACTGGGTTAGCAGCAACAAGGAAGATACCTTTGAAACCTGATTCAACAACTTGAGTTACGATTGATTTGTTGATAGCAAGGTTTTTACCTACAAGGTCAAGACGAGTTTCACCTGGTTTTTGAGGAGCACCTGCAGTGATTACAACAAGGTCAGCGTCTGCACAGTCAGAGTATTGAGCTGCATAGATTTTTTTAGGTGAAGTGAAGGCAAGGGCGTGACTAAGGTCAAGCGCGTCACCAACAGCTTTTTCATGCAATTGTGGAATTTCGATAATTCCAAGCTCTTGTGCAATTCCTTGGTTAACCAGTGCAAAAGCGTAAGATGAACCTACAGCACCATCACCGACAAGGATAACTTTTTTGTGTTGTTTAGTTGAAGTCATTGTTCTAAACATCTCCTTAATTTTATTAGGGGATTTTCCCCAGACAACTTCATTCTATCACTTTTAAAAAACTTTGTCACGAATATGCCTTATAGTTCTCGATGTAAACGTTTTAGTGGTTTAGAGGCTGAAATAGATGGGAATTTATGGTATAATGTTGTTACTTACTAATTGTGAAATGAGGCATTTATTAATGCAGGATAAAAATTTAGTGAATGTCAATCTGACAAAGGAGATGAAGACGAGCTTTATCGATTACGCCATGAGTGTTATCGTAGCCCGGGCTCTTCCTGATGTTCGAGATGGCTTGAAACCTGTTCACCGTCGCATTCTCTACGGAATGAATGAATTGGGTGTTACTCCAGACAAACCTCATAAAAAATCTGCTCGTATTACAGGGGATGTCATGGGTAAATATCACCCACACGGGGATTCCTCTATTTATGAAGCCATGGTCCGTATGGCTCAATGGTGGAGCTACCGTTACATGCTTGTAGATGGGCATGGAAACTTTGGTTCCATGGATGGAGATGGTGCTGCCGCCCAGCGTTACACTGAGGCACGTATGAGCAAGATTGCTCTAGAAATGCTTCGAGATATCAATAAGAATACGGTTGATTTCGTCGATAACTATGATGCCAATGAACGGGAACCCTTGGTTTTGCCAGCTCGTTTTCCAAACCTTTTGGTCAATGGAGCAACTGGTATCGCTGTTGGTATGGCAACCAATATTCCACCTCATAACCTGGGTGAGACCATTGATGCAGTCAAGCTCGTCATGGACAATCCTGAAGTGACTACCAAGGACTTGATGGAAGTCTTGCCTGGTCCAGATTTTCCAACAGGTGCCCTTGTCATGGGGAAATCAGGCATTCATAAGGCTTATGAAACAGGTAAAGGTTCTATTGTTCTTCGTTCTCGTACTGAAATCGAAGAAACTAAGACTGGCCGTGAGCGAATTGTTGTAACAGAATTTCCTTATATGGTCAACAAAACCAAGGTGCATGAGCATATTGTTCGCTTGGTTCAGGAAAAACGCATTGAGGGGATTACAGCAGTACGTGATGAGTCAAACCGTGAAGGTGTTCGATTTGTTATTGAAGTCAAGCGCGATGCCTCAGCCAATGTTATCCTTAATAACCTCTTCAAGATGACCCAAATGCAAACCAACTTTGGTTTCAATATGCTTGCTATCCAAAATGGTGTACCGAAGATTTTATCCCTTCGTCAGATTTTGGATGCTTATATCGAGCACCAAAAAGAAGTAGTTGTTCGTCGGACACGTTTTGATAAGGAAAAAGCGGAAGCACGCGCTCATATCTTAGAAGGTCTCTTGATTGCGCTAGACCATATCGATGAAGTGATTCGTATCATCCGTGCTAGTGAAACAGACGCAGAAGCACAAGCTGAGTTGATGAGTAAGTTTAAGCTTTCTGAACGTCAAAGTCAGGCTATTCTAGATATGCGTCTTCGTCGTTTGACAGGTTTGGAACGCGATAAGATTCAGTCTGAGTATGATGATCTCTTGGCTCTGATTGCGGATTTGGCGGATATTCTTGCTAAACCAGACCGTGTTTCTCAAATCATCAAAGAAGAATTGGATGAAGTTAAGCGTAAGTTTGGTGACAAGCGTCGTACAGAGTTGATGGTCGGTGAAGTCTTGAGTCTTGAAGATGAGGACTTGATTGAAGAAACGGATGTCTTGATTACGCTTTCTAACAAGGGATACATTAAACGTTTGGACCAAGCTGAGTTTACTGCTCAAAAACGTGGTGGCCGCGGTGTTCAAGGAACAGGTGTCAAAGATGATGATTTTGTTCGTGAGTTAGTGTCAACTAGCACCCATGATCACCTGCTCTTCTTTACAAATAAAGGACGTGTCTATCGCTTGAAGGGGTATGAAATCCCTGAGTATGGTCGAACTGCCAAAGGGCTACCAGTAGTCAATCTTTTGAAATTGGACGAAGGTGAAAGTATTCAGACTATTATCAATGTTGAGTCTGATCGCAGTGATGATGCTTATCTCTTCTTTACAACCCGTCACGGTATTGTGAAGAGAACTAGCGTTAAGGAATTTGCCAATATTCGTCAAAATGGACTTAAAGCACTGAATCTTAAGGATGAAGATGAGTTAATCAATGTCTTGTTGACGGAAGGAGATATGGATATTATCATTGGTACCAAGTTTGGTTATGCAGTTCGCTTTAATCAATCAGCCGTTCGTGGTATGAGCCGTATCGCCACTGGTGTGAAAGGTGTTAATCTCCGTGATGGAGACACAGTAGTCGGAGCAAGCGTAATTACTGATCAAGATGAGGTTCTTATCATTACTGAAAAAGGATATGGTAAGCGTACAGCTGCTACTGAATACCCAACAAAAGGTCGTGGTGGTAAGGGAATGCAGACAGCTAAAATTACCGAAAAAAATGGCTTGCTGGCCGGTCTTATGACTGTTCAAGGGGATGAGGATGTGATGATTATCACTGATACAGGTGTCATGATTCGAACCAATCTTGCCAATATTTCACAAACAGGACGCGCAACTATGGGAGTTAAAGTAATGCGCCTGGATCAAGATGCTCAGATAGTGACCTTCACAACGGTTGCAGCGGCAGAAAAAGAAGAAGTTGGGACAGAAAATGAAACAGAAGGTGAAGCATAATGTCTCAAAAAAATAATAAAAAGAAAAACAAGCGAAAAAATCTGCTGACAAATATCCTAGCAGGATTTCTGATAGTACTGTCACTGGCTTTGATTTTTAATGCGCAAATTCGAAATATTTTCATGGTCTGGAATACCAATAAGTATCAAGTTAGCCAGGTATCAAAAGAAAAAATAGAAGAAAATCAGGATACAGAAGGAAATTTTGATTTTGATTCGGTCAAAGCGATTTCTTCGGAAGCTGTTCTAGCTTCTCAATGGGATGCTCAAAAATTACCAGTTATTGGGGGAATTGCAATTCCTGAATTGGAAATGAATTTGCCGATTTTTAAAGGACTTGATAATGTTAATCTCTTCTACGGCGCTGGTACAATGAAACGCGAGCAAGTAATGGGAGAAGGAAATTATAGTCTAGCTAGTCATCATATTTTTGGGGTCTATAATGCTAATAAAATGTTATTTTCTCCTTTGGATAACGCTAAAAATGGTATGAAGATTTATCTAACTGATAAAAATAAAGTTTATACCTATGAAATCCGTGAAGTCAAACGTGTGACACCGGATCGTGTTGATGAAGTTGATGATAGAGATGGGGTCAATGAAATCACATTAGTAACCTGTGAAGACCTTGCTGCTACAGAACGTATTATTGTAAAAGGTGATTTGAAAGAAACAAAAGATTATTCACAAACATCTGATGAAATCCTAACAGCTTTCAATCAACCGTATAAACAATTTTATTAATACAAATCAGTGAAATCATGGATTTCACTGATTTTTTAAGATTTTCATAAAAATAAACTTTTATGAAATACAGAAAACGCTTCCTTAATTCTAAAGTTTGTGATATAATTATCAAGAAAAAAGATTTAGGAGTTTATTATGGTTTCTTCAGAATTTATCTCAAAGATTGAATTTGCTTGTAAGAAGAAAGAAAGTCTTTATAGCCAAAGCAAATTTAAGTATGCAATTCGTTCTATGTTCGCGGGTGCATTTTTAACCTTCAGTACAGCTGCTGGTGCAGTTGGGGCTGACTTGATTAATAAAATTGCACCAGGTAGTGGACGTTTCCTCTTCCCCTTTGTCTTCGCTTGGGGCTTGGCCTACATTGTTTTCTTGAATGCCGAGTTGGTAACATCAAACATGATGTTCTTGACTGCTGGTAGTTTCTTGAAAAAAATCTCTTGGAGAAAAACAGCTGAGATTTTACTTTACTGTACCTTGTTCAACCTTATCGGAGCCTTGATAGCAGGGTGGGGCTTTGCTCATTCAGCAGCCTATGCGAATCTGACACACGATAGTTTCATCTCAGGTGTTGTTGAGATGAAGTTAGGCCGTTCAAATGAATTGATCTTGCTTGAGGCGATTTTGGCAAATATTTTCGTAAATATTGCGATTCTTTCATTTGTTTTGGTCAAAGATGGTGGTGCCAAACTTTGGCTTGTTTTGTCAGCTATTTACATGTTTGTATTCTTAACAAACGAGCACATTGCTGCAAACTTTGCTTCTTTCGCGATTGTGAAATTCAGTGTTGCTGCGGATTCAATTGCTAACTTCGGTGTTGGAAATATGCTTCGCCACTGGGGTGTAACCTTCATCGGAAACTTTATCGGAGGAGGCTTCTTGATGGGTCTTCCATATGCCTTCCTCAATAAAAATGAAGATACTTATGTAGATTAAGAAAATGAGCACGATTGATTCGTGCTTTTTTCGATTTTTAAAATAAGGTAATAGCTATTTCTTATATCAAAATATAGAAAACTGATATTTGTAAACTATAACTTAAGGTGCTACAATGTCCTTAATCAAACTATTTGGAGGTCGTTTTATGACTCGTGATTTTAAATTTGAAACCTTACAATTGCATGCTGGGCAAGTAGTTGATCCAGCAACTAAGTCTCGTGCAGTGCCGATTTATCAAACAACATCCTTTGTTTTTGATGATACGCAGGAAGGTGCCGATTTGTTTGCCTTGAGGAAACCAGGGAACATTTATACTCGTATTACCAATCCTACAACAGCTGCTTTTGAAGAAAGAATTGCAACTCTCGAAGGTGGTGTCGGAGCTCTTGCAACAGCATCAGGTATGGCAGCAGTGACTTATACGATTTTGGCTCTTGCCCATGCTGGTGACCATGTTGTAGCAGCCTCAACTATTTACGGTGGAACCTTCAATCTCTTGAAAGAAACCCTTCCTCGTTATGGGATCACAACAACCTTTGTCGATGTGGATAATTTGGAGGAAGTGGAAGCAGCTATCAAAGACAATACCAAGCTTGTCTTGATTGAAACCTTGGGCAATCCCTTGATAAACATTCCTGACTTGGAAAAATTGGCTGAGATTGCTCATAAACACCAGATTCCACTAGTTTCGGATAATACCTTTGCTACACCATATTTGATTAACGTCTTCTCTCACGGTGTAGATATTGCTATTCACTCTGCGACTAAGTTTATCGGTGGGCATGGTACAACTATTGGTGGAGTGATTGTCGATAGTGGTCGTTTTGACTGGGCGGCTTCAGGTAAATTTCCTCAATTTGTTGAGGAAGACCCAAGCTATCATAACTTGAGCTATACTCGTGATGTGGGTGCAGCAGCCTTTATTATCGCTGTCCGTGTTCAATTGCTTCGTGATACTGGTGCAGCCTTGTCGCCATTTAATGCCTTCCTCTTGCTTCAAGGACTTGAAACCCTTTCACTTCGTGTGGAACGCCATGTGCAAAATGCAGAGAAAATTGTTGATTTCCTTGTCAACCATCCTAAGGTAGAAAAGGTAAACTATCCAAAACTTGCAGACAGTCCTTATCATGCCTTGGCTGAGAAATATTTACCAAAAGGTGTAGGTTCAATCTTTACCTTCCATGTCAAAGGTGGAGAGGCAGAAGCTCGCAAGGTAATTGATCATTTAGAAATCTTCTCTGACCTTGCAAATGTGGCAGATGCTAAATCACTTGTTGTCCATCCAGCAACAACTACTCACGGTCAATTGTCAGAAAAAGACCTAGAAGCAGCAGGTGTCACACCAAATCAAATCCGCTTGTCTATTGGACTTGAAAATGTAGATGATTTGATTGAAGATTTGCGCTTGGCCTTGGAAAAAATTTAAAGTAAAAGAAGATAAACAGTGGGTTTTGACTCACTGTTTTTGATTTTCCCTCAGGCATGATATAATGGTTAAAGAAGTCTAGAAAGAGGAACGATATGAACGAAATCAAATGCCCCAACTGTGGGGAAGTCTTTACAGTAAATGAGAGCCAGTATGCCGAACTCTTGTCCCAAGTAAGAACGGCAGAGTTTGATAAGGAACTGCACGATCGCATGAAGCAGGAACTGGCCTTGGCAGAGCAAAAGGCTATGAATGAGCAACAGTCTAAACTAGCTCAAAAAGACCAAGAAATCGCGCAATTACAGAGTCAAATCCAAAACTTTGCTACAGAAAAAGAATTGGCCAAGAAAGAGGTTGAACAGACAAGTCATCAGGCTCTCTTGGCCAAGGACAAGGAAGTGCAGGCCTTGGAAAACCAATTGGCTACCTTGCGTTTAGAGCATGAAAATCAACTGCAAAAGACCCTTTCTAACCTTGAAAAAGAACGAGATCAGGTAAAAAATCAGCTCCTCTTGCAAGAAAAAGAAAATGAGTTGTCATTGGCTTCTGTTAAGCAGAATTACGAAGCCCAGCTCAAGGCAGCCAGTGAACAAGTCGAATTTTACAAGAATTTCAAGGCTCAACAATCCACAAAAGCGATTGGGGAAAGTCTGGAACAGTATGCGGAAAGTGAGTTTAATAAGGTCCGCAGTTTTGCCTTTCCAAATGCCTACTTTGAGAAGGATAACAAGGTCTCTGCGCGTGGGTCTAAGGGGGACTTTATCTTCCGTGAATGTGATGAAAATGGAGTGGAAATCATTTCCATCATGTTTGAGATGAAAAATGAAGCGGACGGGACAGAGAAGAAGCACAAGAATGCAGATTTTTACAAGGAATTGGACAAGGACCGTCGGGAGAAGAACTGTGAGTATGCGGTTTTGGTGACCATGCTTGAGGCTGATAATGATTACTTTAACACAGGGATTGTTGACGTCAGCCATGAGTATGAAAAGATGTATGTGGTTCGTCCTCAATTCTTTATCCAGTTGATTGGACTCCTGCGAAATGCGGCGCTTAATTCCCTAAAATACAAGCAGGAGCTGGCCTTGGTTCGCGAACAAAATATTGATATTACACATTTTGAGGAAGACTTGGATGCCTTTAAGCTAGCCTTTGCCAAGAACTATAATTCAGCTTCGACTAACTTTGGCAAAGCTATCGATGAAATTGACAAGGCCATAAAACGGATGGAAGAGGTTAAGAAATTCCTGACAACTTCTGAAAACCAACTCCGTCTAGCTAACAACAAATTAGAAGATGTTTCTGTTAAAAAATTGACCCGTAAAAATCCAACTATGAAAGCAAAGTTTGAAGCGCTGAAGGGGGAGTAGAAAGCAAAAATGAACGGTATTATCAACTTAAAAAAAGAAGCGGGGATGACCTCGCATGATGCGGTTTTTAAACTGCGTAAGATTTTGGGAACCAAGAAAATTGGTCATGGTGGGACCTTGGATCCGAATGTAGTGGGCGTTTTGCCCATTGCGGTTGGCAAGGCGACACGCATGGTCGAGTTTATGCAGGACGAGGGCAAGGTCTATGAGGGGGAAATCACTCTTGGCTATTCCACGACGACTGAGGATGCCAGTGGGGAAGTGGTCGCAGAGACACCTGTTCTATCGCCCTTGGATGAAAAACTTGTCGATGGAGCGATTACTAGCTTAACTGGGTCTATTAGTCAGATTCCACCTATGTACTCAGCAGTTAAGGTCAATGGTCGCAAGCTCTATGAGTATGCGCGTGCTGGTCAAGAAGTAGAGCGTCCAGAGCGTCAGGTGATCATTTATCAATTTGAGCGGACAAGTCCGATTTCTTATGAGGGTCATCTTGCACGCTTTACTTTTCGTGTGAAATGCAGTAAAGGGACTTATATCCGTACCTTGTCAGTTGACTTGGGAGAGAAGCTTGGCTATGCGGCCCATATGTCTCAGTTAACTCGTACTAGTGCAGCTGGTTTGCAACTAGAAGATGCTCTTACCTTGGAAGAAATTGCTGAAAAAGTGGAGGCTAGCCAATTGGACTTTCTCCATCCTTTAGAGATTGGAACAGGGGATCTTGTTAAAGTTTTCCTAAGTCCAGAAGAGGCTACAGAAGTGCGCTTTGGTCGTTTTATCGAACTCGAACAAACAGAACAAGAATTAGCTGCCTTTGAAGGAGATAAATTGTTAGCCATTCTAGAAAAACGGGACAAACTCTACAAGCCAAGGAAGGTTTTTAGCTAGTCTAACTGAGGTGTAGGGATTGGAATTCTTTCCCTAGACCATCCAAATCAGACTATAAATTTTGTAAAAAATGTGATAGAATAGACGACGGATAAAAAAACGGAGGATAGCATGCAAAATAGACCAATCATTATCGGAGTGACAGGTGGTTCTGGTGGGGGTAAGACCAGTGTTTCAAGAGCCATTTTATCGCATTTCCCTGATGAAAAGATTTCCATGATTGAGCATGATTCATACTACAAGGATCAGTCTCACTTGACCTTTGAAGAGCGTGTCAAAACCAACTACGACCATCCTTTTGCCTTTGATACAGACTTGATGATTGAGCAGATAAAGGAATTGTTGGCAGGGCGTCCGGTGGACATCCCGACTTATGACTATACAGAGCATACACGAAGCAGCAAGACCTATCGTCAAGAGCCTCAAGATGTCTTTATCGTTGAGGGGATTTTGGTCTTGGAGGACAAGCGTCTGCGCGATTTGATGGACATCAAGATTTTTGTGGATACGGATGATGATGTGCGCATTATTCGTCGTATCAAGCGCGATATGGAAGAACGTGGCCGTAGCCTTGATAGCGTTATTGACCAGTATCTAGGTGTGGTCAAACCCATGTACCACCAGTTTATCGAGCCAACCAAGCGGTATGCTGATATTGTCATTCCTGAAGGGGTTAGCAATACAGTGGCTATCGATCTTTTGACAACCAAGATTGCAAAGATTTTGGAAGAAGCTCGAAACAGCAAATAAACAGATGAATTAGATTTAAGTAAATTTATTGTATATGTATTAAGTTTGGAAAATAAATAATCAAAAGAAACTAAGTTTTCTCTAAATCGTTCTAAGAAAGAGTGAGTAATATGAACAAAAACTCAGTAAAATTTGGATTAGCAAGCGCATGCTTAACTTCTGCTATCTTATTTGGGGTACATACAGTTGAAGCTTCTGACCAATCTTCAAACATTCAACAAAACGAGTCTGATAGTTATGGCAAGGATTTAACTACGTATAAGGCAGAAACAACAAAATATGAATTAGATAAGAAAGCATATGAAGCAGAACTGAAAGCCTACAATGAAAGTGTGGCTAAATATGAAGCGGACAAGGCCGAGTACGATAAGGCGAAAGCTGAATATGACAAAGCGTTAGCTGTAAACAAAGAAACAGTGACAAAATACGAAAGTGACCTTTCGGAATACAATAAACAAAAAGCTGAGGCGGACAAGGTAAAAGCTGAATACGAAAAACTTAAAGCTGAGTGGGATGCTAAAAAAGCACAATATGAAAAAGATAAAGCGGCCTATGACAAAGCTCAAACTGACTATAATATGGCCAAAGCTGATTATGACGCTAAACTCGCAACATACAATACAAAACTTGCAGAATACAATAAACAAGTTAAATCTAATGAAGCTGCTGATAAAATTGAAAACGATAAACGTAGAGCAGAATATAACGAAAAATTGAAAAAATTCGAAGAAGAATCGAAGAAACCAGGTCGTTTTGCAAGCGAAGAAAAAAACTATTTGATTTTCGTTAAAGAACCAAATGCTAAAATCAGCATAGAAGTTAAAGATACTGGTGATACTGGTGCTTTAGCAATGTTGAAATATACTCAGAAAGACGGAAGTTTTTGGAAACTAAATCATAAAAAGTTGAGTAGCGACCAATTATCAGATGAAGCATTAGCAAGAAATAATTTGACAGATAAGATCATCAAACGATGGGATGAAACAGTAACAGGTTATCGAGAATACGGCAAAGACCCACATATCACCACATATCCTGTCATTGCCAAAAAAGATAGACCCTTTACCGTGACTTACACAAACTTAGAGAACACCACATACGATAAGAAAAAAGTCACACGTATTGATTATGAATACACTGTCTTAGATACTGGTAGTTCTGTTGATACAATGCAAATTTCTCCTGCCTACGATCCAACTATTTCAGTATCAATCTATGGTGATTTCAGAAAACATGGATATAGTACAAGAGTTCGTATGAAACCAACTCTATATCTTGAAGATGGAACGAAAGTGATTCCAACAAAAGAAAAACCAGTTATGTTTGCAGTGAGTTCTATGAATACAGGATGGCATGGTTATAGTGACAATTCGTATTATTTCGCAGACAATAAGGATATGTTTAAGGAATTCTATGGGAAATCAGGAGTTTATGACGAATACTTAAATGACGAATTTAAGAAACTGTATAACGTAGACCTCGAAACAGCATCAAAACCCGGCGGATTATTGAGTGACCCTTCCAAACGTCAAGAGTGGAATACAAAAAAAGCAGAATTGAAAACAGCATACGTAAAAGATGAAGAAGAGTACAAAAAAGATGGTTTCAAAAAAGTCAAAGATTATATGACTAACAAATATGGATCCAATGTGAATACATGGCCTAGTACCTATCGTGAAATTGTGTATGCTATTCATAATGCTTCATTTATCAAATTGAATGAATCTTTTGTCTATAAACATGATGATGGATTTTATGCCGATAAAACATTAGATGAAATTAACAGTGGAAACCCGGTATGGGATAACCAAGAATCACCTTACAAATACAAAGGTGCAGGTGTTATAAAAGTGACAGAAGATGGCTTCTATTTGGAATTTGGTGCAACCGTCCCATTCACTCAATTATTCGGAATCAACACGGCTATCGTTGACGAATATATATTGATGTGAAACCGAAACTAGAATTGGTTGAAACACCAAAACCAACGCCACCAACGAAACCAGTTGAACCAAAACAACCAGAACTTAAAGAACCAACACCATTAGGAGTTGCTCCAAAAGAACCAAACAAGTTCGATAAAGAAAAACCAGTGAAACCTGACTTGAAAGAACCAAAAGCTCCAACCCCACCGGTTAAGCCTGACTTGAAAGAACCAACGCCACCAACGCCACCAACGAGACCAGTGGAGCCACCAAAAGTGGAGAAACCAGTAAAACCAGTGGAACCGCCAAAAGTGGAGAAACCAACAGAACCGGTTGAGCCACCAAAAGTGGAGAAACCAACAGAACCGGTTGAGCCACCAAAAGAGGTGATACCAACGAAACTAGTTGAGCCACCAAAAGAGGAAAAACCAACATTGCCACGTACGGGGAGTGCGTCGGACATGAGTATGACTGTGGTTGGGTTATTAACAACTTTAGCATCATTCTTTGTGTTTACTAAACGTAAAGATGAAAGTAACAAATAGTTATCAAGGTTTTGTCGAAAAGATTTAAGCAGAAGGCAAAAAGTTCACTTTTAAAATATCAAAAAAACGAGTATATCCGTAATTGGATATACTCGTTTTCTTATGCCATAAGCTGTCAGATATTTGTTGAAAACCTATTATTTATTTTTCCCTCATAATGGTACATAAATGGAGATTTTTAGGCATATTTTTGGTATAATAATACCCATGAAAGAGCAAGAAAATGAATAGTAGGTGGAGATGGAAAAGTATTTATCGGTAACAACTTTGACCAAGTATCTGAAAATGAAATTCGATAAAGACCCATACTTGGAACGGGTCTATTTAACTGGTCAAGTTTCCAACTTTCGTAAACGACCTACTCACCAATATTTCTCCCTAAAAGATGACCATGCAGTTATTCAAGCGACCATCTGGTCTGGGGTTTATCAGAAATTAGGTTTCGACCTAGAAGAAGGAATGAAAATCAATGTGATTGGGCGTGTGCAGGTCTATGAACCAAGTGGTAGCTACTCCATCATCATTGAAAAGGCTGAGCCTGATGGGGTTGGGGCGCTTGCGATTCAGTTTGAACAACTCAAGAAAAAATTGACAGAAGAAGGCCTGTTTCAAGAACGCTTCAAGCAAGCTCTGCCCCAATTTTCTAAGAGAATTGGTGTGGTAACCAGTCGCAGTGGAGCCGTTATTCGAGATATTATCACGACCGTCAGCAGGCGCTTTCCAGGTGTCGATATCCTACTTTATCCGACTAAGGTGCAAGGTGAAGGCTCTGCCGAGGAAATTGCTAGAAATATTGCGCGTGCTAATCAAGGGGACGATTTGGATTTACTCATTATTGGTCGTGGTGGTGGTTCCATAGAGGATCTCTGGGCCTTTAACGAAGAAATTGTGGTACGAGCTATTTTTGAATCTCGTTTGCCAGTTATTTCTAGTGTGGGGCATGAGACGGATGTGACCTTGGCAGATTTTGTGGCAGATCGACGGGCTGCGACACCAACAGCTGCTGCTGAACTAGCAACACCTGTGACCAAGTTGGATCTATTAGCTCATTTGCAAAATCAGGAAAAACGGATGGCAACGGCAGTCCGAAATGTCCTATCTAAGAAACAAGAAGCTTTGAAAAAATGCAGTCAGTCTGTTATCTTTAGACAACCAGAACGTTTGTATGATGGCTATATGCAACGCTTGGATCAACTGCAATTGCGTTTGAAACAAAGTTTGCGAACACGGATTTCTGATAACAAGCAATTAGTCCAAGCAAGGACGCATCAACTGGTTCAATTATCACCTGTTACCAAAATCCAACGCTATCAAGACCGTCTAGGCCAGTTGGACAAGCTCCTTCGTAGCCAAATGGCGCTGGTTTATGATGCCAGGGTTGCTGAAGTCAAGAGACTTTCAGAAGCCCTGCTCATGTTGGATACCAGTCGAATCGTGGCGCGAGGTTATGCTATTGTCAAAAAAGAAGAGTCCGTTGTAGATTCGGTTGAGAGTTTGAAGAAAAAAGACCAAGTGACGCTTTTGATGCGAGATGGTCAAGTAGAATTAGAGGTTAAAGATGTCAAAACAAAAGAAATTTGAGGAAAATCTAGCAGAACTGGAGACCATTGTCCAAAGTTTGGAAAATGGTGAGATTGCTCTGGAAGATGCGATTGCTGCCTTTCAAAAGGGCATGGTCTTGTCAAAAGAGCTCCAAGCTACGCTAGACAAGGCTGAAAAGACTTTGGTCAAGGTTATGCAAGAAGACGGAACAGAAAGTGATTTTGAATGAAAAAGCAAGAAAAATTAGCTCTTGTCGAGTCAGTCCTGGAAGATTTTTATGGAGATCAGCAGTTTGCCTTTAGTTTGCGAGAGTCTGTTCTCTATTCCATTCATGCTGGTGGCAAGCGTATTCGACCCTTTCTCTTGTTAGAAGTTCTGGAAGCCTTGCAGGTGGCTATTAAACCAGCACATGCACAGGTGGCTGCGGCCTTGGAGATGATTCATACAGGGAGTTTGATTCACGATGACCTTCCTGCTATGGATGATGATGATTACCGTCGGGGACGATTAACCAATCACAAGAAATTCGGTGAAGCTATGGCAATATTGTCAGGAGATGCTTTATTCCTAGATCCTTACGCCTTGATAGCGCAGGCAGATTTGCCAAGTCAGATAAAGGTAGACTTGATTGCCAACTTATCCCTTGCTTCAGGTAGTTTAGGCATGGTGGCAGGCCAGGTTTTGGACATGGAGGGGGAACACCAGCACTTGTCCTTGGAAGAACTTCAGACCATTCATGCCAATAAGACTGGGAAATTACTAGCCTATCCCTTCCAAGCAGCTGCTATCATTGCGGAATTGGCACCTGAGATGCAGGCAAAACTGAAAACTGTTGGTGAATTGATTGGACTTGCTTTTCAAGTTCGAGATGACGTACTGGATGTGACTGCTAGTTTTGAGGAAATCGGCAAGACACCTCAAAAGGATTTGCAGGCAGAAAAGTCAACCTATCCAGCCTTGTTGGGCTTGGAAGAGGCCATTGCCTTTTGTAACCAAACCCTGGATCAAGCTAATGCCAATTTAGAAGAAATTGCCCAGCAGATTCCCTTTGAAACAGAATCGATTGTAAAAGTAGTAGAAAGTTTGAGAATCAATGGCTAAGGAAAGAGTGGATGTACTAGCTTATAAACAGGGCTTGTTTGAAACGCGAGAGCAGGCCAAGCGCGGTGTCATGGCTGGTCTAGTCGTAGCAGTCCTCAATGGAGAACGGTTTGACAAGCCAGGAGAGAAAATCCCAGATGACACCGAACTAAAACTCAAGGGGGAGAAACTCAAGTATGTTAGCCGTGGTGGCTTGAAACTGGAAAAGGCCTTGCAGGTCTTTGATTTGTCAGTGGATGGTGCGACCACGATTGATATCGGGGCCTCTACTGGTGGCTTTACCGATGTTATGCTGCAAAATGGTGCTGAGTTAGTTTATGCAGTCGATGTCGGTACCAATCAGTTGGCTTGGAAATTACGCCAAGACCCACGAGTGGTCAGCATGGAGCAGTTTAATTTCCGCTATGCTGAAAAGACTGATTTCGAAAAGGAACCGAGCTTTGCCAGTATTGATGTGAGTTTCATTTCCCTCAGTCTGATTCTTCCGGCCTTGCACCGTGTCTTGGCAGATCAAGGTCAGGTTGTGGCTCTGGTTAAGCCTCAGTTTGAGGCAGGACGTGAGCAGATTGGAAAAAATGGAATCATTCGTGATGCCAAGGTCCATCAGAATGTCCTTGAATCTGTCACAGCTATGGCAGTAGAGGAAGGTTTTTCAGTTCTTGGTTTGGACTTTTCTCCCATCCAAGGCGGTCATGGAAATATTGAGTTTTTAGCGTATTTGAAAAAAGAAGAGTCAGCAAGTAATCAAGTTCTTGCTGAGATTGAAGAAGTAGTAGAGAGGGCGCATAGTCAATTTAAAAATGAATAAAAAAGAGAGACTTGAAAAAATTAGACGATTTGTGACAGATTATCAAATCGGTACACAAGAAGAAATCGTAGAACATTTGAAAGAAGCAGGTATCACTGCCACTCAGGCAACTGTATCCCGAGATATCAAAGAGCTAGGTATTGTCAAAATTCCTTTGAGAGACAACACCTATGTCTACGAATTGCCAAAATCAATCGTAAAAAGTTTGCAACTAGCTGAAGACAATATCGAATCGGCAGAATTGATGGATAAGATGATCAATCTCCAGGTTATTCCAGGAAATACGGCTTTTGTAAAAGCTCAGTTAACCGAGACTTTTGCGGACAAGATTTTCAGCTGTTTGGCTGATGATAGCTCGATTTTAGTCATTGCCAGAAGTGAAAGTCTAGCTGAGGAAATCTTTGAACAAGTAAAAAATTGGTAGGTCTATATGTTACTTGAAATTTCGATAAAAAACTTTGCCATTATTGAGGCTATTTCCCTCAATTTTGAAAAGGGAATGACTGTTCTGACTGGTGAAACGGGTGCAGGGAAGTCGATTATCATTGATGCCATGAATATGATGTTGGGAGCTCGTGCGACGACAGATGTTATTCGTCATGGGGAGCCAAAGGCAGAGATTGAGGGGCTTTTTTCAGTTGAGAATAGTCGCCTTTTACAGGAAATTTTTGATGAGCAAGGTTTGGAAATGGGTGATGAAATTATCATCCGTCGAGAAATTCTGCAAAATGGTCGTAGTATTAGTCGTGTCAATGGCCAGATGGTTAATCTGTCTGTTTTGCGTGCTATTGGGCAACATCTTGTGGACATTCATGGTCAGCATGACCAAGAAGAGTTAATGCGTCCTCAACTGCACATCCAAATGTTGGATGAATTTGGCGATGCAGCTTTTTGGGACTTGAAAGAAACCTATCAAACGAGTTTTGATGCCTATCGAAAAATGCGCAAGCAGGTTCTGGAAGTTAAGAAAAACCAACAGGAACACAAGGCACGTATCGAAATGTTGGAATTTCAAATGGCAGAGATTGAGGCAGCAAACTTGCAGGCTGGAGAAGACCTAGCTCTCAACCAAGAGCGAGAGAAGCTTCTCAACCATAAAAATATCGCGGATACGCTGACCAATGCCTACAGTATGTTGGACAATGAAGACTTTTCGAGTCTAGCCAATGTTCGTTCAGCCATGAATGACATGGAAAGTGTCGAAGAGTATGACCCTGAATACCGTGAAATTTCAAGCTCTCTGTCTGAGACCTACTATGTCTTAGAAGATATTAGCAAACGTTTGGAAGCTATCATTGAGGATCTTGATTTTGACGGCAATCGTCTCATGCAGGTTGAGAATCGTTTGGACCTCCTTCATACCATTACGCGTAAATATGGTGGGACTGTAGACGATGTCTTGCTTTATTTTGCCAAGATTACGGAAGAATACAATCTCTTGACAGGAAATAACCTTTCATCTGAGGACATGGAAGCAGAGCTTAAGAAGTTAGAAGTCAATCTTGTCGATTTGGCAGGTCAGCTTGCCTCTGCTCGTCATGACTTGGCCCAGCAGCTCGAAGCTGAGATTAAACAAGAGCTTCAAGACCTTTATATGGAAAAAGCCCAGTTTCAGGTTCGTTTTAGCAAGGGAAAATTCAGTCGTGAGGGAAATGAAATGGTCGAGTTTTACATTTCAACCAATCCTGGCGAAGACTTTAAACCCTTGGTTAAGGTTGCGTCCGGTGGGGAATTATCTCGTCTCATGTTAGCCATTAAGTCTGCCTTTTCACGTAAAGAAGGTAAGACTAGTATTGTATTTGATGAGGTTGATACGGGAGTTTCAGGTCGTGTAGCTCAGGCAATTGCACAGAAGATTCATAAAATTGGCCAGCATGGTCAGGTTCTGGCTATTTCCCATTTGCCACAAGTGATTGCGATTGCGGATTATCAATTCTTTATTGAGAAGATTAGTAATGACCATTCAACAGTTTCGACTGTTCGTCTCTTGACGGTTGAAGAGCGAGTGGAGGAAGTTGCCAAGATGTTGGCAGGTGATGATGTGACGGAAGCAGCCCTGACGCAAGCTAGAGAATTGTTGAGAAACAGGGAGAAATAAGATGACAGACTATTATGTAATTGGAGATGTTCACGGAAAAGCTGGGATGCTGGAAAACCTTCTCAAAACATGGGATGGTCAGACCCAGTTGCTCTTTCTAGGGGACTTGATTGACCGTGGTGAAGATAGTCGCCGTGTCCTAGAGATGGTTAAGGACTTGGTCGATAATCAAGGGGCAATCTGTTTGTCTGGAAATCATGAGTATATGTTTTTGACTTGGCTCGATGACCCAGAAGAAAGCTATGACCACTATCGTCGCAATGGTGGAGATACAACCATTAACTCTATCCTAGGTCGTCCCTTGAATGCACCAGTTGATGGAGTTGAGGATGCCAAGCGAGTTGCTACTGAAGCGGCAGATTTAGTCGAATTTATTCGTCAAATGCCATTTGTGGTAGAGACAGACAAGTATATCTTTGTTCATGCAGGTATTGATTTGACCTTGGATGACTGGCATGAAACCACAGATTATAAGAAAGTCTGGCTCAGAAAACCATTCCACGAAGCAGAAAATCATACTGGAAAAACCATTGTCTTTGGTCATACACCGGTTTACGGCTTGTTGAAGCAAGACCGTGGTACAGCAGAGCTTTGGATTACAGAAGATGGCAAGATTGGTATGGATGGAGGAGCTGTCTATGGTGGTGTCCTCCATGGGATTGTCTTTACAGATCAAGGAATGACAGAACACCACTTTATCGAAAATGACGGCTTTGTCGCTGAAGATTAGTACTCCTAGCAGGGGATGGTCTTGTCAAAATGTCAAAAACACATTATAATTAGTAAATACCCTGAAAGGAAGAGAATCATGAACTTAGAAGAATTAAAAAAACGACAGGAGAAGATCCGCAACTTCTCTATCATTGCCCATATTGACCATGGGAAATCAACTCTAGCAGACCGCATTTTAGAAAAAACAGAGACGGTTTCCAGTCGTGAGATGCAGGCCCAGCTTTTGGATAGTATGGATCTAGAACGGGAACGTGGAATTACCATTAAACTCAATGCTATCGAGCTGAATTACGTTGCTAAAGATGGGGAGACCTATATTTTCCACTTGATTGATACGCCTGGACACGTGGACTTTACCTATGAAGTTTCGCGTTCTCTAGCTGCCTGTGAGGGAGCTATTTTGGTGGTCGATGCTGCCCAAGGGATTGAGGCCCAAACCCTTGCCAACGTTTATCTGGCCTTGGACAATGATTTAGAAATCATGCCAGTCATTAACAAAATTGACCTGCCAGCTGCAGATCCAGAGCGCGTGCGTATTGAGATTGAGGATGTGATTGGTTTGGATGCCAGTGTAGCAGTGTTGGCCTCTGCCAAGGCTGGTATTGGTATCGAAGAAATTCTGGAGCAAATCGTGGAAAAAGTGCCAGCACCAACGGGTGATGTTACAGCACCTCTAAAGGCCTTGATTTTCGACTCAGTTTACGATGCTTACCGTGGGGTTATTCTCCAAGTGCGTGTCATGGATGGAGTGGTTAAACCTGGCGATAAGATTCAGCTCATGAGCAATGGCAAGACCTTTGATGTGACCGAAGTCGGAATTTTTACACCCAAAGCAGTTGGCCGTGATTTCCTGGCGACTGGTGACGTTGGTTATATTGCGGCGTCTATTAAGACGGTTCAGGACACTCGTGTAGGTGATACCGTTACCTTGGCAAGCAATCCTGCTGCAGAACCCTTACATGGCTACAAGCAGATGAACCCTATGGTCTTTGCGGGTCTCTACCCAATTGAATCAAACAAGTACAATGACCTACGTGAAGCCCTTGAAAAATTGCAACTGAATGATGCTAGTCTTCAGTTTGAACCAGAAACATCGCAGGCCCTTGGATTTGGTTTCCGTTGTGGTTTCCTTGGACTTCTCCATATGGATGTTATCCAAGAACGTTTGGAACGTGAGTTCAACATCGACCTCATCATGACAGCTCCATCTGTTATCTATAAGGTTAATTTGACCGACGGTGAGTCTATGGATGTGTCTAACCCATCTGAGTTTCCAGACCCAACTAAGATTGCGACCATTGAAGAGCCTTATGTCAAGGCGCAAATCATGGTACCGCAAGAGTTTGTTGGAGCAGTGATGGAATTAGCTCAGCGCAAGCGTGGTGACTTTGTGACTATGGACTATATTGATGACAATCGTGTCAATGTTATCTATCAAATTCCTCTTGCTGAAATCGTCTTTGACTTCTTTGATAAGCTTAAGTCTTCAACTCGTGGTTATGCAAGCTTTGACTACGAATTGTCAGAGTATCGTCCATCTAAGCTGGTCAAAATGGACATCCTTCTCAATGGAGACAAGGTGGATGCCCTCAGCTTTATCGTTCATAAGGATTTTGCCTACGAACGTGGGAAACTCATTGTTGACAAGCTCAAGAAAATCATCCCTCGTCAACAATTTGAGGTGCCAATCCAAGCAGCAATTGGACACAAGATTGTCGCTCGTACAGATATCAAGGCCCTTCGTAAGAACGTACTTGCCAAGTGTTATGGTGGTGACGTTTCTCGTAAGCGTAAACTCCTTGAAAAACAAAAAGCTGGTAAGAAGCGTATGAAAGCTATCGGATCAGTAGAAGTTCCACAAGAAGCCTTCCTCAGTGTCTTGAGCATGGATGAAGAATAAAATTTTTTACTTATAAATTAGAGCAGGTCAAGAAGCCTGCTTTTTATTATGGGAAAATTTTTGAAAAGTTACAAATGAATAGTTTCTTATCTTTAACAAAAATCAAAATAGCAAACTTGAAAGCTAAGTCTAGCCAGTTAAACATATTGCTGTGATGTTGCAGATGGGTGCATGAGTAAAATCCTCTACATCAGAAAACATCATAATTATCAGATATTCAAAAGCAGTGATATTATGTATTTTATACTGAAAATACTTACCTTGTTTTCTCTTTAAATTGACTTTTTGTTCAGCGTCAATTAATCTCCTGTCAACGAAAGCTCCTTTTCAAATTCTTTCTAATTTTAAACTAGTCAATCAACCTATTCACTAGTAAAAGTAAAGAAGAATATAATACATAATAAACCTGATAATTTTGTTATATTATATAGACTTTCTTTATTCTATTTCTAAAAAATGTTTTATTTTATTTATATATCCCTGTCTATATGTGATTGTTACGAAAACGATAAACAATAAGGATAAAAAAAGAACAAAAATCAACAGAAAACTATTGACAACGATTTCATATGGTGTTATACTTATAGCATAAAGTTAATGGAAAGAAGGGAAAAATTTATGGGATTAGATCATTTCTTTGACAAAAACCTTGTGTTTTGTTTAGAAGCGAATAATCAAGAACATCTCTTTGATCAGGTTGCAACTTTGTTGGAAGAACGTAAAATTGTTACTCCCACTTATCGTGAAGCCTTGATTACGCGTGAAAAGTCATTTCCAACTGGCTTAGATATGGAATTTTTGGGTAAGGATTTGCCGAATGTGGCCATTCCTCACACAGATATTGTTCATAATCTGGCTGAAAAAGTTATAGTCGTTCGATTAGAAAAACCAGTGACTTTCCACAATATGATTGCGCCGGATAAGGAAGTAGAAGTATCCTTTCTCTTCTTTATCATTAATAACTCCAGTTCAAGTCAAACCAACATTCTTGCTCAGTTGATGGACTTCTTTACAGGAAATGGTCATCTTGATAATCTATCAAAAATTTCTGAACCAGAAGCCCTCTATGCTTATATAGCTGAAGCAATCGCTTAATCTTGTCTATTAAAAATATTAAATCGGAGGAGATCCATATGATTAAAATTCTTGCTGCCTGCGGTGCAGGTGTTAACTCAAGCCACCAAATTAAAAGTGCTCTTGAAGAAGAACTTTCAAACCGTGGCTACGATGTTCACTGCGATGCAGTTATGGTCAAAGACGTTAACGAAGATCTTATTAAAGGTTATGACATCTTTACACCAATTGCTGCGACAGACCTTGGTTTTGACCCAGGTATTCCAGTTATCGAAGCTGGACCAATCTTATTCCGTATCCCAGCTATGAGTGCTCCAGTATATGATAATATTGAAGCAGCCATCAAAGAACACGGATTAAGCTAATTATCAATTTGTTAACATTCATATAACATAAAAAAGGGAGGAACTGTTATGGATGCAATCTTTGACCTAATCAAAGACTTTTTCACGCCCATCTTAGATATGGGTGGACCTGTCATCATGTTAATCATTTTGACAGTATTGGCTTTACTTTTTGGAGTGAAATTCTCCAAAGCGCTTGAAGGTGGTATCAAACTTGCCATCGCTCTTACAGGTATCGGTGCTATCATCGGTATGCTAAATACTGCTTTCTCAGCGTCGCTTGCAAAATTCGTTGAAAATACTGGTATCCAATTGAGTATTACTGACGTTGGTTGGGCACCACTTGCTACAATCACTTGGGGTTCTGCTTGGACACTATACTTCTTGCTCATCATGTTGATTGTCAACATAGTGATGCTAGCTATGAAGAAAACAGATACACTTGACGTTGATATCTTTGATATCTGGCACTTGTCTATCACAGGTCTCTTGATTAAATGGTATGCTGACAACAATGGTGTGAGTCAAGGGGTTTCACTCTTTATTGCTACAGCAGCTATCGTCCTTGTTGGTGTTTTGAAAATTATCAATTCTGACTTGATGAAACCTACATTTGATGACCTTCTTAACGCTCCAAGTTCATCACCAATGACATCAACTCACATGAACTACATGATGAACCCAGTTATCATGGTTTTGGATAAGATTTTTGAAAAATTCTTCCCAGGACTTGATAAATATGACTTTGATGCTGCTAAATTGAACAAGAAAATCGGTTTCTGGGGTTCTAAATTCTTCATCGGTTTCATTCTTGGTATCGTTATCGGTATTATGGGAACTCCACATCCAATTGAAGGGGTTGTAGATGCAGATAAATGGCGTCTTGTTATCAGAGGATGGTTGTCTCTTGGTTTGACTGCCGGTGTATCTTTGGAACTCTTCTCACTTATCGGTTCATGGTTCATCGCAGCCGTAGAACCACTATCACAAGGTATTACAAACGTTGCTACTAAACGTCTTCAAGGACGTAAATTCAACATCGGTCTTGACTGGCCATTCATCGCTGGTCGTGCTGAAATCTGGGCTTGTGCCAACGTACTTGCACCAATTATGTTGGTTGAAGCGGTGCTTCTTTCAAAAGTCGGAAATGGTATCTTGCCACTTGCAGGTATCATCGCTATGGGTGTTACTCCAGCTCTCTTGGTTGTAACTCGTGGTAAATTGCTCCGTATGATCATTTTCGGAACACTCTTGTTGCCACTCTTCCTTCTTTCAGGTACACTTATTGCACCATTTGCAACAGAACTTGCTAAAGGTGTAGGTGCTTTCCCAGCAGGTGTGAGTGAAACTCAATTGATTACTCACTCAACTCTTGAAGGACCAATCGAAAAACTTCTTGGTTGGACAATTGGTAACACTACAACAGGTGATATCAAAGCAATCCTTGGTGCTGTAGTCTTCCTTGTATTCTATATCGGTATCTTTGCATGGTACAGAAAACAAATGATCAAACGTAACGAAGAGTACGCAGCAAAAGCAAAATAATGCGCTCCTATAAAATGTAAGCTCAATGAAAATCAAAGAGCAAACTAGGAAGCTAACCGAAGGTTGCTCAAAACACAATTTTGAGGTTGTAGATAAGA